>JADLHG010000004.1:0-300000 GCA_020848905.1 Deltaproteobacteria bacterium
CGAGAGGCGCGACGTGCGGGGCTGCGGACCTCCGGCGACAGCGCCCTGGCGGGCGCTGCTGCCTACGGACGCTGCGCTCGGGGGCCTTGACCCGCCGCGCCGCTGCCGTTGTCGGTGCGCTCGGGTGAGCCGGAGAAGGAGTGAAGCTCCCCGGGCGCAGCACCGCGCCGAAGGCCTTTGCATCGATCCCCGCCGCTATCACCCCTTGGTTCCCTCGATCCCGCGCGCGCGGTCCACCCGCCACGCCTCCACCGCGTCACGAGCGCCCGAGGCCCTCCCCAGGTTCTTCCATCCGCAGAACTCGATTGCCCTGGTTCGCCACCTCGGGCGGCTGACCCCACGAGCGGAACAAGTGCTACATTGCGCCGGCCATGGACGCCGCACCTTCGCTGGGCACGCAGCCCTCGTCTTCCGGACCCGGAGCCACGCCGCGGCGGTGGTACGCGCACCCGTGGCTCTGGCTGGTCCTGCTCGCGCTCGCCGCCGCGTATCCGCTGGCGCGCGTCCTCCACCGTCGCCTCACGCCGCCGCCCCCGGTCCTGGCCAGCCTGCCGGCCTTCCAGTTCCTCGACCAGCAGGGTCGGCGTCAGGGCACGGCGGAGCTGCGCGGCACGGTCTGGATCGCGAACTTCATCTTCACGCGCTGTCCGACGATCTGCCCGGCGCTCACGAAGCGAATGGCCGAGCTGCAGCAGGCCACGCGCTCTCACGGCGAAAAGCTCAAGCTGGTGTCGATCAGCGTGGACCCGGAGTTCGACCAGCCCAAGGTGCTGGCCGAGTACGCCGCCCGCTTCGCTGCCGACGGCCGTCGGTGGTTCTTCCTCACGGGGCCCCTCGAGCAGATCAAGGGGACGGTGGTGCAGGGCTTCAAGGTCGGGCTCGAGCGCAAGAAGCCGGGGAGCGACCCGGCCGACCTCTTCCACGGCTCGCACTTCGTGCTCGTGGACCGCGCGAGCCGCATCCGGGGCTACTATCAGGCGACCGACAACGCGCCCTACGACGCGCTGCTGCGGGACGCGGAGCGGCTGCTGGACGAGTAGCGCCCCGAAGTGGACGAAGACGAGGAGATCGAGGAGCGCATGACCTGGGTTGCAGCCCTTCCCCCGCTGAACGCCTTCTTCAACGCCCTGAGTGTGGTCTTCATCCTGGCGGGCTTCTTCGCCGTGCGGAGTCGGAAGCTCGCGCTCCACCGCGCGCTCATGGGCGGGGCCTTCGTCTCGTCGTGCATCTTTCTGGGCGGCTATCTGGTGAACCTGGCGCTGGCCGGGCACCAGCGCTTCGTCGGCCATCCCGGCCTGCGCAAGGTCTACCTGGCGATCCTCTCCTCGCACACGCTCCTGGCCGTGGTGGCGCTGCCGCTCGTGCTCTACACCTTCTACGTGGCGCTCCGGGACCAGCGGGACCGCCACCGCCGCGTGGTCCGCTTCACGCTCCCCATCTGGCTCTACGTCTCGGCCACCGGGGTCGTGATCTACGTCTTCGTGCACCACCTCTCGACTCGCTGAAGGCCCCAGGGGCGGGCGCGCCGGAAATCGAGGGTCTCGAGGCCCGCGCGCCGCAAGATCGGCGACCGGCGCGCTCGAACGCGTCGCCAACGTCGCGTGCCGCCGCAATGGCTCCCCTGGTACGCGGCTTGCTCTGCGGCGCGATCACATGCGGCGCGTGGGTTACGTTCGGGTCCTCGGGGCCTGGCTGGGGTTATTCGTGCCTTCCGTGGGGGAAGGAAGGCTCGAACGAGAGACGGGAGAGCCGCAGGGCCTCCGGATCGGCGCGGAGCTGCGGCTGCGACACCCGCGGACCGGCCGCATGAACGAGCCGGCCCGCATCCTCGGGTTTCTCCGGAGCAAGAGCACGGGAGGCCTGGCGGTGGCCGTGCTGTTCCGAGACGGCGTCCTTCAGCACGGGCCCCTCGAGAAGCTGCGCCTCGAGGCGCTGCCCTTCGGCTCGCAGCGCCGGCGACTGAGGGCCCTGAAGCGCGAGGTCCGAGAGGCGCTGCGGGACGAGCTCGGGCTGGACGCGAGCTCCGTGCCGATCTTCACCCTCCGGAGCGAGGCGCTCCAGGCGGTATACCGGCAGCGGCACGGCAAGACGGATTCCCTGGCCGGGCTGCATTCTCGCGGGCAGGCGCTCGTCTCGAGAAACCACGCCTTCGGACAGCGCCAGACGATGGTGCACGAGGTGATCCACGGGCTGTCGCAGCCCTTCATCCGGAGCGCCCCATCGGAGCTCTACGAGGGGATCACCGAGTACTTCGCCTATCGCGTGGCGATCCGGCGTTTCGGATACCTCGCCCCGCAGCGCGGCCACTCCTACTACCCCCGCTACCTCTTCGCCCTGCGCGTGGCGGAGCTGGTCGGCGAGCGCGCCCTGCAGCGGGTCTTCTTCAGCCCCGTGGCCTACAACCTGACTGGGCACCTCGAGACGCTCGTGGACCACGCGCTCGGGCGTCCGGGGACCTTCGCCGCCGCGCTCGCCGCGCTCCGCGAGACGGAGGGGAACGACGCTCGCGAGGCGGTTCGTCTCCTCGGCGGGCCGCCGCGGACGGACAATCCCTGGCGGTGATCGCTCGCGGGCCCCGAGGGGGCGTGTGCTGGTCGCGCGCTGGTCACGTCCCGGCTGCTAGGCCAGCCGCTCGGTGACTATCGGTCAGGGGGTGGGGGGCAAGGAGCACAAGCTCGCAATTTCCCACGTCCCGCGGCTGGTCCCGCGGTTGCAATCCTCCACCTCGGTCGGAGGTTGCCGCACGTGAGCACGAGAGATCGCCGCACCACGGGCCGGAGTTCGCCTCGACGTAGCGCCTTCCGAGCCTTGCGCCTCGCGCTGCCGGGCCTGCTCTTCGTGGTGCTCGAGCTCGCGGCCGGGAGGGCCGGAGCCGCTCCGGTCGCGGACCCGGCGCTGCGGCAGGCCATCCGGCGCTCCGTGGCGCGGATCGCCCGGGCCGGTCGCGGCGCCCCATCGGGCCTCGTGCGCGGTCGCGTGCAGGAGGCGCTGCTCCAGCAGCTGAAGGCGCACCGCACGCGGGAGGAGTGGAAGGCCATGCGGGCCTCCGGCCTCCCGGTCTCGTACCGGGACGCACGCGAGCTCGTGGAGCGCGAGTTCGAGGTCTTCGTCCGGGGCTTCGAGCGCCCCGCCGGCTGGGAGGAGCTCACCCCGGGCAGGCAGTTCGGCGCGCTCTACAAGGCACTGGCGGCGGACTTCGTCGAGGCCCGCACCTTTCCGTCGAACTGGCAGGCGCTCGATCAGGCGGGGCGCCTCGAGACGCTCCGCTGCCTCGCGGGGAGCTGCGGCCTGCGCGAGGGGCCGAAGGAGCTCGCACGCTGGCTCGAGCTGACGGGGACCCCGGTGCCCGCGGCGGCCCGGCCGCTCACCAAGACCGAACAGATGGTGCGGCTCTCGGCGGGGGGCGCCCGACCGCCGAAGAAGCGGTACTACGGCCCGGAGACGGCCAAGGCCCTCGAGAACTTCCGCATCACCGGGCAGCGCGTCCCCCTCGACATGATCCGCAGCGTCGCGGAGGTCAAGGCCGCCGCCGCGATGACCAACATGCGCACGGGACGCCTGGACCGGACGATCGGCACGGCCATCGTGACGGCCGCCCAGGAGGTCATCGCCGGCCGCCACGACGACCAGTTCTTCACCGATCCCATCCAGGGCGGGGCAGGGACCTCGGTGAACATGAACGTCAACGAGGTGATCGCGGCGCGCGCCTCGGAGCTGGTGAGCGGGCGCATCGGGGACAGCTCGGTCGTGCATCCGAACGACCACGTCAACATGGCGCAGTCCACGAACGACGTCTATCCGACGGCGGCCCGCCTCACGGCCTACCGGCGCCTCCAGAGCCTCGTTTCGGCCTACGAGCTGCTGGTGGCGGAGCTCACCACGCAGGCGGGACGCTACGCCAACCTGCCCAAGCCCGGCCGGACGCACCTCGAGGACGCGGTGCCCATCATGCTCGGGCGCGAGTTCAAGGCCTACGCCGCGGTGCTCAAGCGGGACGTGCGCTACATCAAGGAGGCCATGCGCGCGCTGACCAGCGTGAACCTGGGCGGCACCGCGGTAGGGACGACCCTCAACGCCGAGCCGGCCTACGTGCGGAACGTGACCAAGACGCTGGCGGGCCTGACGGGCGTGCCTCTCGTGCGGAGCCGCGACCTGGTGGACGCCACGCAAAACGTGGATTCGCTCACGCGCGCCCACGCCATGCTCAAGGTCTCGGCGTCGAGCCTGATCAAGATCTGCAACGACCTGCGCCTGATGAACTCGGGCCCCCGGGCCGGCTTCGGGGAGCTCCAGCTCCCCGAGCAGCAGAAGGGCTCGTCGATCATGCCGGGGAAGGTCAATCCGGTCATCGCCGAGGTCATGAACCAGATCGGCTATCAGGTGCAGGGCAACGACGTGGTCGTGAACCTGGCCGCGCAGAACGGGCAGTTCGAGCTGAACCAGATGGAGCCGGTGCTGGTGCACAACCTGCTCGGCTCGGTGCAGATCATGGATCGCGGGATCCGGGCCCTCGCCGAGAAGGCGATCCGCGGGCTCAAGGTCAACGACGAGGCGTGCCTGCGCGGCGCGCGGCAGATGCTCGGCCTCGCCACGGCTCTGGTGCCTCGCCTGGGCTACGACCGTGCCGCGTACCACGCCAAGACGGCTCTTCGCACCAATCGCTCGCTGCTCGAGGTGGTGGTAGAGAGCGGCGATTTGCCCGAGGCCGAAGCGGCCAAGCTCCTCAGCCCCGCCCGCATGGCGCGCGGGGGCATGCTCGATTGATGAAAGGGACCTCGATGACCGTTGCGTGGCGTCCGATGCGAGCTATCAGACGATTCGCCCTCGCGGCTGTCCCGACGCTGTGGGTCGTCGCCGGGGCGCTGCCAGCGCGAGGCGACGCCCTCGACGCGATGGAGGCGCTGCTCAAGCGGACCAGCCTGCGCGTCTTCGATCCGGCGCGCGCGGTCACCGACGGCGAGCTGCGCCAGATCATGCAGGCCGGCTGGAACGCGCCGACCCTCGACGGCAGCCAGCCCCTCGAGTTCGTGGTGATCCGCAATCGCGGAGTCCTCGAGGAGCTCGCGGGGCACACGAGCTACGGCAAGTGGCTGACCAAGGCACCGGTGGGGATCGCGGTGCTGGTCCGCACCGCCGAGTCGCCGCAGCTCTTCCGCGAAAACGGCGCTATGGCCGTGATGCGGATGTACTACAAGGCGCAGGAGCTCGGCCTCGGGATCACCTTCCAGGGGACCGCGAACCGCGAGTCCATGAAGCGCAGCCTCGGCGTGGGAAAGAACCGCCACCTGTTGACGGTCATCCCCGTCGGAGCGCCGCCCGCGGGCCTCGCGCTCAAGAGCCCGCCGCGGGCCCCCCTCGCGCTGACGGTTTTTCAGGACCAGCTCGGCAAGGCTGCCACGCTCTTCGAGGGGACGACGGCTCTGGCGCGCGCCGGGCGCCCGATGCGCGAGCTGCTCGATCGCGAGGTCGACGTGCTCTCGTTCGACGGGCGGGCCGTGGAGCCCGACGTGCTGCGTTCGGTCTTCGAGGCCATGCGTGCCGCGCCGAGCTCGAAGAACCGTCAGCCCTGGCGCTGGGTGCTGGTCCGGGATCCCGAGACCAAGGCGCGCATCGCGCGGGCCGCGAAGGATCGCGTGCTCGCCGAGGCTCCGGTGGTAGCGGTGCTCGCCGGCAGCTACGGGCCGCCCCCCGCGGACTTCGGCACGCAGCTCAAGAAGGACCCGCACAACACGGTGACCAAGCGGAAGCTCGTCCACTTCTTCATGCCCCACGACCTCGGCTGTGCCCTGGCCAATCTTCGGCTCGGGGCGGAGAGCCTGGGGCTCGGCGTGCGGATAGCTCCCGTCGGTACGCGGGGCGAGAACAAGGTGCGCGCGGCGCTGAGCCAGGGTGGGCGGGATAGCCGGCACGGCACGATGATCCTGGCCGCGGTGGGCCTAGGCTACGCGCAGCGGACCACCATCCGGCCGCGCAGCGAGTTGCCCGAGCAGCGCATATCCTACGAGACCCACGGCGTGCGCGGTCAGCGATAGAGCGACCGGGCGTGGCGCGCGGCGCTCTCGTCCCGGTGGCGCTGAAGGTCGGCGTCCCAGCGCTTCTGGTCGATCGGGTGGGTGCGGCGATACTCGGCGAGCGCCTGCTCTTCGACGCGCGCGATGGCGGGATCGAAGTTCCCCTCGCGGGCCGCGAGCCCCGTGGTGAGGTCCACGCGCCAGAGGAAGCGCGGCTTGCGTCCCGCGCGGTACTGTAGGTCGTGGCCCCCGTTCGAGAGCTGGAGCTGCGATCCGCGCACCTCGTCGGAGACGAGCAGATAGCGCCCATCGAGGCTCAGGCGTTCGAAGCGGCCAGAGGTCCAGGTGGATCGGCCCCCTTGGGCGGGCTGGACGGTGACGCCCCCGCCCTGGCCCCGGGCGTCGAAGACCACAAAGGCGCGCCGCGAGCCCAGTTGAACGCGCAGGGCGCGCGGATGCTCGTGGATGGCTCGCAACCCCTCGGGCAGTTGCCGCGGGTCGCGTAGCTCGGTGACCGAGCCGCGAACCGGCGCGCGCCAGACCGCATCGAAGGTGCGTACGCCCTCGGCCGAGACGTGGCGGCCGTCCAGCCGTCTCGCCACGCCGTCGAAGGTTTCGAGCAGCGTGTTCCCCGCGTACTGGATGGCTATCAGATAGCGCCCCGATTGTTCCTGCGCATTCAAGGTGGCCTCGGTGACGCCGAGCTGGCGCGCCGCCTTGACGAGCTGAAAGGCCGCGGAGAGGAGCGCGTGCTTCCCCCGGGCGTCGGAGGCCTGCGGTGGATGCGCGTCCCGCCCGGCGCCGTCCAGGTACTCGCCCTCGGGATCGAAGCTGATGATCTGGCTCGAGAGCCACGAATGCGGAACGAACGAAGAGACCCGATATTTTCCATCGGCCTGCCGCGCGAGCTTGAGCTGGAAGCCGCCGCTGTAGTTCTCGCGGATGGCGCGCGTGGCGTACGAGCCCGCCAGGCGGAGCGCCCGGCCCGTGACCTGAGACAGGGCCTTTCCCTTGGCCGCCCAGCCGGCGCTCACGCTGGAGAGAAGGACCAGGGACCAGAGCACGGCGGACGTTGCGCGAGTTGCCATCGAAGGCCTCCTGGGCAGACGGAGAGCACCACCTGTGCCACTCTTCGGCCGGTCTCAACTCGAAAATCGTAAATAGTTACAATTGAGTGCCACCCGGAGGTTGCAGATCTTCCCACGATCGCTGGATGCCGCAGCCAGCCCCGGCGGCTGCTGAACGGGCCGCCCGAACGCGCTCACGCCGGTCCATCGATTTCGAGGGGAATGCCCGGCGACTCGACCGAACGGCGGTCGCCTCGCGACCACGGCCCTCGACAACTCGCCGTAGTCACGCGCTCCGCGTGGTGGTCCGCGGGTTGCACAGCGCGCAGGCAACGCCCAAGGAGTTTCGTGTATGCCCGTCGATGGACGCGCTCCCGCGCTACGGGTGCGCCTCGCGCTGCTCGCCGTTGCTGCGTGCTCGGTCGCAGCCTCCTGCAGCTCGGGGCTGCCCGAAGGGCAGGGGCGCGAAGCGGAAGGTCGCGCGCAGGCGCCGTCGAGCCAGCTCGAGGAATGCGAGGTCGCGCTCGGAGGGCCGGACCTGACCTGCGCCGAAAAGCCGCTCGTCGGGGCCACGCGCTGCACCATTGGGAAGAAGCCGAGGTACTGCTGCCCGCGGGGGGTCGGGGCCACGGACGGCGTCTGTCAGAGCGAGCCGCCCTTCTCCGCACCGCCCTCCTGCGCCCTCAACGCGAAGGGCAAGGTCAAGCACACCTGCTTCGACTCCTTCCACTGCAAGGCGGGCGAGTGCTGCGGCAACACCAACGACCAGCCGTGCTACTGCGACGCCGCGGACAAGGTCATCCCCGCGGGGGGCGGCTGCACAGAGCTCGCTCCCCCCGTCCCGGCCGCGCTGCCCGGCTGCGATGCCTCTCTCGGGGGACCGGACCTCTCCTGCAGCGAGGAGTTCGTGCTCGGTGCGACCTTCTGCGCCGCTCCGAACCTGAACTGGTTCTGCTGTCCGGGGCGTGCCCCGATCCGCACCGACGGCGAGGTCCCGACCTGCGGTGAACCGCCCGCCCGCGCGACGCTGCCCGCGTCGTCGGCTACCCCCGATGGCGCACCCTGTCCCTGCGGGAGCGGCCAGCTCTGCGTGCGAGGAAGCTGCCGCCCCCTCGCCGGAACCTCCTTCTGCTCCGGCGCGCCGAAGGCCCTGGCGCTCGTGGATCAGCGCCTCTACGCCCAGGTCGCGCCCGCGCTCCACGACTACCTGGAGGCCGCCTGCGCACGCCGCGGCTTCGCGATCCGCCTCGCCGGCGTGCAGGGCCTCGACGCCATGCCCCCCGCGGCGATCCGCGCCCTCCTCAAGGCCGAGAAGAGCGCCAACGCCGCCCTAGAGGGGGTGCTGCTCGTCGGCAACGTCCCCCTGCCCACCTTCTTCCTGGGGCGGGTCGACGTGCCGCAGGCCAGGTACTGGACCCGTTACTACGAAGACCTGGACATGCAGGTGAAGCGGGTGATCCCCGAGGGAACCGCCCTCCCCGAGTGCAGCGGTACGCCGCCGGTGAACTGGCCCTGCGTCGTGCCGAAGGACGTGAAGGTCCCTTTCCCGGCGCCACCCCACGACTTCGACGACTTCGAGCAGGGGCCGCGCCCGGGCCGGGAGCTCTGGGCCGCCTTCCTGCCCGTGGGGTTCGCGGCCGACAAGCGCGACTATGCGGCGTGGGGGCGCCAGCTAAGGCCCTATCTCGCCAAGACGCTCGCCTTCTATCGCGCTCCCGAGACCTATGCGCGCAACATCTATCACGTCGGAAACGACCTCGGGCAGCTCGGGCAGCTCGCCCCGCTCTGGCCCCTGCTCGGCGCCACGGGGATCGACTACTACGCGATCAATACGCTCGGTCCGGGGCGCTGCAGGAACAACCGAGCCTGCTACGTGCGCGCCCCCCTCGAGCAGTACGCGTCGATGGAGGAGTTCCTGACCTACGCGCGCACGCTGCCCTGGATCGACGAAGGCTGGCAGGCTGCGGATATCTTCCTCGGCCACCTGAACGGCTCGCCCGCCTTTCCGCGGCGCGTGGTCTGGGTCAACGGGCACGGCACGCCCCAGGGCTCCCTGCTGACCAGCGCCCAGGCGCGCACCGGCATCGCGGCGGGCAAGGGGGCGCTCGTCGCGCTGATGAGTGGCTGCATGGTGGGCTCGTACCAGCGTCCGGGCGATACGCTCCCCAAGGACGCGTGGCCGGTGCCCCCGGCAGAGGACAACCTGCTCGTCAGTCTGGTGTACGGCAAGGGCGCGTTCGTCTCCGCCATAGGCAGCGTGCCGATACGCTCGGCCAGCCCAGACTTCGGTCCGCTCCTGCTCAGGCTTTACGAGGATAGCTATCTCGGTGCGGCGAACCGCCACCGTATGGACAGCTACGACCAGCGCGGCACGAGCTCGCTCTTCTGGCGCGAAGGGCAGGACATCCTCGTAGGCGATCCCTTCGTCGACGCGCTGTAGGTTGGCCCCGTCCCCTCTCCGGGGTCAAACGGGCACGCGGGTGGGCCCGCCGGCTGGGTGCTGCCGGCGGAGCTCCCCCAGCTGGCGGTCGTAGGCCTCGCTGTAGCCGGGTAGCCGCGACTCCCACGCGTCGAAACACTGTCCCCCAGCAGCCGTATTGTCCACGCTGCGCTCGAGGGTGATGCGACCGCAGAAGAGGTCGCTCACCTCGACCCGCGTCTCGAGCTGCCCCGCGCCCGGCGCGATGAGGGCCGAGAGATAGGCGCGGAGCGAGTGGACGGGCGCCATCGGGTAGAAGCCGCGCAGGACGAAGAGCGAGGGGCGCCTGGCGACCTGCTGCTCGAGAAAAGCGCGGTAGGCGGCGGGCTCGAGGTAGGCCCCAACGCGGATCCCCATCCCCCCTTCCAGGTAGCGGTGAGCGATAACGGCCTGCTCCTGGTGTTCCAGGGCCCAACCGAAGACGGCGCGGTTCGGCCGGCGGGGGTCCTCGGGGTCCCAGAGCGGACGCGCATCGGCCACGGGCAGCTCGAGGTCGCGTTCGAAGAAGAAGCGCACGAGGGGACGAACCAGCGGATAGAACGCCTTGTCGTTCAGGATATCCGCCGGGGGCGGGACGCTCAAAAGCGTGCGTCCCGCGAAATAGTCGTCTATCACGCCGCGCCACCCGAGCTCGGGATAGACCTCTATCTCCTCGGCGTTGTAGGCCGCGCAGTGGGGCGCCTCGGGGTCGAGGAAGCAGACGCCCGGCTGATTGAAGACGAAGAGCTTGTCGAAGCCCTTCCGCAGCGCGGCGTAGCGGTTCTCGGACCGCTTCTGGTGGTCGAAATAGAGCAGCTCGGCCCCGAGGGCGGCGGCGAGCGGCGCGTGGCTGCCGTTTTCGTGCCCCGGCTGGCTCCAGGCGTCCACGACCACGCGCCCCACGCGGGAGGGCGGCGTCCTTCCGGCGAGAAGCCCGATCGCCGCCTCGAGCTGACGGCCTCGCCGCTCGGTGAAGTCGTCCAGGCGCAGCGCGTATCCGTCGAAGAGCTCGGGCAGCGTCGCGGCGTAGGCGGCCTGGACCATCTGCTCGGCGTGCGGGTAGCCCTGGTAGGCCACCTGGAACTCGGATAGGACCGGTCCGTGGGCCCCCATCATCACGTCGCCGCCGCACTCGAGATAGAAGGGGAGGCGATCGAAGACGCCGTAGGCGCGGGGATGGGGCTGGTGGGCCTGGTGGTGGAGCAGCGAGGTTCGAAGCACCGTCTCCAGGTAGCTCGCCATGGCGGGGTCCTCGCCTCGCAGCTGGCGTCGGAGGGCCTCGAGCTCGGGAACCTGGTCTGGGGGGGCGCTCAGCGCGAGCTTCAGGAAACGCAGCGAGGCCGCGAGAGCCAGCGCCAGCTCCCGTCGCAGCCAGTGCGCGTGGGCGCTGCCGAGCACGCCGAGGAAGAGGGAATAGGCGTATATATGGTCCATGCGGCCGAGGAGCGCGGCCTGTCTCCGCTGCCTTTCGGTCTCCGCGAGCTCTTCGAGGAGCGTCACGGCGGGCCGGAACATCGGCACGTCGGCGCGGCGGGGGTCGTCGCGGAGAAGCTCCGGCATGCGAGAGGTGAAGTCGGCCTTGGTCCAGGAGCAGGTGCCGGACCATCTCAGGGGGGAGGTGACGTCGAGCGCGTCGGTGCTGGCCATGGCCTCCTCGTCCGTCGGGGGACGCGCGCATGGTAGCATGGCCTCATGCGTGAGACTTGGGCCGGGGACTCGGTCTATGGGGACCTCCAGGCGGCCATTCGAGCCAACAACCGCGTCTGGTACCTCCTCTACTACGACGAGCTCGTGGAACGGCCGGAGTGCCAGCTCACGCTGCTTCGTGGCGCCGACTGGAATTACTACAACTGCGCGCAGGCGATCTGTCGGGTCACGCCGAAGCTCCTGGACGAGGTCGAAGCCTTCTACGCCCGGGAAGGCCTCGCCCCGGGGGTCTACCTCGACCCCGCCGCACCGGGCGAGCTGCTGCCGCTGCTAATAGAAAGGGGCTACGAGGAGCTGCCGGCGGAGCTCGAGCTCTGGCATGTCCTCGAGCTCGGGACGCTTCCGCAGATGGTGAGCCTGCAGGAAGTCCTGAAGGTGCCGCTGAGCGCGCTTCGCCGCGTGGAGGTGACCCAGCGATCGGGGGCGCTCTTCGACACGTTTGTCGGCCTCGACGCACGCGAGAATGGGCTCTCGACGGCCGTGGCGGAGAAGCTGGCCCGGAATCTGGCCGACCGCCGACTCCCCGGCGTGGAGTTCCATTGCCTGCTGTACCTGCTGGAGGATGTTCCCGTGGCCACCGGGGCGGTCGGGATCGTGGGCGAGCTGGCCCTGTTCGCCGAGGCGGCCACGGCCTCGAGCCATCGGCGGCTGGGGCTGCACTCGGCGATGCTGCTGGAGCGCGTCGCGCTGGCCCGCGCGGCCGGGTGCCGGTGGGCCTACTTCACCTCGACGGAGCACGCGAGCTCGGCGCTCTCGGGAGCGCGCGTGGGGTTTCGGCGGGTCTTCGAGCGCCGCTTCTTTCAGCGGCGCTGACCGGCGGGTTACCTACGAAGCAGAGACGTCGGCCGGTGGCCGCGCGCCACGGCGGGCCACGAGGGCGAGCAGGGCGGCCGTCCCGAGGGCGAGCCCCATCCCAGAAAACATCGTGGGCAGTACCCCGATCCGGTCGGCCACGAAGCCGCAGAGGGGCAAAAAGGCCAGGTTCACCACGTTCGAGACCAGGTGGCGCTGCGCGAAGAGACGCGGATGGTGCTCGGGGCGGAGCGACTGGTGGATGTAGTTCTGGGCGAAGATCTCGATCGCGGAGTACACGACGCCCGCGAACATGAAGAAGAAGCCGGCCAGCGGGACGAAGCCGGCCACGGGGTAGAGCGTCGCCGAGGCGATGAAGACGAACCAGCCGAGGACCATCCGGGGCAAGTCGCTGCCCGGACGCGCGAAGCGCATGGCCACGAACCCGGCGAGTCCCTCCGCGACGATCCAGAGCGTGAAGAAGATCCCGATGCCGCGGTCGGTGAGGCCGTAGACCGAGCGCATGGTGCCCATCTCGAGGGCCGTGACGGTGGCGAAGACCAGGCAGACGACGGCGTGTCCCCCGACCAAGACGAGGGTGTTCGTGCGGGGGTCGGCCGCGCGCTGGCGGGCCAGCTGCACGCTGGGGGTCTCCTCGGGCTCCTCCGCGGGGCCGCCGGGCCGGCGCTTTCGCACGGCCAGAAAGAGCAGCACGGCGCTGGCGAGATACGTGGCGCCGTCCACCAGGAAGAGCCCGCCGAAGCTGATCTTGCGGAAGAGAAAGGGTCCCACGATCCAGCCGAGCGCCATGGCTACGCTGGTAATCACCGTGCGATAGGAGTTTATCTGGCGGATGAGTCGCTTGTCGGCTGTCAGGTCGTAAATGAGGGTCTGCATGGCTGGCTTGTGAAACCCATAGGCCAGATAGACGCAGCCGATAGCGAGATAGACGTAGACGAGCTGGCGGGAAAAGATCTGGGACAGCCCGACGAGGAGCAATCCGCTCACGAGCTCGCTCACGTAGACGATGGCGGCCAGGTCCAGGCGCTTGTGCAGCCGCATGAAGAGGGCCGAGGAGAGGACCCCCACGCCGAAGACGGCGCAGATCACCAGCGAGACGTAGAAGTTCGATCGCGTGAGCTGGAAGACGTAGATCTCGGAGTACATCTGCGTGAGGCTCGTGCCGAACCAGCTCACGAAGCTCGCGCAGAAGAGGAGCCAGATCTCCCGGTTGACGCGGCGAAGGGAGGCCAGCAGTCCCGGCGGCGGTCCGGCGGGGGTGTCGGTCACGGACGCTCGGCGGCGGGGCGACGGAGGGGGAGCCCCTGGCGCGTGAGGTAGTCCCGTACCTCTCGGAAGCCCGTGAAGAGCGCTTGAAGCTGCTCCTCGGTGTTCGTGGGCGTCACGGTCAGGCGAAAGGCCTCGTCGCCCCGGCGCACCATGGGGTAGGGGGCGAGCGTCAGGAGCACGTGGTTGCGGTAGAGGATCTTCGAGGCCTCGATCATGTGCTCGCTGTTTCCGAGCCAGACGGAGATGATCGGGAAGTCGGTCGAGTTCTCGACCTCGAGGCCCAGGTCGCGGAGCCCGGTGAGCGCCTGCACCGTGAGCGCGTGGAGCCGCTCGCGGATCGCGTCACCCCGCTCGGCGTTGATGCGCAGCCCGGCGAGGAGAGCCGCCATCGCCGAGGCGGGGCCGTGACCGCCCAGGTCGTGCGGCGTGGCCTGCGAGAGGAGAAACGAACGCATGGCGGTGCTGCAGGCGATGAAGGACCCGTAGGTGCCGTAGGCCTTCGAGAAGCAGCCCACGTAGAGGATGTTCGGGTCGTGCAGGTCGAAGTACCGCACGAGGCCGTTGCCGCGCCGCCCGTAGGGGTGCGAGGCGTCCGGCCTCTCGCCCACCACGCCGAACCCGTGCGCGTCGTCCACGAAGAGGAGCGCCTGGTGGCGTCGGGCGAGCTCGGCGAGCCGCGGGAGGTTCGCATAGTCGCCGGTCATGCTGTAGACGCCGTCGGTCAGGATCAGCTTCTTCGGCGTGGCGCGGTGCTCCTCGAGCAGGCGCTCGAGGGCCAGATGGTCCTCGCTCGGGAAGCTGACGAGCTTCGAGCCGCTGTCCCGCGCCAGCTTCGCCCCCTCGTACATCGTGGCGTGCCCCGCCTTGTCGAGAAAGATCACGCTGTCCTTGCCCGCGAGGGCCGGGATGACCCCGTGATTCAGCAGCGTGGTCGAGGCGAAGATGTTGGCGGCCTCGGTCCCGACGAGCTTCGCGATCTCCGCCTCCGCCTGGGTGAAGAGGTCCACCGTGGCGACGAGCCGGCACCAGGCGACGACGGAGCCGTACTTGCGGGTGGCCTCCACGGCGGCCTCGAGCACCTCGGGGTCGAAGTCGATCCCCAAGTAGTCCTGCGTGGCGAAGTCGCCCAGCCAGTGCCCCGAGGCGTCCTCGAGGTGCCGCCGGTCCACGCGGCGGGTCACGACGTTGAACATGGGGCTCGAGGAGCAGATCTCGGCGATGCGGCGCCTCCGCTCGTCGAGCGCCCCGCCGATGAACAGGTCTTCTGTGGATCCGGACATGCACGTCTCCTGGGGTTGCGCGAGTCAGGGTTCGGCGGCGAGCAGGGCCATCAGGCGCTGGCGGTCCACCTTCCCCGTGGAGGTGTGCGGGAACTCCGTCACCAGGCGGATGTCGGCCGGCAGCATGTACGCCGGGAGCTTGGAGGCGATCTGCTGCATGAGCGCCTCGGGGTCCAGGGCGGCCCCTTCCTCGGGGAGGACGAGGGCATGGATCGTCTTGCCGTACTTCGGGTGCGGCTTCGGCACCACCACGGCCTGGCTGAGCCCCGGGATCCCCGCGAAGGCCGCCTCCACGTCGCCCACCTCCACGCGGTGGCCACGCGTCTTCACCATGTTGTCGAGTCGCCCGTGGTAGACGAGGTTCCCGTCGGGGAGGCGCTTGCCGTAGTCCCCGCTGCGCCAGAAGGTGGCCGGGTAGGGGTGGAAGGGGCTCTTCACCTGCCGCTCGCGCGTCAGCTCCTCGCGCCCGTGATAGCCGAAGCAGACCGTCCCGCCCCGCACCCAGAGCTCACCGAGCTCGCCGGGGGGACAGAGGGCCCCCTGGTCGTCGACCACGACGATCTGCGTGTCGTCGCACTCGCGGCCGATGGGGATCGGGTCGTCGGTGGCCGGCGGCTCGTGGACCCAGTAGTAGGTGACGATGTTGGTCTCCGTCGGGCCGTAGATGTTACCCACCTTCAGGCCGGGGACCGCCAGCATGAGCTTGCGCAGGAGCGGCGGCGGAAAGGGCTCTCCCGCGTAGAGGGCCAGGCGGAGCGGCACTCGACCGTCGAGGCCCCCCTTGTCGAGGAGGGTGATGAAGGTCGAAGGGGTGGTGTAGAGGATCGTGACGCGCCGGTCGCGCATCAGCTCCACGTAGGCGCGATGGCGCTCCTCGGAGCTCCTTCCCGCCGTGACGCGCTTGCGGAGATCCTTCACGACGAGCGTCGATCCGGCGGCCAGGCTGTTGAAGACGTCGAAGACGGAGAGGTCGTAGTTGAGCGGCGAGCGCGAGATGATGCGGTCCTCGGGGGTGACCCGGAACTCCTTCTGCATCCAGTCGACGAAGGTCTTGGCGTTGCGGTGACTCAGCATCACCCCCTTCGGCACGCCCGTGGACCCGGAGGTGTAGAGCACGTACGCGAGATCGTCGGCCAGGGTCCCCTGCCACGGGAGCGGCGAGCCGTCGAGCGTCTCGAGCTCCTCCCAGTGCCGGACCCGGCGCGACGACGCGGCGACGGTGACGCGCTCGTCGGCGTCCATCAGGAGCGCGTCCTTCACCCGGTCGCGACCGAGGAGCTCGGCCCAGTCGGGGAGCGCCCACGGGTCGAGGATCAGCGTGCAGAGGTTCGCGTCGTCCACGATCTCGGCCAGACGCGAGACGGGAGACTGGACGTCGAGCGGGACGTAGGCCAGCCCCGCCTTGAGCACCCCGAGGATCGAGGCCACCGAGTGAATCGTCACCGCCGACGAGACCCCGACGTAGAACTGGCCGGGGTGCGCGGCCCGAACCTCGAGGAGGGCGCGGGCGACGCGGTTCGACAGGGCGTCGAGCGCGCCGTAGGTGATGGTCCTTCCTTCCTGGTCTATCGCCGTCCTCGCGGCGGCGTGGGCAAAGCTCTCCTCGAGCGTGTGGTGGAGCAGGTACTTCATCAGGCGACACCCTCGGGCTTGAGCGGCGCCTTCTGCTCGACCAGGTAGTCGCGCACCTTGCGGAAGCCCGCGAGCAGGTACTTCTCGACCTCCTCCATCGTGTTGGCCGCCGTGAGCGTGATCCGGAGCTCCTCCTGCCCCTTGGGGACCATGGGGTAGGGCCCGAGGGTGAGCAGCACCCCCGCGTCGAAGAGGATCTTGGATGCCGCGATGAGGCGCTCGGTCTCTCCGGCCCAGACGCAGATGATCGGGAAGTAGTTGTCGTTGTTGACGTGGAAACCGAGCTCCTTCAGCCCGTCGACGGCGCGCTTGGTCACCTGGTAGAGGTTCTTGCGGTACTGCTCCCCGCGCACCTCGTTGACCGCAAAGCCGGCGTAGAGGCTGGCGAGCGACGCGGTGGGGCAGGGACCCGAGAGGTCGTAGGGGGTCGCGTAGGCCTTGATGAAGGCCTTGAAGCTCTTGCTGCAGGCGATGCCCGCCGCGAGCGAGGAGTAGGCCTTCGAGAACCCCGTCACGTAGATGATGTTGTCTTCTTCGTAGCGCATCCCGTAGTGCGCCACGATGCCGTTGCCGCGGTGCCCGTACGGCATCTCCGCGTCGGGCTTCTCCCCCACCACCCCCCAGCCGTGGGCGTCGTCGACGTAGATCATGGCCTCGTATTTCTTGGCCAGCGCGGAGAGGCGGGGCAGGTCGGGGTACTCGCCCGTCATGCTGTATACGCCGTCCACCAGGATCAGCTTGCGCGGCGCGGCGCGGTGCGTGGCGAGGAGCTCCTCGAGTCGGGCGTAGTCGTTCTGGACGAAGCTCACCAGCTTGCAGCCGCTGTCTCTGGCCATCTTGGCCGCCTCGTACATCGTCATGTGCGCCGACTTGTCGAGGAACATCACCCCTTCCTTCTCCATCAGCGCGGGGATCACGCCCACGTGGATCAGGGTCACCGTGGGCAGGATGAGGAAGTCGGGGGCGCCGGTGAGCGCGGCCAGCTTGTCCTCGCACTCCTGGTAGAGGTGGGGGCTCGCGACCAGGCGGCACCAGCTGGGGTGGATCCCCCATCGACGCAGCGCCGGCGGGATGGCGTCCATGATCTCCTCGTCGAGGTCGTAGCCGAGGTAGTTGCACGAGGCGAAGTCGGCGACCCAGTGGTCGTCGATCTTGATCATGCGTCCCTTGATCTCGACGGCGTCCGCGTCGAACATCCGGCTGCGCTGGAGCACCTCGTGGATGCTCGCGCGCTGCGACCGCAGGTTCAGGTCGATCACCGACTCAACGAGGGTTTTCATCGCAGTCTCTCCTTGGAAAACGGTCGTTCCGCGCGATGGCGTTAGCGGGGGCGGGCGGCATCCTCTTGAGGGACGAAGAAGTAGCCGATGCCGATGCGGTCCAGCTTCAAACACATTTCCAGTCGGTAGTTCACGGCGGCGAAGAGGCGGGTCAGGTACTCCTCGCGATAGGCGTAGGCCCGCAGCCCCTCGCGCGAGCGGATGACCACGCCCTTCGGCAGGTCTTGCGCCACGAGTCCCGAGTAGTGGCACTGCTCGTAGTAGGTGATGCGGAGGTTCGTCGTCTCGGGGTCCGTCGAGTAGGTCGAGACGAGCGCGCTCGCCTGCGTGTGAGCCAGAGCGCGCAGGACCATCGACGGGCGCGCGAGGTTGCCGAAGCAGTTGAAGGGGAAGAGGGTGATCACCCGGTTGCCGTGCCCCTGGAGGCCCTCGTGCTCGAAGAGTCGGCCGAGCTCCTCCACGGACTCGATGTGCAGCTTGCTGCGAAGGTCGGGGCGCGTGGGCACGTGGAGCTTCCGGCCCGCGTCCACCAGCGCGGCCACGAGGTCCAGGCCGTCGTAGTTCAGGTCGCGCTCGGCGGCCCAGGGGCGGTATCGCCCGTGTCCGCAGCCCACCTCGATCAGGTGATTGCGGTCGGGGAGCGCCCGGAAGAGGCGATCGAGGGCCACCGCCTCCTCGTTGAGGTAGTTCTCCACCTCCGGGGTGTTGCGCACGTCGTCGAACATGCGCGCCCCCCCCTCCTCGCCGTAGAACTGGGCCACTTCCTTGTCGAAGCAGGTCCAGACCACCTCACCGGTCGGAACGATGGGCATACTCTGCGAGTCGGGAAGGCGTGATTGGCTCATGGGCTGGTGTACGAACCTTGGTGGGCGTTAGTTCCCGGGTTTCGACGGCTTCGAGTCTACCCCGTGCGTTGGAGACGCGGCAATGGGCTTGGCGCGAGCGGTCGATGGGCTTGGCGCGCGACCGGTCGGCCGGGCCGCGCCGGCGCCATCAAGGGGAAGTGGCGGGAAGCCCCGGCAGGTCGCAGAGAGCTCTGCGGGAGGCTAGAAGTTCTCGAAGGAGACGGATTCGGCGAGGCGCGGGTCCTTGACCGGCACGAGGGGGACCTTCTTCATCCGCCAGCCGATGAGCCCCACGAAGAGGCCGCCGACGCCCACGAAGGCCGCCACGTCGATGAGGGTCACGTGCGGACCCGCCTTGTGAAAGACCGGCATGACTAGCCAGTAGAGGTCCGCGGCCTGCATGCAGATGATCCAGATCGCGGCGAGGAAGAGGGCCCCTCGGGTGCGCTTGATGGTTCGTGGGAGCAGAAAGAAGAAGGGGACCACGAAGTGGCCCACGCCGAGCAGAATGCTGAGGTACTTCCAGGTCCCGTCCCAGCGGTAGGCGAACCAGACCGTCTCCTCGGGGAGATTGGCGTACCAGATGAGCATGTACTGTGAGAAGGCGATGTAGGCCCAGAAGACGGTGAAGGCGAACATCAGCTTGCCCAGGTCGTGAAAGTGCTCGGTGGTGATGAGCTCTGACCCCGGGACCTTCGCCTTGCGCATGGCCATCGCGATGAGCGCCATGGTCGAGTAGGTGGTCACGATGGAGCCCGCGAAGTAGTAGACCCCGAACATGGTCGAGAACCAGTGGGGGTCGCGGGTCATGATCCAGTCGATGGCAGCGTAGCTGACCGTGACGCCGAAGATGGCGATCGCCGGGCCGCTCATGACCTGCATGCGGCGGGTCAGCTCCTTGTCGCCGGTCTTGTCCTGGGTGGTGGTGCGCTTCCAGTAGTAGCGGGCAAGCAGGGCCCAGGCGCCGAGGAAGACGCCGGCGCGAATGAAGAAGAAGGTCGGATTGAGGTACGGAGCCTTGTGCTTGAGCAGCTCGTCGTGCGCCACCGCCTCGGGATGCGACCAGTGATAGAGGTCGTGGAGCCCGATCGCGATGGGGATGAAGAGGACGATGAAGAGCGGCAGCGTGGACATCAGGAGCTCGGCGATGCGGCGCACGACCACGCTCCAGCCGGCGCGGGCGGCGTATTGCACGAGCACGAAGAAGAGGCCGCCGAGCCCGAGGCTCAGCCAGAAGAGGAAGGCCACGAGATACGACGGGAAGAGGTCGTGGCGGTGGGACATCCCGAGGCCGAACGCGGCCCCGAGGCCGAGGAGGCCCAGCACCGCGCCGATGGCCGGGATCTTGTTCCAGCCGTGCCCCGCGGGGAGCGCGAGCTTCTCCGCGGTGAGGGAGCTGAGGTCGGGTCCGTGGTGGCTCATCGCTTGCCCTCCTCGGGGGCACCGCCGGCGCCGCCTGCGGGCGCGGTCCAGCCCTTCTGCTGGACCACCTCGGCCGGGACGTCGGCCAGGGGCGCGTGATGGCTTGACTGCAGGGCTCGCACGTACGCCGCGATGGCCCAGCGCTCCTGCGTGGGGATCTGGGCCCGGTAGGCGGGCATGGTGCGGACGCCGTTCGTCGCCACGTCGTAGAGCTGGCCGACGGGGAAGGCTCGCAGGCGCGCGTCGTGGAAGGTCGGGACCTTCACCATCCCGACCTTGGTGCCCCGGATGGCCACCATGCCGTTGCCGTCCCCGGCCATGCCGTGGCAAGGCGCGCAGTAGATGTTGAAGCGGTCCTGTCCCCGCTCGAGGAGGGCGCGCGTGAGCCGCATCGGGAGCACCGGTGCGAACTGGCCCGCGACCTTTCCCTCGTGGAGGTGGTCGTTCTCCCGCAGCTCGCCGATGGCCACGGTCCCCGGTACCGGCGGCCGCATGGCGCGCTGGTCCTCGAAGAACGGGTTCGGCTCCTGCGGGTCGAAGCGGCTCTGGTTGTCCATGTTGGGGTTCAAATGGACGGGGGGCTCGGCGGAGAGATCGCCGCGGCAGCCGAGCCCGAGGAGGCTCGCTGCCGTGAGGATGGTCAGCCGTAGAGCGAAAGGTCGTCTGTGGGCGTCGCGCATCACGGGCCTAGTCCTGCACCAGCTCCACGTGGCTCGCCCCGAGTTTTTGCAGGAGCTGCGTGGTCTGCTCCTCGCGGTACTTCGGGTCGTCGGCCTCGATGGAGAGGAAGAACTTGTCGTCGGTCACGCGCTCGAAGCGCGCGGAGGAGAAGAGCGGGTGGTGAAACCGCGGCAGCTTGTTGAAGCCGAACATGCCGAAGACCGCGCCGAGGGCCGAGAAGAGCACCATCAGCTCGAACATGATCGGCACGAAGGCCTGCCAGCTGAAGAAGGGCTTGCCGCCGATGACCACCGGATAGTCGACGGCGCTGATCCACCACTGCAGGAGCAGCGCGCCGCCGGCCCCCGTGAGCCCCATGACGAGCACGACCCAGGGGAGCTTGGACTGCTTCAGCCCCATGGCCTTGTCCATGCCGTGCACGGGGAAGGGGGTGTGCACGTCCCAGCGCGTATAGCCCGCGTCGCGGACGCTCTCGGCGGCGTGGTAGATCGCCGCCGGCGTCTCGAACTCGGCCAGCACACCGAAGGTCTTGGAGGTGGGAGCCTGGGCCGTCATTAGGCCTCCTGATGCGTGAGCGGGGCCCCTTCCGC
Organism: Deltaproteobacteria bacterium; assembly: GCA_020848905.1. Lineage (NCBI taxonomy): Bacteria > Pseudomonadati > Myxococcota > Myxococcia > Deltaproteobacteria bacterium. The sequence goes on from JADLHG010000004.1 coordinate 21,056, forward strand.
CGACCCGGGCGCCGCAGGTCCGGGCTCCGGGTGGAAGTGGGGATTGGCCTGGGGCAGGACTCCCTTCACCTCTGCCATCGCCACCATGGGCAAAAAGCGCACGAAGAGGGCGAACATGGTGAAGAAGAGGCCGAAGCTGCCGAGCAGCGTGGCGATGTCCCAGATCGTCGGGGAGAAGTAGAACCAGCTCGAGGGCATGAAGTCGCGGTGGAGCGAGGTCACGATGATCACGAAGCGCTCGAACCACATGCCGATGTTCACGAAGATCGAGACGACGAAGAGGATCGGGATGCTGCGCCGCGCCTTCTTGAACCAGAAGATCTGCGGCGAGATCACGTTGCAGCTCACCATGATCCAGTAGGCCCAGGCGTAGGGCCCCGTGGCGCGATTGATGAAGGTGAAGCTCTCGTAGGGGTTGCCGCTGTACCAGGCGGTGAAGAACTCGATGCTGTAGGCGTAGCCCACGATGCAGCCGGTGAGGAGGGTCACCTTCGCCATGTTCTCGAAGTGGCGGGTCGTCACCAGGTGCTCGAGCTTGAAGACCCAGCGCGCGATGGTCATGAGCGTGATGACCATGCCGAAGCCCGAGAAGATGGCGCCGGCGACGAAGTAGGGCGGGAAGATCGTCGTGTGCCAGCCCGGCAGGTTCGAGGTGGCGAAGTCGAAGGACACCACCGAGTGCACCGAGAGCACGAGCGGCGTGGCCAGGCCGGCCAGGATCAGATAGGCCTTCTCGTAGTGCTGCCAGTGGCGGTTGGAGCCGCGCCACCCGAGAGCGAAGATGCCGTAGGCGAGCTGCCGGGCGCGGGTCTTCGCCCGGTCCCTGAGCGTGGCCAGGTCGGGGATGAGGCCCACGTACCAGAAGAGGAGCGAGACCGAGCCGTAGATCGTCACCGCGAAGACGTCCCAGAGGAGCGGGCTTCTGAACTGGGGCCAGACGGACATCTGGTTCGGCACGGGGAAGACGTAGTAGAGCAGCCAGACGCGCCCGACATGGATCGACGGGAAGAGCAGCGCGCACATGACGGCGAAGATCGTCATCGCCTCGGCGAAGCGGTTGATCGACGTGCGCCACTTCTGCCGGAAGAGGAAGAGGATGGCCGAGATCAGCGTGCCGGCGTGTCCGATACCGACCCAGAACACGAAGTTCGTGATGTCCCAGGCCCAGCTCACCGGGTTATTGAGACCCCAGATCCCGACGCCTTCCCAGAAGAGGTAGCCCACCGCGCCGAGGAGCAGGGCGAGGAGCGACGAGGCGGCCAGGAAATAGATCCACCAGGCCTTCGGAGTCTTCCACTCTGTGGGGCGACTGACAGATTCGGTGATGCCCTTGAAGTCGGCCCCCCGGAGGATCAGGGGCGCTCGCCGGTCCACCGGATCTTCGAGCTGCAGTTGTTCCGCTCGATCAAGCATGGGTTATGCCAGCTCCGGATTCGGGTTGCGCAGACTACCGAGGTAGGTCGTCCGCGGCTGGGTGTTGACCTCGGTGAGCAAGCCGTAGTGCCGGCTGTCCCGTTTGGCGGAGGCCACCGCGCTCTTCGGGTCGTTGATGTCGCCGAAGACGATGGCCTGGGCCGGGCAGACCTGCGCGCACGCGGGGACCACGGCGCCGTCGGCCACCACGCCGTGACCCTGCCGCTTCGACTCGGCCTTGGCCTCCATGATGCGCTGCACGCAGTAGCTGCACTTCTCCATCACGCCGCGGAAGCGAACGGTCACGTCGGGGTTGCGCTGCATCGCGAGGAGCGGGCTGCGCGCGTCGTTCTCCTTCGTGAAGTTGAAGTAGTTGAAGCGTCGCACCTTATAGGGGCAGTTGTTCGCGCAGTAGCGCGTGCCGATGCACCGGTTGTAGATCATGTCGTTCATGCCGTCGGCGCTGTGCGAGGTGGCCGTGACCGGACAAACCGGCTCGCAGGGGGCATTCTCGCAGTGCATGCACGGCACGGGCTGGTAGACCATGCGCGGGGTCTCCATCGACCCCTCGAAATAGCGGTCGATGCGGATCCAGTGCATCTCGCGGCCGTTCGCCACGCGTTCCTTGCCCACCACCGGGATGTTGTTCTCGGCCTGGCAGCCGACGAGGCAGGCCCCGCAGCCCGTGCAGGCGTTCAGGTCGATGACCATCCCCCACTGCTGGCCGCCCGTCTCGACGGAGCGGTGACTGAGCGAGGTGATCTTCTCGGCCGGGATCGCCTCGTCCTTCTTCACGAAGGCGGGGTCCTTGCGGTACTCGGCGAGGGTGGCCTCGCGGATCAGCGGCCGCCGCCGGCCGGTCTGCGGCTCGACGAGCTGGCCGTACTCCTGCGTGGTCACGAGCTTGTAGGTGCCGCCGAGCTTGGCCAGGGCGGCGCCGCCGGCGAAGCCGAGCCCCTGCGTCGTCCGCAGCGCGTAGGCGTTGAAGCCGCGGCCGTTGCCGACCTTGCCCGCGGCCGTGCGGCCGTAGCCGAGGGGGACGACGACCGTGTTCTCGACGGTGCCGGGCACCGTGAACGCTGCGATCTTCAGCTTGCGCCCTTGCACCGAGAGCTCGACCAGGTCGCCGTCGGCGAGGCCGAGGCGCTTGGCGGTCACGGGTCCGACGAGGGCCGCGTTGTCCCAGGTAAGCTTCGAGACCGGGTCCGGGTACTCCTGCAGCCAGCCGGCGTTCGCGTAGCGTCCGTCGTAGACGGATTCGTCGAGCTGGAAGGCCAGCTCGAGGCCGCCGCTCGCCGCCGCCGCCGCGGGCAACGTTCCGGCGAGCGCCGCCCAGTTGAAGGTCGGGGAGACGGGGGGAGCTGAGCTGCCGGCCATTACCCCGTCGTGCAGCGTGCGCCGCCAGAAGCGCTCGAAGTCGAGCTGCCCCTTGTATTGCGCCGCCGCGCCGCGCTTGACGAGCTGGTGCCCGTCGAGAACGGGGCTCCCGACGACGCGGGCCAGGAACTCGAGCTCGGACCAGGTGCCGAAGAGCGGTGCGATGAGCGGCTGCTGCACGCTCGTCGTGCCGTCCTTGGCGCGCAGGTCGCCCCAGGCCTCGAGGAAGTGGCTCGCCGGCACGTGCCAGGAGCTGGCCCGCGAGGTCTCGTCGGGATACAGGCTCTGGTGGATGCTCGTCGGCACCTGCTTCAGCGCGGCGCCGAACTCGAGGTCGGCGGGAGCGTCGTAGACGGGGTTGCCGCCGAGCATGACCAGCGTCTTGACCTGGCCGGCGCGCATGGCCTTCGCCAGCGCCTCGATCCCCTCGGCCGGGCCTTCCTCGTGGGCGGTATAGGTGACAGTGCGTCCCACGTTGCCGAGGGCCGCGTTGAGCAAGTGCCCGAGCGCGTGGACCCACGCCGGCTGGCGCTCTCCGACGAGCACCAGGCTCTGTCCGCGCTGCCGGGCCAGGTCCGCCGCGACCGCCGGGATCCACTTCCCGAAGGCCTCGGAGGTCCCGCCGAGCTTGCTCACCAGCTCCTGCGCGCCGGTGGGCGGGTTCACGCCCTTGCGGAAGAGCTCGGCCGCCAGCGCCCGCGCGAACGCTCCCACCTGGGAGGCGGCCAGCGGTAGCCGATGGTCGGCCATGCCGCCCGTGATCGTGAGCATCGGCTCGACGGTGTAGAGCCGATTCATCTCGTCGCGCTCGGAGCGGACCCGACGGCCGGCGGCGAAGCCCCGGGTGGCCCGCACCATGTCCCCCTCGGTGCCGAGGAAGTCGCAGTCGAGGGTCAGCACCACCTTGGCCCGATCCACGGCGTAGACGGGCTGGAGCTGCCCCTGCCCGAGGAGGGCCGTCGCAGCGCGGTCCCCCGCGGGGTAGGCGGCGTCGTGCAGATGGACGGTGGCCTTCGGGTACGCGGTGCGGAACTCCGCCACGAGCTTCTGCAGCGTGGGGGAGGGGCGCCAGGAGAGGAGGAGCGCGAGGCCGGTGCCGTCGCCTCGGAGCTTGCCGAGATGCTCCTTGAGGAACGCTTCGAGCTCGGTCACCGTCGCGGGCGCGGGCGCGCCCCCTTCCTTCCCGCGGGCGGGCGTGCGGCTGCGGTCCGGGTCGTAGAGCCGGAGCACCTCGGCTTGCGCCCAGAGGTTCGTCGCGCCGCTGCTGTTCGGGTGGCGCGGGTTGCCTTCGATCTTGGTCGGCCGCCCCTCCTGGCTCTCCACCACGAGACCCAGCACCGTGGGGCCGATGGCGGTCGCGGTGGCGTAGTACTTGGGCCGGCCCGGAATGAGGTCCTCCGGCCGCGAGGCGTAGGGGAGGATCTTCTCCTTGGGCTTGCGCACGCAGCCGCTGAGCGTCGCCCCGGCGAGAGCCAGCGAGGCACCCATCACGCCGAGGAACCCCCGACGATCCACGGGCGTTACCTCGAGCTCGGAGGCTCCCTCGGGAAACTCGTCCCTAAGCGCATCCTGTCCGGCGGAGGGCTCCGCGAGCTGGCGAAGGCTACGCCAGTATCCGTGACTCGCCCCCGGGGCCGGCGTCTCGACGTCGGAGGTCGCGGGGTCCACTGTCGGTCGTGTCGTGGTCATCGATGGCATCCAGAGCAGTACACGGGCGGCTTGAGGGTGCGCGTGCGTTGCGGGTCCTTCGCGGCGTCGTATTTCGCCTCGGCCGGGCTGTAGGCCATGTTCGTGATCTGGCCTTTCGGACGGAGGTGCGGCGTCGGGTTGCGGTGGCACTCCAGGCACCACCCCATGCTGAGCGACTGGTCTTGGCGGACCACCGGCATCTGATCGATGCGTCCGTGGCAGCTCGCGCAGCCCACCCCCGCGGCGAGGTGCACGCTGTGATCGAAATAGGCGTAGTCGGGGAGCATGTGGACGCGGACCCACTCGATCGGCTTGCCCGTGGCGGCGCTCTGCCGCACCGGCGCCAGCTTGGGGCTGTCCTTGCGAATGGTGGCGTGGCAGTTCATGCAGGTCTGCGTCGGAGGGATGGCCGCGAAGGCGCCGCGTTCCACCGTGCTGTGGCAGTAGCGACAATCCATGCCGAGCTCGCCGGCGTGCTGCTGGTGGCTGAAGGCGACCGGCTGCTCCGGCTGATAGCCCACGTCCGTGTACTTGGGGGAGCCCCAGTACCAGACCGCGGCCACCACGACGATGCCGCCCATGGGGACCGCACCGCCGAGGATGAGAGGAATTTTATTGGTCCAACGAGGGAAGATGACCGCCACGTGCGTACCCTAGTTATCGAAGTGCCGAGGCGCCGAACGGCAGGAGGGGGTCTCGGCTCGGTGATGGGACTGCGCTCTCTCTTCGCCGGTCAGGTGGAACATCGCTGCATCCATCGCGCGTCCAGTGGGAGGCCGTCGAGCTCTTTCTCCGTCGGCGATCACGTTCTGGCGCGCCTTGCGCGGGCGTACACTAGCCGCGGAGGCTTCGGACGGCAACACTTTTCCGACGCGTGCGCGCGCTCCGTTCGGGCATCGAAGGTGCTGATAAGACGCAGCTTGGGAGTGGGTCGCCCAGCGCTCCTGCGGGGTGCGTTTCGGGGCGCGGGGGATCTACGGCTTCGGGAGCCAGACGTGCAGGCCACGGTGATATGCCTCGTCGGTGCCGAGCTCGTCGGTGCGGTAGCTGCCGCGCAGGTTGCCCGCTGCGTCGATGAGGTAGAGCCGGGCCTGGTGCGCCAGCGCCTCGAGCTCGGAGACGGTGGTTCCCTTCGGCACGGCGAAACCGCTGGCGCGGGCGAGCGCCTCGAGGAGCGGCTTCAGCGCCTCGGGCGGCCCCGAGAGGAGCCGGAGCCGCGGCGAGACGAGCTTGCGCTGCGCCAGGTAGGCGCTCGCCCCGCGGCGCGCCTCGGCCGGCGGATCGACGGCTACCGCCACGAGCTGCACGGGGATCTTCATGTAGTCGTAGCGGCGAATGAGCGTCTTGAGCGCGCGGGCCACGGGGACGCAATGCACGGCGCAGGACATGCGCACGAGGGCGAGGTGATAGACCTGGCCGGCGAGTTCGGCCGACCCCGAGGGGCGTCCGGCGGTGTCCTCGAGCCGGTACGCGGGGAGCTTGGCCACCACGGGGGGCGGCGCGGGGACCCGCCGCAGGCACGGACGCAGCGCGGTCATGGCCGCCATCCCCCCGATGGCAGCCCAGACGTAGGGGTTGCGCCAGATGGGGCGGCGCGGTTCGGCGGCCGGGTGCGCTCCGTCGTCTGACGACGGTGCGGAACTCGGCGCTCCGCCGGCGACGGGGTCGTGGCTCATTCGCGGCGCGCGCCGCCACGTCGCGTGGCCAGCACGGCGAGCGCGAAGCCCGCGAGGGAGAGGGCCCCGAGCACGAGGAGGCTCGTGCCGAGCCCTGGGCCGCGGGTGGGGGCGCCCGGCCCGGCGAGGGCGGCCCGCACGCCGGACACGATGTACGAGATGGGGTTGAAGCGGACGACTACGCCCATCCAGGAGGCCGGCGCGGGAAACATTGCGCCGGAGACCATCCAGAGCGGAATGAGGACCACGCTCATGACGGCGTGGTAGCCCTGGGTCGAGGACATGACCCAGGCCATGGAGAAGCTCAGGGTAGTGAGCGTGACCGAACCGAGGAGGAGCACGAGCAGGAGCGCGGGCCAGGAGACCTGACCGAACGAGTAGCCCGCGAGCGGGGCCGCGCCGAGCAGGATCGCGGTCTGGATCAGCGCCATGGTGGTGACCCCCGCGGTCTTGCCGAGGACCAGCGCGCCGCGCGAGCCGGGAGCGACCAGGACAGCCTGCAGGAACCCCAGCTGGCGGTCCTCGATCACCGAGATGGTGCCGAAGATGGCGGTGAAGAGGACCGTCATCACGAGCACGCCGGGGTAGAAGTAGGTCAGGTAGCTCGGGCCACCGCCCGGCATGCGGAAGGTCTCCGCCAGGCCGCTGCCCAGCATGACCCAGAAGAGCACCGGCTGGGCCAGCACGCCGATCCAGCGCGAGCGCTCTCGCGCCAGCCGCAGGAGATCCCGCCACCAGAGGGACGAGATGACGCCCCACTCCTGGGCGAGCCAGCTCACCGCGTGCTCCTCCGCGCGGCGCGGAGCGCGCTCGGCCGGCGCGGCTGCTGCGTGGTCACCGCTCATGCTGCCGTGGCCTCCTCCTGGGTCGGCTCGTCGTCGAGGGACTGGCCGGTGAGCTTGAGGAAGACGTCGGCCAGGCTCGGCCGCCGCAAGCTGACGGTCGAGAAGCGCCCCGCGGGAAAAGCCTCGACGAGGCGCGGGATCAGCTCGTGGCCCGCGTCGTGTTCGATGAGCAGCCCGTCGTGGGTGATGAGGCTGGCGAGTCCCAGGCGATCCTTCACCTCTAGGGCGAGGGTGCGAGGCTCGGCGGCCTGCACGGACACCACGTCGCGGCCGATCTGGCGGCGCAGGTTCTCGGGGGTATCGAGGGCGCGGAGTTGGCCTCGGCAGAGGACGAGGAGCCGGTCGCACTGCTCGGCCTCTTCGGGGCGATGCGTGGCCAGAAGGAGGCTGAGCTCGCGGCTCGTGCGCATGGCCTGCACCAGCTTCCAGGTCGCGCGAAAGGCCGACTCGTCGAGTCCGGCGGTCGGCTCGTCGAGCAGCAGGAGCCGCGGTCGGTGCAGCACGGCCCGCGCCAAGTCGAGGCGTCGGCGCATTCCGCCCGAGAAGACGGCCACTGGCTCGTCGGCGCGCTCGTGCAGGCCCGCCAGGAGGAGCTGCTCCAGCGTGCGCCGATGGGCCTCGGCCCCGCGGATGCCGTACAGGCGCGCGGCGAGCATGAGGTTCTGTCGCGCGGTCAGCTTGGGGTCCAGGCTCGGGGACTGAAACGCCACGCCGAGCGTGGACCGCAGGGCACGGCTGCGACTCGGCCAGGGCTCGCCGCGAAAGCGCAGCACGCCGCGCTGGGCGGAGAGGAGCCCCGCGGCCAGGCCGAGCAGGGTGGACTTGCCGCTCCCGTTCGGGCCGAGCAGGCCGAGAGCTTCGCCCCGATGGAGCGCGAAGGAGATGTCCTCCAGCACCGTCCTCGCGCCGTAGGCCAGGCAGAGGCCTTCTGCAGCGAGAACGGGCTGGCTCTCGTTGTGCGTCGCGGTCACCGAAACACCGCGTCCAACATCAGGCCGAGCACGATGACCGGGAGATAGACGAGGGACGCGAGAAAGAAGCGACGCGCCCACGTGGGTCCCGACGGTGCCCGCAGTCCGGCGAGCGCGAGGAGGAGCCAGCCAAGGCCCGCCGGCAGCGCCGCCGCCGTGTAGATCCACCCCGCCACGCCGAGCGCGGGCAGGCTCAGACTGGCGGGCAGGAGGGCGGCGGTGAAGATCACGCACTGCGCGCGGGCCACCGTCTCGCCGAGCTCCTCGGGCACGATCTTGATGCCGGCCCGGGTGTACTCGGCGCGACGGTAGATCGAGATGGCGAGGAAGTGGGGGAGCTGCCAGAGCGCCACCGTCAGAAAGAGCGCCCAGCCCGCGAGGTCGAGCCGTCCCGTGGCAGCCGTCCACCCCATGAGCGGGGGCATGGCGCCGGGGATCGCGCCGACCCACAGCGCCAGGTGGGTTTGCCGCTTGAGCGGGGTGTAGACCAGGACGTAGCTCAGTAGCGCGATGAGCGCGAGCAGGGCGGTGAGCCGATTCACCTGCGTCCACAGGAGCACCGTGGCCGCGACGGCCAGCACCGAACCCAGCGCCACCGCCGCCCCGGGGGCGAGACGTCCGTCGGGGAGGGGGCGCCGACGGGTCCGCTGCATCCGTCGGTCCAGGTCGCGCTCGAGGAACATGTTGAACGCGGCGGCGGCGGCGACCGCGAGCGCCGTGCCGAGGAGCGTTCCGATGATGGTGCCGACGCCGGGGCGAAGCGGGGCGACCCACAGGCCGGCCGAGGCGGTCGCCACGCACATCAGCGTCACGCCCGGTTTGGTCAGGGCGAGCAGGTCCCGCGCGGTCGCCAGCGCGCGCGGGAGGGGTCGCGGCGCGGCGGCAGGCGCGCTCACGGCGGCCTCGGTCGCGTCCTCGGGCGGGATTGCCAGAGGCGAGAAATCCTCGCGCGAGCTCGAGCCGACGGCGCCGCTCATCCGGCGATTCCGCGGGCCCCGTGGGGCGGAGAGCTCCGTCGCGGGAGCGGCTGCCCCTCGGGCGCGAACGCCGGCGCCGGTCGCGTCCCGAGCGCCATGAAGGACAAGGACAGGCACGCGAGGAGCAGGGCCCCGACGCCAAGGTGCGCGGTGACCTCCACGACGCCGATGCCGCTCGTAACCGACAGGATGCCGAGGATGATCTGGGTCAGCACGAGAACCGGCGCGGCGAGCGCCAGCGCGAGGAGGCCCTTACGGCCGCCGGCCAGCGCCTGCGTCGCCACGCTCCAGGCGGCGGCCACGACGAGCGCCGCGACCAGGACACCGACGTACCGGTGGAGCATGTGGAGCTGCGCCGGTCCCCAGGAAGACCAGGCCTGCCCGAGGCACCAGGGGATGTCGGCCGAGCAGGCGCGGCCCGAATGGGTGTGACGGACCAGTCCGCCGAGGAGGATCTGCGCGTACACCGCGGCCGTGGTCCACCCGACGAGCGCCCGCTTTCCCGCGGAGTGGCTCCCCGGTGCGGGCGCCGTGCGCCACGCCGTGTAGATGAGCAAGACGAAGAAGATCATCGATAGCCCGAGGTGGGCCGTGGAGACGGCCAGGGGCAACTTGAAGAGCACGGTGATCCCGCCGAGCGTGGCCTGGATGAGGACGGCTGCAAGCGCGAGCAGCCCGAGCCGGCGCAGGGCCGGGTCCACCGGCCGCGCCCGGAAGGCCAAGGCCGCGAGTCCCACGGTCATGAGGGCCACGAGGCCCGCGACCAGGCGGTGGGTGTGCTCGAAGCGGACCCCTCCGACCATCGCGGGCATCAGGCTGCCGTAGCAGAGCGGCCAGTCCGGGCAGGCGAGAGACGAGCCGGTGGGATTGACCGTCCCTCCCACGAGGAGGAGCAGAAAGGTGGCGGTCGAGGTTGCGAGCGCGAAACGGTGCACGAGCATGCAGTGCCGACCCCTGTGCGGCTGGAACCCGGCGCGCGGGTAATACCTCCGGTTGGTGCCGCTGGCCAGCGCTTTTCGCAACGGCGGCGGATCGTGACCCCGTTTCCCCCGTTCGCCGCCGGGTCCGCGGCCGCCTCGCTTGACCGGTCTGCGAGGGCGGTGCTATGAGCCGCCGAGCGTCGCGGGGATCGTAGGTCGTGGTTCCCCGAGCGACCGGGAGCGGGTGGTATGGAGCGTTCGGCGCATCGGGTCGAGGTTTCGGTGAGCACCGAGTACGTCGCGGAGCGGTCCCGCCCCGCCGACGGGCTCTACTTCTTCGCCTACACAATCACGATCACGAACGAGGGGAGCACGCCGGTGCAGCTCCTCAGTCGTCACTGGGTGATCACCGACGCCGTGGGCCGGGTGGACGAGGTGCGCGGGCCGGGGGTCGTGGGACAGCAGCCGCTCCTCCTCCCCGGAGACAGCTTCACCTATACGAGTGGCTGCCCCCTCCCGACCCCCATCGGCGCCATGCGGGGGAGCTACCAGATGGTGGACGCCGACGGCGAGAGCTTCGAGGCGGAGATCCCGTCCTTCACGCTGGCCGAGACGCTCGCCATCAACTGACCGACGGCGCCCGAGGCCCTCGCGGCTGTCACGCCTCGCGCATGAAGGGGTAGCGGTAGTCCGTCGCGGGGACGAAGGTCTCCTTCACCGCGCGTGGCGAAACCCAGCGCATCAGGTTCAGGATGCTTCCCGCCTTGTCGTTGGTCCCCGACGCGCGGCCGCCCCCGAAGGGCTGCTGCCCCACGACGGCTCCCGTCGGCTTGTCGTTGACGTAGAAGTTCCCGGCGGCGAAGCGCAGGGTCTTGGCGGCCTGGCTCACGGCCCGACGGTCGTTCGCGAAGATGGCGCCCGTGAGGGCGTAGGGCGAGGTGTGGTTACAGACCTCGAGCGTCTCGGCGTAGCGCTCGTCCGGGTAGGCGTAGCAGGTCAAGACCGGTCCGAAGATCTCCTCTCGCATCAGGCGGAAGTCCGGTTGATCCGCGTGCACGAGCGTCGGGCGGATGAAGTACCCCTGCGTCTCGTCGCACTCGCCACCGACGACGATCCGCGCGTCGCTCGCCCCGCGCGCGTGCTCGATGAAGCCGCGGATCTCCTCGAACGCTCCGCGGTCGATGACCGCCGCCATGAAGTTGCGGAAGTCGAGCGGGTTGCCCATCGGCAGGGCGCGAATCTCGTCCGCCAGGCGGTCGCGCAGGCGCGGGAACATCGACTTCGGCACGTAGAGCCGAGAGGCGGCCGAGCACTTCTGCCCCTGGTACTCGAACGCGCCCCGCAGGCAGTTGGCCACCACAGCCTCGAAATCGGCCGACGGGTGCACGAAGATGAAGTCCTTGCCGCCGGTCTCGCCTACCACGCGCGGGTAGCTCTTGTAGCTCGCGATCTGCTCCCCGATGGTTCGCCACATCCCCTGGAAGACCTGCGTGCTCCCGGTGAAGTGGACCCCCGCCAGGTCCGGGTGGGTGAGCGCCGGCTGGCCGACCTGCCCCCCCGAGCCGGGCAAGAAGTTGATCACGCCCGGCGGAAGCCCCGCCTCCACGAGCAGCTTCATGATGAAGTGGCCGGAGTAGACGGCGGTGGAGGCCGGCTTCCAGAGGACGGTGTTGCCCATCAGCGCGGGCGCCGTCGGCAGATTCCCGGCGATCGAGGTGAAGTTGAAGGGAGTGACGGCGAAGACGAAGCCCTCGAGAGGCCGGTGGTCCAGGTAGTTCCAGACCCCCGCCGACGAGAGCGGCTGCTCGGCCATCAGCTGCGTGGCGAAGAAGGCGTTGAAGCGGAAGAAATCGACGAGCTCGCAGGAGGCGTCGATCTCCGCCTGGTGCGCCGTCTTGCTCTGCCCGAGCATCGTCGCCGCGTTCAGGATCGGCCGGTACTTCGTCGCGAGGAGCTCCGCGGCCCGGAGGAAGATGGCCAGACGGGCCTCCCACGGCGTCGCCGCCCATTCCCCGTGCGCGCGCGCCGCGGCGATGGCCGCGTGCTGCACGTGCTCGGCCGAGGCCTGGTGGAAGCGCGCCAGCCGATGGCGGTGGTCGTGCGGACATACCGCGTAGCCGAGCTTCCCGGTCGTGACCTCCTTGCCATCGACGAAGAGCGGGATCTCGAGCTCGTCCTGGAGCAGCCGCTCGAGCTGCGCCTTGAGCGCCGACCGCTCGGGAGAGCCCGGTGCATACGAGAGCACCGGCTCGTTCACGGGAGGCGGAACCTTGAGGATCGCATCGGTCATCGTCGCCCTCTCTTCGCAGAGCTCGAGAGGGGCCTACCACGGCCGTTTCGGGTGGGTCAACGGATGCTCGGCGTGGATCCGGTCTTCAGGCGGCGCATCAGCCGGGTGAACCAGCCGGCCTCGGAATAGACCTGCTGCACGAGGCTCAGCACCTCGGGACCCTCGAGCCCGGACCCGGTGCGGCGCGGGGAGCCCCCGATGTCCGCCGAGCCGCCCCAGCGGTTCTCGTTTTCGGGCCTCCCCTCGGCACGCGGGTCCTTCAGGTTCAACGCCGTATAGAGGTCTTCGAGGGTGCGCGGCAGGAAGGGGTCGACCTGGCGCAGCGTGAAGCGGCCGCCGCCGAGGTCGAGGACGATCACCCCGACCTGCTTCTCGTAGCGCTCCTTGAGCAGGTCTTCGACCGCGTAGATCCCCTGCTGCGACTGGCAGAGGAACGCGAGCTTGCGCTGCCCGATCGGCAGGCGCGCGACCTCCTTGAGGTCGAGGAGCCGCGCGAGGTAGCCCGCCGGGAAGAGGAGCTCGTCGAGGTACTCGAGGCGACCTCGGGTGTAGGCGGTGAAGTCCATCGTGGCCCACTCGCCACGCGCCTTGAGCCGTCGCTCGTCGGACATCGCGGCGTCGATGCGGCCCTTCTGCTCGCGGTATTGCGCCTCGGAGAAGCCGGTGAGGACCCGCATGTGGAGCCCGTGGCCGTCGATGACCCCTTGCACGCGCACGAAGGGCATCACCTCCCCGAGGAGCTGCGCGTCGTCCTTCAGGAGCTCGGTGTGGTTCATGAGGAGCCACGCGGCGAGCAGCGCATCCAGGTCTGGATCGTTCACGTAGAGCTGCCAGTCCCCGTCGTCGAGAGGCAGCCCGTCGAGGAGCATCACGGCGGCCTGTTCGCACGTGGCGAGGGTGAAGGCGCGCACGCACCCCGCGTGATGATCGAGCGAGTACTGCCGCGACTCGTTGTCGAAGAAGGGGGCCTCCACGTAGGCACCGTCGAGGAAGATCGTCTGGTTGGCGTACCTCCGACGGGTCTGGCTCGTGACCTCCAGCCCGCGCTCGACCATGAGGGAGATGTTCGGCGCGTTCACGCACGCGAGACCCTGCGCCCCTGCGCGGAGGACTCCGTGGTAGCGCGCCGCCCGCTCCGAGGAGGGGGGCACGCCGTTGCCGCCGTCCCCATCGGCCTGCGCGGGCTCGGACTCGCTGGGGCTGCGCGTATCAGGGCTGTCGGCCATGTTCCCCTACGGCCCGAGTATTTCACGGAGTTCGGTGCTTGGCTACGGGCTGCGGAAGGGCCCCGCGACGGGCCTACGAGACGAGCGAGACGCCGCCCAGGATGGGGGGGGGCGACTCCGACCAGTCGGGGCTGGCCACCTCGAACGAGGCGTCGGTGGGCATGTTGAAGAGCCCCCGCAAGAGCCGGTCCATCGTGTCGGGCATGTACTTGACCCAGAGTTTGATCGGCACGTCCGCGACCGGCTCGACGCGCGGGGAGAGGCAGAGCGCCAGGATGTAGTCCATCAGGTAGAAGACGCTGGTCGCCAGGTGCGCGTTGTACTCGCGGTTGGAGCGCTGTTCGAGGATGCGGTCCTCGTGCATGCTGCGGCCGATCTCCGACTCGAGGAAGTCCTGGTAGCTCGAGACGATGATCTCCAGCAGCACGTGGTCCTCGGCGGAGTCGAGGAACTCGTGATAGGTCTGCACGAGCTTGTCGGGGTCGAAGCCGCGGCTCGCCAGCACCTTCAGGTTCTCGCCCGCCGGGGGGGTCGCGGCGAGGAGCGCGCGCGGGATCATGTGCGCCACGCGCAGGTTGATCGCGTTGTAGCGCCCGGTGTGGTGCTCCTGCTCGAGCAGACTGCACGACGGGTTCGCCTCGAGCGCCCGGATCAGTCGCTCGAACTGGTCCCCCTCGGCGATGACCTTGATACCGACCACGTCGGGAATGGAGAGGATCGGGAACTCGGCCTGGATCGTGCCGCGCCGGATCATCTTCAGCAGCCGTCGCTCGGCGTCGAGGAACTCCGCCACCTGCTCTTCCTGCGGTGTGATGAGCTGATGCTTGGGGATACCCAGCCGCTTCGCTCGCTCCTCGGCGAGAGCGTCGGCGTTGGCCCGGATGCGCTCGAACATGTAGTCGACGATTCGCCGGCTCCCTTTCTCGGCGATACGGCGGAAACGCTTGATGCGGCTCGAGCCGACGTACTGCGGGTGCCCCCCCACCTCGTTGTAGTAGACGCGCCCGTCGAAGGGGGTCTCGCGGTAGTAGTCTTCGCTGAACGTCCGGTAGATGGCGAAGAGCTCTTCGATGCGCTCGTTGGTGTAGAGCGGCGTGCGAACGACGAAGTCCTTGATCTCGCCCTTGGTCTTCGCGATGAAGCTCTTTGGCGGTTGCCCGTAGAGTTCGGTCAGGAGCTGCGTGAAGAGGTGGTGCACCCAGAGGCGCGAGATGTAGGAGTTGAAGTTGACGATCTTCTTGAGCGTCGCCACATCCTCTGGGTCGGGGCGGTTCACGACCCAGCGAGAGACCACCTCGGCCAGCTCGACCCGGTGGACAAAACTCTCTAGATATAGCATTGGTGTGAACTAACATTTTTGGGTCCCTGCTGTCGAGCACAAGGCAGGCTGATGATGCGCAAGGCCAGCGACCGCCAGGTGGCCCACGACCTGATCGCCTTCGACGTGGATGGAACGCTCGTCGGACACCCGGAGGGGAAGGTGGTCTGGGAGCTGCTCAACCACCACTTCGGCGGCGATGGCACCGTCAACCGGCGTCGCTTCGACGCCTTTCGCGGCGGCCACATCACGTATGCCGAGTGGGTCGACCTCGACGTCGAGGGCTGGCTGGCCGCGCGTGCGACGCGGGCTCAGATCGCGAACGTCATCCTCGAGCAGCTCTCGCTCATGGCGGGTGTCGCAGAGACGCTCGCGGAGCTGCGCGGGCGCGGCTACCGGCTGGCGATCATCAGCGGCACGCTGGACCTGACGCTCGAGCTGCTCCTCGGCGACCACGCCTTCGACGCGGTCTTTGCAAACCGGATCTGGTTCGATCGCCGGGGCTACATCGAGGGGTGGGCTGCGACCCCCTTCGACATGGCGGGCAAGGCTCTGGCCCTGCGCCACCTCTGCCAGACCCTGGCCGTGCCGCTCGAGCGCACGGTCTTCGTCGGAGACAACGTCAACGACCTCGACGCGATGCGGACGGCGGGCCTCGCGGTGGCCTACGAGCCGAAGCACGGGGAGGTGGAAGCGGCGGCGAGGCACGTGATCCACTCCGACCTGCGCCGCCTCCTGGCGCTGCTCGAGACGGCGTAGATGGCCTACCACGAGACCAAGGAAGGGCCGGTCACGCAGGTGAGGCTGCGGCACTCGATCGAGCTCCCGGCGTATCGCAAGGTGGAGTACCACCGGCAGCACCCGGCCGAGGGCCCGTCGATGGTGCTCCTGTCGGGGGGCAGCGGGGCGCGCGCTCTTTCGGAGACGCTGATCCAGTACACGCATCGATCGGTGCACGTCCTGCCGACCTTCGACGACGGCGGGTCGAGTCGCGAGCTGCGGCAGAAACTGGGCATGCCTCCGCCCGGCGACCTCCGCAACCGGCTCATGGCGCTCTCGGACATGAGCATGCGCGGTAATCCCGCCGTGAGTCGGCTCTTCCGGACCCGCCTGCCCGCGGAAGGGACGGCCGAGGCGCTGCGGCAGGAGCTCGACTCCTTTCTCGACGAGCGGCACCCGCAGATGAAGCGCATCGAGCCGCGCTACCGTCGCATCATCCTCAAGCACCTCGAGCGTTTCGTCGGGCAGATGCCCGGGGACTTCGACCTGCGCGGGGGGAACCTGGGCAACTTCGTCATCGCCGGCGCGTTTCTCGCGGTCGGAGATCTGGAGTCGGTGATCTTCGAGTTCTCGGCGCTCGCCGCGGTCCGCGGGGAGGTCTACCCGGTCTGCTGCGGCGGCGACTACCACCTCCTCGGCGAGCTCGACGACGGTTCGACCTGGGTCGGGCAGGCCCGCCTCACCGGGCAGCCGCATGCGCCCATCCGGCGCCTGGCCATCGTGGAGCAGGGCGAGGAGGGGTGGGTCGAGGTTCATCCTGCGTTGAACCCGCATGTCGAACGCGCGCTCCGCTCCACGTCGCTCGTGGCCTATACGATGGGGAGCTTCTACACCAGCCTGGTCTCGAACCTGATCGTGGGCGACCTGGGGCGCGTGATCCGCGAGACGCGGCGTCCCAAGGTCTTCGTGGCGAACCTGCTGCGCGACGAGGAGACGCCTGGGATGACGGTCAGCGGCATGCTCACCGAGCTCCACCGCTACCTTTGCGCCTCCGACCCGAGCCCGGGGGGCATGGCCGATTACGTGCACTACGTGCTCGTAGGGACCCACGGCCCGAGCGACGCCGGCGGCTACGTGCCCGTCGACCTGGAGGCGATTGCGGAGATGGGGGTCGAGCCCATCGTCTTGCCCGTGGAGGCGCAGCCGATGGGGCAGGGGATGCACGAGCCGGGAGTCGTCGCGTCGGTGCTCCTCTCGCTCTGCTGATCCTCCGGGCGGGGCCTCAGCGCAGCACGGCGCGAAGCTCGGTCGTCACGTCGAAGGGGATGGCCGACACCCCCGCGAGCGGGTCGATCCACACCGTTCCGCGGACCCGCAGACGCGAGGCCCCACGCAGGAGCGCGGACGCGCCGTCGAGTGCGCCCATATGGGTCGCGGTGAGCGGCAGGGAGAGCTCCCGCCCCGCGCGAGCCGGCAGGGTGAGGCGCCCTGCGGAGCGCCCCTCGCCAAAGAAGGTCTCTCCGACGAAGAGCGCGTAGTCCACGCGGCGAACGCCGACGGGAAAGGGAAACGGATTGGTCGCCTGCAGGCGCACCGCGAGCTCCATCCCGCCGAGGTCGACGCGCGCGACCTCCACGGCGCGCAGCCGAAAGGCCCCGTCGGCCAGCTCGCCGCCGACGCCGACCCGGACCGACCTCGCGACGGGAAGGCGTCCCTGCCAGGTCAGGCGCATGGGGTAGCGGCCGAGACGCGTCTCGGCGACCAGGTGCACCTCCACCTCGAGCGGGACGGATCCCGTCGAGACCAGCGCCGGAAGCTCGCTCGGGAGGTCGACGTAGCGCACGCGGATCGGCGCGCGCAGCTCGAAGGGGCGGCGCCCCCGCACCTCGAGAGGCTGCCCCACTTGGCCGGTGCCGACGACCCGGCCCTGCATGCGGGTCGTGAAGCGGAGCTCCTTCAGGGTCGCGCCGACGGGATTCGGGTTTTCGACCTCGCATCGCACCGACGCCGACAACGCCTCGCGCTCCATGCGGAACACCGTCAGCTCGGTCAGGCGCGCGAGCTTGAACCGGACCAGCCGTTCGGCGCAGCCCGAGGCGCAAGACAGCAGGGCGACGGCCAGCCAGGCGCGGTGGGGAGGCATGTGAGATCTCGTGGTTCTACCATGCGCGCGGAGCGTGGGGCGTATGCACCGATCGCTGGGGCTCCAGACCCCAGCTTCTGGGGCTCGGCACGCCTCGTGCGACCATCTAAGTGCCTGCGATCACATGCGTCACCGGGTTTTCCGGGGGGTGGCACAGGGGTCGCATTCCATCTACCGTAACCGGGAGAGCCAAGAATGCGTCGATTCACGGTATCCGCAGTCATCCTAGCCGCTTCCGTCGCCGCGCCCACGACTGGCCGCGCCTCGAAGGTGGGACGGGTGGCCCTAGCGCCCATGACCGCGAGCGACGCGGCCGCGGGGCGCGTGGCGCGTGGCGTGACGAGTCGTGTCCTCAAGCGGCTCAAGAAGGGGAAGCGGGCCAAGGTGGTGATGCTCGGGGGTCTCGGGGGGGCGAAGCTTCGCAAGTGCATGCAGGTGCCGAGCTGCGTGCAGGCCGTGAGCCGCCGGCTCAAGGTTCGCTACGTGGTGGCGGGGCACGTGACCCGCGCGGGCCGCAGCTTCCAGCTGGACGTGCGGGTCCTGTCGGCGGCCGAAGGGACCGTGATGGGGACGGAGAACCTGGAGGCCCGTCGGACCCCGGCGCTGCTCCTGAAGGGGCCCGTTCTGGCCGCGCGCCTGCTGGCTCGCGCGGACGTGGGGGGTGAGGGCAAGAAGGCGGTGGCGAGCGACTTCCAGCCCGAGGTGGTCTCCCGCTCCGACGCGGACGCGGAAACGGCTCCGGACGGCGACTTCAAGCCCGAGGTGGTGAAGCAGTCGGCGGGCGAGGCGCAGATGGCTGGCCTCGGGGGCGAAGAGGACGACGAGAAGGAGGATCCGCTGACGCCGCCCGGCAAGACCCAGCCTCAGGCGAAGGCGAAGCTGGCGAGCTTCACGGGCGAGGCCGCGGGTGGTGTGGCCCCGGCGGCGGTCGAGGTTCCCCCCGCGCAGCAGGAGCCCGGCTTCATGTCCCGCATCTTCACCAAGCGCTACTGGCACGCCTGGACCACGCTGTCGGTGGGGCTCGGGGCGCTGGCCGGCGGCGCCGCTTTCGGTGTGATGTCCCGGCAGGCCAACCAGGAGGCGGCCGACGCGCAGGTGCAGCCGGAGGCGTGGACCCTGCGCGACAAGGCGCAGAAGAACGCCCTCACGGCCAACATCCTGCTCGGCGCGGGCGGCGCTGCCGTGGCCACCTCCGTCCTGCTCTTCGCGCTCGAGTATCGCAAGGAGTCCAAGGAGCGGCAGAGCGAGAAGCTGAGCATCGGCTTTGACCTGGCCAAGGGGGGTGGTAGCTTGATGGTGGGAGGCCGCTTCTAGGCATGTTTGCCTCCCGTGCGGGCCGTCCCGTTCATCCCAGCTGCCTCCTCTAGGGCCTCTTGACCGACCTGATGACCCCCTCCCGGATCCCCACACTCCTCGCCCTCGTGTTTGCATCGCTTGCGGGCTTCGCCTGCACGGTGGACGAGGAGACGATCGAGAACAAGGCCTGCGACATCTACCAGCCGAAGGATCGGCAGTGCATCGCGGGCTACGAATGCAAGTGCCAGACGACGGGAACGGGGTCCGGCTGTTTCTGCCGGCGCGTGACGAAGCTCAGCGTGCCCCCGGCGGAGGAGTCGCACCGGATCCTCGCCCCCGAGAGCCCGTCGTCCGCGCTGCTTCCGCGGGAGCTCCTCTCACCGCGCGATCCGAGCGTGTGCTTTCTGCGCCGACAGGGCTTCGAGATCGGGAGCCAGACGGGGTCTGAGGGTCAGTAGCCGGGGTAGGCGCTGAAGCTCGGATCCAGCGTGTTGCTCACCGTGCGATCGTCCTTGCCGCAGTAGGCCCGTTCGTAGAGCGCCATCAGGCGGACGATCTTCTTCGCGTACCGCTTGGACTCGTCGAGCGGGATCTCCTCGATGAACTCGTCCATGTCGGCCGTCGAGCCGCGCGCCTTCAGCCAGCGCGCCACGTTGTGGGGACCGCCGTTGTACGCGGCCGCGACGAGCGGCACCTGCCCGCGGAATTTGGCGGTCACGGCGCGCAGGTAGTGGCCGGCCATGGTGAGGTTCGTGGCAGGGTTGAATACGTCCGCCGGCTGGTAGTTCGCCAGGCCGAGTTCCCCGGCCACGCGCTCCGCGGTGTGCGCCATGAACTGCATCAGTCCGGCCGCGCCGACGCGCGAGATGACGTCCGGCTTGTAGACGCTCTCGGTGCGCATCACGGCCCAGATCAGGTTCGGGTCGACGTCGAAGCGGCGCGAGGTCTCGGCCACGAGGTGCGGGTAGGCGCGCGGATAGCTACGACGGACGGGGTCAGGGTCGGCCGGACTGAAGCGCCAGCCGAAATAGGAGAGCCCCGCGGCGTGCGTCACCGCCCCGAGCGCGAGCCTGAGCTCCGCCTTCTGCTGCCGCACGAGCTTGTCCCGTTTCGGCGTGCGTTCGGGTTTGGGCGCGGGTCCTCCCCTCCAGAGTCGAACCACCTCGGGGCGCATACGGTACTGCCGGAACCGGCCGCGATAGACCGTCCACGAGAAGTCGAGGGCCGTGAGCATCAGCTCGCGTCGCGCGTCCTCGAGCATCCCCATCTGCCAGAGCGACCGGGCCCGCGGCAGTCCGGGCAGGAGGGCTCCGTACTGCTCGGCGAGCTTCTCGAGCTGCGCCTCGGCGTCCGAGGTGGGGGTCGCCGTGGTCTCGGCGCAGCGCTGTTCCTCGAGGCGCAGCTTCTTCGCCTCCACGAGGCGGCTCCGGGCCTGGATCCCGTAGTACTCGCGGAGGTGGCTTTCCAGGAGCTGGCGATAGAGCGCCTCGGCCTGCGCGGTGCGCCCGGCGCGGGCGTGCGCGCGAGCTTGCCAGTAGAGCGAGAACGCGAGCCGCTTCTTTCCCTTCACGAGCTGCTGGAGCCCGGCGATGGCGCGGTCGTGCTGGCCAGCGCGGTACGCGAACCACGCGCGTTGCGCGGGAAAGGCCTTCTTGTTCTTGAGCAGCGCCGCCGCCTGGTCGAGCACGCCCAGTCCCTCGGCGTACCGTCCGTGCTCGCCGAGGAGCGTGGCGAAAGTGGTGAGTCGGGGGACGTCCCGCCGCTTCGGGTTCTCGGGTAGCGCCCCCTTGGCCAGCGCGATGCCCTCGTCGATGCGTCCGGCGCGACAGAGGAGGTCGATCCGTAGATTGCGCAGGTAGGCGAGCGAGGGCTTGCCCTTGGCTCCGCGTCGCGTCACCGCCGCCGTGAGACTTTCGAGGAGCGCAATCCCCTCCGCGTACTGCTCGGCCTTGCGGTGCGTCAGCACGAGCTGGAGGTCGAGCGCGACCGCGGCTGCCGGCATTCGCTGCCGCAGCTCGCGCAGCTCCGCGACGACCTGCTCGTAGCGCTTCGTCTTGCGGAGCTTGCGTATCCGTCCGACGAGCTCTCCGAGCTCGGCGGGCTTGGGGCGCACGCCCTTGTCGCGCAGCTCCTGCAAGATCTCCGCAGCCCGCGCGGCGGCCGCGCTGGACGGGTGCTCCAGCCACACTGCCTGCAGCCCCTCCGCCGCCTCGACCCGCTGCCCGGCCGCGAGGCGGGCCTGCGCCAGCGCCACGAGCAGGGCTGGTCTTCGCGGATGCGTCGGGTAGCTCTTGAGCAGCTCCAGATACGCAGCGGCCGAGGCCTGGGGCCGGCCGGCGTGGAGGAGCGCCTCCGCGCGACGCTCTCGCGCGAGGTCCACCCATCGCGACCCCTTGAGCGACGCAGCGGAGTGGAAGCTCTCGGCCGCCTTCAGGTAGGCCTTCGTGCCGAGCAGAGCTTCACCGTGCAGGAAGGCCACGAGGTCGGCGAGGTGCGGGAGCTGTTTGGCCACGCCCTCGAGGCTGTCGAGCGCCTCCGCCGGGCGCCCGAGGTGCAGCAGCGCACGCGCGCGCAAGACGTTGGCTTCCGCGCCGTCGTCGGCGAGGCGACGCGGTAGGAGCTTGAGCACCTTGGCGTAGTCTCGCGCGGCGAACGCGGCTGCGGCGTCGTCGGTCGAGTCGGCCAGCGCGCGCGGGTGGAACGCAAGGAAAGACGAGAGAGCGACCAGCGAGAGAACGGATCGTTGGCTCATGCTGCTCACGTTTGGGACATGGTCTGCCTTAGTCTGACCGATCCCTGTGGAGAAGGGAAATCCGTGCCCCGATCCCGACGCCTGCGGCCGGTCCGCTGGCAGTGGCGGTGATCGCCCGGGGTAGGGCCGCGTGTGAGAGGGCGGGCCATCCGATGCACGGCCCCGTGCATCCGCCAACGCGCCGGGGTCCCGGGCAGTTGGAACGGCGCGGTGTGTCGCCGATCCGGGAGCGTGCACGCGACCGTGCGTTGCCGCAGGGCGGGGTTTCGTGGGTGCCAAGAAAAAGCTTGTCAAGCTCGATGGTTCGCCATAAACAAGGGGTGCGTGTGGCCGGCCCGGATCTTGCTCTGGGGGTGGTGCCGGCGGGTGTTGGTGGGGGAGCTCAAGGAACGAGGGAGCGATGAAGATTCCATCGAACGTGACGAAGAAGCTGGAGCGCGGGCTTTCCGGCGCGGCCGCGGCGCTCTGGCCAGCCGTGCAGCGGCTGAACGCCGCAGTGGAGAGCCGGCCCTTTCAGCCCGAATGGGCCCCGGCGCCCATGGTGAAGTCGAAGGCCCGCTCGTTCCCGCAGCTCGGGTGGCCGCGACAGACGGACTCACTCTGCCCACGATGCGTGCAGGAGGTGAGGGCGGAGATCCTTTCCGGGGCGCGGGAGCTGGACGAGCTGCGAACCGGGCGCCCGGGGGAGATCAAGGCCACGATCCTAGAGCGGGACGGCAAGGTGCTGATGGTCAAGGAGTGCCCCAAGCACGGGCGCTTCGAGGACGTGCTGGCGAGCGACCCCGAATTTCTGCGCCGGATGGAGCGGCTCTTTCCGGGGCGGGATCACGAGAGCCCCAAGACGCCGCTCCGGAACCACGGCAGCTCGTCGGTGAAGTACGGCCGGGGTGCGGTCCTGACGGTAGACCTGACGAACCGCTGCAACATGATGTGCGACCCGTGCTTCACCGATGCCAACCAGGTGGGCTTCGTGCACGAGCTGACCTGGGAGGACGTGAAGGAGATCCTGGATAACTCGACGAAGATCAAGCCGCGTCGGCAGATGACGGTGCAGTTCTCCGGAGGGGAGCCGACGCTCAGCCCCCTCTTCCTCCAGGCCATCCGTTACGCGCGCGAGGTCGGCTACATCAGCGTGCAATGCGCGACCAACGGCCTCCGTTTCGCGCTCGAGCCCGACTTTGCGGCCAAGGCGCGCGAGGCCGGACTGCGTCTGGCCTACCTGCAGTTCGATGGGGTGGGTAACGAGAACAACGCGCATCGCAAGATCAGCAACCTGTTCGACGTGAAGCTGCGCGCGATCCAGAACCTCAAGAAGGCCGACATCGACGTCGTGCTCGTCACGACCATCGTGAACGGCGTGAACGACCATCAGGTGGGTCCGATCCTGGACTTCGCCATCGAGAACATCGACGCCGTCACGACCATCGCCTTCCAGCCGGTGAGCTTCACCGGACGCGACGAAGAGATCGACGACGAGACGAGGGCCCGTCAGCGCTACACGCTGAGCCACCTGGCGCATGACCTGAAGCGCCAGACCGGCCATCTGGAGCCCCTGCGCGACTGGTTTCCGCTCTCGGCGCTCCAGCCGTTCGCCGACATGACCGACGTTCTACTCGGCGAGGAGGCCAAGTGGGGGAGCATTAGCTGCGGCTGTCACCCGAGCTGCGGGATCGGGACGATCCTGATGGTGCACAAGGAGACGCGGGAGGCGGTTCCCCTGACGCAGTTCCTGAACGTGGACCAGCTCCTCCGGGACATTCGATCCATCAGCGACGCGAATCGTTCGCGCCCGCTCACCTACGCGCAGCTCGCGCTGGCCGTGATGCGGAACTACGACGCGCGCAAGGCGCCCCGGAACCTGGACCTCATGATGCTCATCCGCCAGTACCTGAGCCAGACGGGCGCCGTGGGCCTCGGCAAGGACGACGCGGCGGAGTTCCCGTGGCGCGTGCTCTTCATCGGGGGCATGTGGTTCCAGGATCTGTTCACCTACGATTTCCGTCGGACGGAGATGTGCATCATCCCGTACGGCACGCAGCTCGGGGAGATCAGCTTCTGCGCCTACAACACGGGCATCGGCTGGCGGAACATCATCGAGCAGATGTACGCCGTGGCGAGCGTCGCCGACTGGTACAAGGAGAAGGGCCGGCACGAGATCTACGCCCGCCCCGACAAGCCGCTCGACCTGCCGGACTACGGGCACGATCCCCTGGAGGTGCGCGTGCCACGCGCGCGTCCCACCCCCGCTCGCGCGACGCCCTTCTCCGCGGGCCCGCCGTCGGCCGTTTCCAGCTGCTGCGAGAGCAAACCGCTCGCGCTGGCGGTTGCGGAGCGGGGACGCGCCGCGGCTCAGAGCCCGGGCGGGAGCCTCGGCGCGACCGACGGACGGGCGGGGGGCGGCTGCGGCTGCTCCACCTCCGCGCAGCCCACGCTCAAGTAGACATCGTCAGCGCGCGACGGGAGTCTCGCAGGTGTCCGCGGCGCATGCCGTGGGATCCAGCGCCGCGTCCGCCTTCGCGTTGGTGCACGCCCTGAGCCAGTAGGAGGCCTGCGGGACGAGCGGATAGAGCTCCACCTTGGGGATGGTGAAGGAGACGTGGCCGGGGGCCGCGCGCAGCGGCATGGTCTTGGCGGTCGTCTTCATCGGCTTGCCCTGGTAGTAGGCCTCGAGGAGCGGAAGGCCCTGCGTCCCGCAGGGAGCGGCCCCGAGTCGATAGATGTAGACCAGAGGGTAGGTCTTGTCGGCACCGCCGAAGGAGAGCTTGTAGCTGGCGCAGCTCTCGTAGGCCGGCGCTCCCGCCAGCCGCACGGTGAACTTCACCGCCTGCAGATCTTGCTTGGCCACGATCTCCGTCACGTCCACGGAGGGGTCCACCGTGGTCGAAGGCGAGCAGGTCTTCAGGGTCGCGCTGTTGTGGCGCGCGTCCTCGACGTCGGGCACGTCGATCGGCGCGAGGCCGCAGAGGTCGCGGTCGTCGAGCTGCCCGTTGCAGTTGTTGTCCAGCTTGTCCCCGCAGAGTTCGCTCGCGACGGGGCTCGTCTCCTTCTTCGAGTCGTCGCAGTCGGTCATGTCCTCTACCCAGCCGGTTTGCGGCTGACAGAGCCATTTCGGCTTGAAGACGTCGCCGAAGGTGTCGCCGTCCGCGTCCCGGAAGTAGCGCTTGGCTCCCTTCGTCTCCGCCGGCACGTCGTCCACCTCGCCGTTGCAGTCGTCGTCGCGGCCGTTGCAGGTTTCCGTCTCGGGGGTCTTGTCGGGCACTCCGTCGCAGTCGCCGTCCGCGTTGCAGGTGTCGGGTTTCTTTCCCTGGGCCACGCAGCCACAGACCTGCGCGGCGTTGCAGGTCCAACCGGCGAGCGTAGGGCAGGGCTCTGCCGTGCTGCAGGAACGGCTGCAGCGCTTGCTTCCTCCCACCTCCACGCACTTGCCCGACGCGCACTGCCGGTCGTCGTCACAGGGGGACAGAAAGGCCTGCCCCCCGTCGTTGCCGGCCGAGCCTCCGTCCGGGGGAAACCACGGACGCTTCCCCTGCTCGTCGCAGGCCGCCGCGACGAGGAACAGGACGACGCCGATCGAGCGAGCGACAGCGCGCGCGCGGCGAGCGCTAGCCGACGAGAATGTGGGGCGGGGCAGCATCGATCACCTCTCCGATCAGGGCCGCCTGCGTCGATCCCGCCGCGCGGAGGCGGCGGAGCAGGTCCTCCGCAGCGGCCTCGGGAAGCGCGAGGAGCAAGCCCCCCGAGGTCTGGGGGTCGAACAGCAGGTCTTGTAGCGCCTCGGGCACCTGCGGGTCAAATCGCACCATCGCCTCGCGGTGGGCGCGGTTTCGCGCGAGCCCCGCGGGCCGGCATCCGCGCTCGATGGCCGAGAGGGCTTCGGGTAGGAGGGGGACGGCACCGCCTTCGATCCGGAAAGAGACGGACTGCCCGGCGAGCATCTCGCACGCGTGCCCGAGCAGGCCGAAGCCGGTGACGTCGGTGCAGGCGTGAACGGGGAGGTCCTGCGCCAGCTCGGCGGCGCGGCGGTTCAGCTCGGCCATGGAGCGCGCGGCCTCGGCGAGGGGCGCCTCGGCGACCAGGTCGCGCTTCAGGCCGGTGGCGAGGGCCCCGGTACCGATGGCCTTGGTGAGGACCAGCCGGTCCCCGGGCCTCGCTCCGGCCTTGGTCCAGATGCGCGACGGATGCACGAGCCCCGAGACCGCCAGGCCGTAGAGGAGCTGCGGGCCTTCGACGGTGTGTCCACCGGCGAGAGCCACCCCGGCTTCGTCGAGCTTGGAGAGGCCGCCCGCGAGGATGCGTGCCAGCACCTCTCCGGCCAGAAGCTCGGTTGGGAAGCACGCCACGTTCATGGCGGTGATCGGGCGCCCGCCCATGGCGTAGACGTCGCTCAGGGCGTTCGCTGCGGCGATCTGGCCGAAGAGCTCGGGTTCGTCGACGATCGGGGTGAGAAAATCCACGGTCTGGACCAGGGCGAGTTCGTCCGTGAGGCGGAACACACCTGCATCGTCCGGCCGATCCAGGCCCACGAGGAGGTCTGGGTCGGTCCGCTGTCGTAGCCCCTCCAGCGCGCGGGCCAGGTCCCCTGGCCCCAGCTTGGCGGCTCAACCGGCGCAGCTCACCATCTGCGTCAAGCGGATGGGGGGCGGCCGAGGGATCTCGCGGTCACCGCTCATGCTGCGGGTTCTACCATGGCCGGCACTGCGATGGTGCTCTGGCGTTCGGGCGTGGTGCGGCGCGAGCCGCGGGCCTAGCGCGTACGCTGGGCGAGGACGTCGGCCTTCATCCCCTCGCCGCAGCCGGTGGCTCGCTGGTTCTGGTCGTACTTGGAGGGGCACTTCCCGGCGATGGACTCGGCGGCGAAGATCTTTCCGTCCGGGCGGAGCTGACCCGTCACCACTACCTCGGCGCAGTCCTTGAACGTGTCGGGGACGAGGCCGGTGTAGGTGACCTCGACCCAGCGGTTGCCGCGATGCACGGCGAAGCGGTAGTCCATGGACTCCCGCTTCTTCTGAATCGTGCCGCTCACGACGTTTCCGTGCAGGCGCACGCGACGTCCCTTCCAGGCGGGGGCGTCCTTCGCCACCTCGTCGACGCTCTTGAAGTACTCGAGGGCTCCACCGCTCGACACGGTGGTCATGACGACGAAGATCACCGCAGCCGAGACGACCGCGGCAGAGATGCCGGCGAAGAGCAGCGTCCGGCGACGGCGGCGGGACGGGTTTGTCATCGCGTGCAATGTAGCACAGCGTGCCGTCCCGACAAGCCCTCGGAAGGGGGGCTTCGCCGGTCGTTGACAGATGGGGGTGGCCGGGGAAAGGTTTCGTGATGCCAGACCACACGTTGGATCGCGCGGTAATCGTCGGGTGCGGGTTTGCCGGCACGGCCCTCGCCCGGCGCCTCGCGGAGCGGGGCGTGGGGGTGGCAGCCACGAGTCGGACGGGTCGCGACGCCGACGGGGGCCGCGTCCGGTCGGTGGACCTGACTTCGGAGGCTCCGCTCGAGCTGCCGGAAGCGCGCGGGGCCGTCGTCTACTACCTGGTGGGTCCGCTATGCCATGAGCTGGCCGAGTCGCGGACCCACCTTCGACCGCTCGACCGCGTGCTCGGGGCGCTGTGCTCGGCGCGACCGTGCGGCGTCATCTATGTGAGCTCCACCTCCGTATATGGCGACCGCGCAGGGGGCTGGGTGTCGGAGGAGACCTCGACCGCTCCCGACTCGCCGTGGGGACGCATGCGGGTGGATCTCGAGGAGCGCGTGCACGCCTTCGGGGAGGAGTGCGGTCTGCCCGCGTCGGTGGTGCGCCTGCCCGAGATCTACGGTCCGGGGCGCGGTCCCATCTCGCGCCTCCAGGCGGGGTATCGCGTGCGCTTTCCTGACCGCTATAGCAACCGGATCCACCTCGAGGATCTGGTGACGATCCTGGTGCGGCTCGGCGAGCGGCTGGACCAGAAGGTCCTGCTCGCGGCGGACGGGACGCCGGCGCTCGTCGGGGAGGTCTACGACTACGCGGCGACGCTGCTCGGCTGGCCCGCTGCCCCGCGCGGCGACGCCACGGAGCTGCCTTCCGACCCGAACCACCTGGCCTTGCTCCGGGACTCCAAGCGATGCGACACGGCGCGCCTGCGCCAGTGGCTCGGGGAGCCGCTTCGGTATCCGAACTATCGCGAGGGGCTTTTGGCGATCGCCGGGAGGTGATCAGGTCGCGCTAGGCGGCGTCGTCGCCGGCCTGCGCGGCGCGGAGTGCGATCTGCGCCACGGTGCCCGACTCCGGGGCCGACTCCAGCGTGAGGACTCCACCCTGCGCCAGGATCGTCTCTCGCGCCTCGAAGAGACCGAGTCCGAGGTGGCGCCAATCCGAGCGCAGGGTCACGAAGGGGTCGAAGATCCGCTCGGCGAGGTCGGGCGGAAAGCCCGTCCCGTGGTCGCGAATCGAGAGCAGCACGTCCTCGCCCTCGAGGGTGGCCGAGAGCTCTACCGACTGCCCTTCCGGGCTGGCCTGGGCGGCGTTGCGAAGGAGCTCGACCAAGGCGCCCACGAGCCGGTCGGCGTCCGCCATCACCCGGAGCTCGTGGGGCACGCCGAGGAGGAGGTCCACCTGCTTCGGGGCGGCCTCGGGCTGGACCTGCGCTACCGCCCGGCGTGCCACGTCGAAGAGGGAGGTCGCGCTCAGCGCCGGCGCCGCCAGCGCTCCGGCGCGCAGGGCCCGGCCGAGGGAGTCGATCACCGGACCGAGCACCGCGATCAGGTCGGCGGAGGTGAGCTCCTCCGTTCGCGCGAGCTCCTCGCGGAGGTCGACCAGTCGGTGGTAGGCCGAAGGGAGGACCCCGGCACAGGCCGCGCCGACGGCGGCGAGCTTGCGGGTCCGCGTGAGCTGTTCACGCAGCAGGTCGAGCTCCGGAGTACCCGTGACGGAGGCCGCTGCGACGGGCCGCGCCGTGGCCGTGACGCGCACGTCCTCCTTCCGCAGGCGACTGATGGGCTCGACGATGCTCACGGTGTTTCCCGACTCCGTGAGGCCCAACGCGGGCGCGGGGGGCAAGGGCCGGTCGGCCTCCTCGAGGCGCAGCACGAGGCTGAGCCCGAAGACGATGATGTCGCCCACCCGGAGCTTCACCGTCGAGACCCGCTTGGAGTTGACGAAGGTTCCGTGCTTGCTGCCGAGGTCCTCGAGATACACCGCCGAGTCGCGATACTGGATGGCCGCGTGTTCCCGCGACACGGTCGGCTCGAGCAGCGGGATCGCTGCGCGTTCAGAGCGACCGACGAGCTGCGGCTCCTCGGAGATTGGGTAGCGCGGTGCCCCCGGGCCGCCGAGCACGGGGGTGAGGTAGTAGTGGCGCTTCACAGTCGCATCGATGGCCCACTCTACTACGAACGTAGGCCCAGGGCCAGAAGCACCGCCAGCGCCAAGAGCGCGAGTCCTACCGCGAACGGCCAAAGGCGGCGACGCTTGGGGCTCGCGGGAGACTCCTCATCCACGGTGGCCCAGGCGCTCGTGGGTTGTTCGTCTTCGGCCTCCACGGGGCCCGCGGGGGGGCGCGTGGAGGGGGGCGACGAAGCGGCGGGAAGCGCCTCGGCCTCGCGGCCGACGGGGGGGGATCCCGACGAGCGCCGGGCCTCGCCGCTTCCCGCTCGCGCGGCGTTCTCGGGGGCGTCGCGCCGGGCCCGCACGGGGAGCGGAAGAGCCTCGATCGCTGGAGCGCACGCGTGAAGCTGATGGGCGAGGTCCCAGAGGTCCTTGCATCGCGCGGCGGGTTCCTTGGCCAGGCAACGCATGATCACCGCCTCGAACGGCTCGGGCAAGGGTGGCTCGAGGGCGCGGCGGACGTGGAGAGGCTCCGGCTCCTCGTTCGTGTGCAGCGCGAGGAGGTTCGCCACCTTGTCGGCCGTGAAGGGGAGCGACCCGGTGGCCAACTCGTAGCAGACGACGCCGAGGCCGTAGGCGTCCACCCGCCCGTCGAGCGGACGGTTGAGGATCTGCTCCGGCGACATGTACTCGGGTGTGCCGATCGCGACGCCGGGCCGCGTGAGGTGGTGTCCCGGCCGCTCGCCGAACGCCTTCGCGGCGCCGAAGTCGAGCAGCTTCACGAAGTCGTCCTCACCGTGGTCGTTGCACAGGAAGATGTTGTCCGGCTTCAGGTCGCGGTGCAGGAGGCCCGCGTCGTGCGCGGCCGCGAGCGTTTCGGCCACCTGCAGGGTGAGCGAGAAGAGCGCGCGGGGATGAAAAGGGCCGGCGCGGTGCAGCCGCGTTCGGGCGTCCTCGCCGTCGAGGAGCTCCATGACCATGTAGACCCGCGCCTTGCCGTCGGGGCTCGACTCCTGCACGAAGTCGAAGATGTCGATGATATGCGGGTGCCGGATGGCGTTGACCGCGCGCGCCTCATTG
The DNA here is from genome assembly GCA_020848905.1 of Deltaproteobacteria bacterium. Taxonomy (NCBI): domain Bacteria; kingdom Pseudomonadati; phylum Myxococcota; class Myxococcia; species Deltaproteobacteria bacterium. The sequence goes on from JADLHG010000004.1 coordinate 51,052, forward strand.
AAGAAGCGCTGCACGAGGTCGGCGCGCGTGGCGTGCTCGGGCAGGAGAAACTTGATCGCCGCGGGGCGACCGAGGCTCAGGTGCGTGGCGCGAAAGACGCGTCCCATGCCCCCTTCGGCGACCATCTGCTCCAGGCGGTAATTGCCGACCAGGTCGCCCGGCATCGGGCCCTCCCAGTCGAGGACGGGCCCGGCGCTGGTGACGGCTGCGCGGCGGACGGGGATCAGACGCTGGCCGTCGTGCTCGCAGACGCTGACGTCGTCCGGGTAGACCCGGTTGCAGATCCCACAAACTTTCACCCACGACCCCTTGAGGCGTCGCCACGGCTCGAACTTGGGCGCGCACCGTCGATTGAGTCTACAATAGGCGTCGACGAGACGAAACGGGGTCCGGGTGGAATCGGGTGCGGGAGTTGACCTGAAGCGGTTCGTCACGCGATCCTGATCCGGGACTTCGATGCAAACTTGCCCAGCCTGCGGTGGCCTGAACCGCCAGTCGGTCGACGGACACTGCATTCATTGCGGCGCGGTCCTCCCTTTGGCGGCCCTGCGACGGGCCGCTGTTGGCGCCAAGACCCGCACGGTCGACGAGCCGGCCACCTCCGTGTGGGTCGCGTCGGCCAATGGGCGCCCGCCCGCCGCGGCGAGTCGGCCCGCGGCGAGCAGCGCCGTGTCGCCGGCGGCGGTCGAATGGGCCACAGACGTTCGTGGCGGTGAGGGAAGCGACCCGGACCCGACGGATCTATGGGCCTTCACGCATACCCCGGTGGACCCGCCGCGCCACACGCTGGACAGCGCGGTGACCTTACCGCCGGTGAGCACGGTGACGCCCTCCGAAGTCCTCGCCGCCCTCCCGACCGACGTGCACCGCGCGGACCCAAAGGCGCCCACCGAGCCCCTCGGCGCTCCGCCGGCGGCGGTCGCAGCGGCTCCCACGCTTCCGGTTCAGGTCACGACCGCGACACCCGCGTCCCTGGTCGAGCCCGCGCCGGTGACGATGGACGACCCCGCCGAGCCGCTCGCTGAAGCGGAGGCGGAGGAGGCGGAGGCCCACTTGCGGGAGGTGTGGCCTCAACCGGTCGAGAGGCGCTCGCGTGCCGCGGGTCCCCGTGGGCGAGGCGCGGCCACCACCGTATTGCTCGTGTTGCTCTGGGGGCTCGCGCTCGGCGCGGCGGGGCTGGCGGCGCTGCTCTTCTTCGGCCGGTAGGGGGCGTCCCTAGATCGCTTCCGATTCGTCGATCCGGCGGGCTCCCTCCATGAGGAGGTGCGTCGTAGAGGTCTTGACCTGGTCCTCCATGTCCACGTCGAGCGACGTGAACTCGAAGGCGCCGCTCGACCAGGTGAGCAGGAGGTACACCGCGTCCGCGCCCCTCGGTTCGGTTTGTCCCTCGAGGAACGCGGCCAGAACTCGCCCCTCGCGCATGAAGATGCGCCCGGTGGTGGGTCCGCGGAGGACCAGGATGCCGGACTTGCGCTCCATCTCGAGGATGGTCAGGATCGCGCTCACTCCGAGGTGCGCGAGGTCGCCCTTCAGGCCTACGTTGCTGTCGGCTTGCTGTCGCGAGAGCTCCTCCTGGACCTGCTCTCGGATGCGGTCGGCGGTGCGCAGCACGCGTTCGACCCGCAGGTCCAGCTCCTCGAAGCGGAAGGGCTTGGCGAGGTAGTCGTCGGCGCCCAGGCGAAACCCGAGGATGCGATCCTCGTCCTTGTTCAGCGCGGTGAGGAAGATCACCGGGACCATGTTCAGGTCTGGTCGGCTGCGCAGGGTTCGCACGAGCGTCCAGCCATCCATCCCCGCCATCAGCACGTCGGTGATGATCAGGTCGGGCCGAAAGGAGAGCGCTGCCCGCAGCCCCTCTCGGCCGTCGCGCGCCAGCTGCGTCGTGTGGCCGCGTTGCTGCAGCATGGTTCCGACCATGCGGCAGATCCACGGGTCGTCGTCGACAATCAGGATGCGCTTGCCCATGACCGCGTCTCGGACCTCAGCCTATCGCCTCGAGCGGCCGAGCCCTGCGTCCGGTGCGCGATGGGCCTCGCGTCTCGCGCGCGGCTTCCGGCGCGCTTGGGATCCGGGTCTTGCGCCTCTCGTTACCCTAGCCCTCCGGAAATGGTGTGTCAATTTCGGGGTATCGACGAATGCGGGGCGACGGGCCTGGGTCCCTCGCCTTGACTGACCGGTCATTCAAATCCTAGAGTACCCGGGTTCCATCCATCTCACGTCAGGAGGAGGCCATGGAGTTCCCGCCCTTCACGCCAGAGCACGAAATCTTCCGCAAGTCGGTTCGTGACTACGTCACCAAGGAACTCACCCCGCATGCCCGGGAGTGGGACGAGGCCGGCATCTTCCCCGTCGAGGTCTTCCGCCAGATGGGCAAGCTCGGCTTCCTCGGCCTCCGGCATCCCGAGTCCTCGGGCGGCGCGGGGGTGGACTACTGGTACACCGTGGCGTTCGGCGAGGAGCTGATCCGTTCCCGTCTGGCGGGGATGAACATGGCGATCATGGTCCAGACGGACATGGCCACGCCGGTCCTCAGCGAGCTCGGCACGGACGACATCAAGAAGGACTTCGTCGCCCCGGCGATCCGAGGCGAGAAGATCGCCGCGCTCGGCGTGACGGAGCCCGGCTGCGGCTCCGACGTGGCGTCGATTCGCACGACGGCCCGCAAGGAGGGCGGGGACTACGTCATCAACGGGTCGAAGACCTTCATCACGAACGGCACCCGGGCGGACTTCGTGACCCTCGCCGTACGCACGGGCGACGCCGGGCACATGGGGATCAGCCTGGTCGTGCTGCCGACGGACGTGAAGGGCTTCAGCGTGACGCGCAAGCTCCAGAAGCTCGGCAACCACTCCTCGGACACGGCGGAGCTCGCCTTCGACAACTGCCGCATTCCCCAGCGCTACCTCGTGGGGGAGGAGAACCACGGCTTCCGGTACATCATGATGAACTTCCAGGGCGAGCGCCTGATCGCGGCCATCACCGCCGTGGCGGGCTCCCTGCTCGCGCTCGAGGACGCGGTGCGCTACGGCCGCGACCGGCAGGCCTTCGGGCGGCCGATCATCAAGTTCCAGGTCTGGCGGCACGAACTGACCGACCTCTACACGCAGGTCGAGGCCGCGCGCTGGCTCACCTACCGCGCTTGCGACCTCTTCAACCGCGGCAAGGACGCAGTCAAGGAGATCTCCATGGCCAAGCTCTACGCGGGCGAGACCGTGGTCAAGGTCATGGACCGCGTGCTGCAGTTCCACGGCGGCTACGGCTACATGGACGAGTACGACATCAGCCGGGCCTGGCGCGACAGTCGACTGATCACGATCGGCGGGGGGACCTCGGAGGTGATGAAGGAGATCATCTCCAAGTGGATGGGCATCGGGTAGCCGGGGGCTCGCCCGGCAATCCTCTCAATCCTCGTCGTCCTCTCCCTCCGCCCCGGCCGCCTCGATCCCATACTTGCGCATGAGCTTGCGGAAGTACTTCCGGTCGATGTCGGCCTCGCGCGCCGCGTGCGAGATGTTGCCGTTGTTCTTTCGGAGCAGACCGACGATGTAATCGCGCTCGAAGGAGGAGATCCACTTCTCCTTCGCATCCTTGAACGTGGAATCGATGGTCGCGCCGGCGGCGACGTTCGCCACGCTTCCCGGCGAGCTGCTGGACGCCACGCGAATCATGTCCGGGAGGTCGCGGGCCTGGATCAACGGGCCGTCGGCGAAGGAAACCGCTCGCTCGATCGCGTTCAGGAGCTCGCGCACGTTCCCCGGCCAGCGGTAGCTCGCGAGCAGGTCCATCGCCTCGCGGTCCGCGCCGTCGACCTTGGGCGTGCCGTCCGGCCGCCGGTTGAACGCGTGCGTCTTCAGGAAGTGCTCGACGAGGAGCGCGATGTCCTCGGGACGCTCGCGTAGCGGAGGGATGATGATACGCACCACGGAGAGGCGATAGAAGAGGTCCTCGCGAAACCTCCCCGCGCGGACCTCCTCCTCGAGGTTCCGGTTGGTGGCGGCGATCACACGCACGTCCACCTTGATGGGCTTGTTCGAGCCGACGCGCCGGATCTCGCGCTGCTCCAGCGCGCGCAGCAGCTTCGGCTGCAGGTCCAGCGACAGCTCGCCGAGCTCGTCGAGGAAGAGCGAGCCGCCGTGTGCCATCTCGAAGAGCCCCTGCCGGGTCATGATCGCACCCGTGAAGGAGCCCTTTTCGTGTCCGAAGAGCTCGCTCTCGATCAGGTTTTCGGGGACGGCGCCGCAGTCGAAGACCATCATCGGGCCGTCGGCGCGATCGCTGAGCTGGTGGATCGTCTGCGCCACCACCTCCTTGCCGGTACCGGTTTCGCCTTCGATGATCACGGTGGTGCCGGTAGGGGCGATCTTCTCGATGATGCCGTAGATCTCCCGCATCTTGACGTTGCGGCCGATCATCGAGCCGAGTCGCTCCTTGCGGCTCGGGACGATGGGAACCTTCTCGTCCGCGAAGAAGAATTTTACCTCCACCTTGCCGAGCTGGGCCGTGCATCCGGGCTTCAGGTAGCCCTCGCGGACGCGCACCCGGTTGATGAACGTACCGTTGGTGGAGCCGAGGTCCACAAGGACGTACCCCTCGGGCTCCTGGACCACCTTGGCGTGGTAGCGGGAGACGGTCTCCTCGTTGATCACGAGGTCGTTGTCCTCCATCGCGCCGAGGGTGACCACCGCCTGGTCGAAGACCTTCTCTCGGACTCTCCCGCCGCGTTCCAGCACGAACTTGCACTTTCGGAGGTGAAGTTCGGTAGGGCGTCCGCTGACGTAGGCGATCTTGGTGGGTGCCGCGTAGTCAGGGAACTTCGCGATTCGCTCGGCCACTCGTATTCTCCCTCGAGCCAGTTACCGGACAGTCCAGTCGTCTCGTCGGGGAGCTTGCGTCCCCGGCGTCCCTCCGCCGGCGCGCGAAACGAACGCGGCGTGCCATTCGGTGGGGTCAGTAGACCACTTTAGAGTCGGCTCTCGAGCGCGTCAAGCCGAAGCACGTCGCCTGGCCGGGGCGTCCTAGGGAGAATTGTCGGTCGCCTCCATGCGGCCGAGAGCGGTTTCGGCGTCGCTCGTCGCGGCCTTGAGCTGCAGGAGCTCCCCCTCGAGCCGACGGAGCTGCTCTGGGGACGATTGACCGCTCGCGCGCGCCCGCGCCAGCGTTTCGTCGAGGAGCCGCGTCCGACGCCGAAGCACGCTCAGCCGGATCTGGGCCGTCGCGCGTTCGTGCATCTTGAGGAGCTGGGCGCGCTTCGCGGGGTCGGTCTCCTGCGCGATCTCCGAGGGGACCGCGGCGGGAGCCGGGGGGCGCAGCGAAGGGAGTGCAGGGGCGCGCGCGGCGGCGTCAGTGGCGGGGTCGGAGGACGCGGCGGCGGGCGTGGGAGCGGTGCGTCGCTCGCGCGGAGGCGAGGTCCGCTCCGCTGATGCGCCGGTCTTGGCGCGGGATGCGCCGGGGTCGGAGCGCGCGGCTGAAGGGGCTTCACGTTCCGGGGCCTCGGGGCGGGGCGCGCTCGTTCGGCCGAACTGCCAGAGCAGGCCCGCGGCGAGCAGGACCAGCAAGGCTCCGGCGACGACGATCCACGTTCGGGCGTGACGCTTGGGCACGGGCGTATCGTGGCGCGGCGCACTGTGGGGGTCAAGGTGAGCCGGGCTTCGCACCGGGCCTGGCGGACGCCCCGTTCCGAGAGGAAACGGGTAGTGCAAGGCGGGCGATCTGTAGGAAGATCGCGGCAAGTTACCGCACGGAGTCGTTTTGCCCGAGAGCTTCGGAAAGTACACGCTCACCGAGCCCCTAGCCCACGGGGGGATGGCCGAGGTGTTCCTCGCGCAGGTTCATGGCGAGGCGGGTTTCGTCAAGCCGGTGGTCATCAAGCGCCTGCACGCGCACTTCAGCGAGGACCGCGAGTTCGTGGCGATGCTCCTCGACGAGGCGCGCATCACCGCGCAGCTCACGCATTCGAACATCTGCCAGGTCTTCGACCTCGGGAAGGTGAACGGCTCGTACTACCTGGCCCTGGAGTACATCGCCGGGCAGGACCTGAGGAACCTGCAGGACGAGCTGATAGACCAGCGCCAGCCCTTCCCCGTGGAGGCCGCGCTCTACGTCGCCTGCGAGATGCTGGCCGGGCTCGACTACGCCCACCGCAAGGAGGACGCCCAGGGACGCCCCCTCGGGATCGTGCACCGCGACGTGAGTCCCCAGAACGTGCTCGTGAGCTACGAGGGCGAGGTCAAGGTCATCGACTTCGGCATTGCCAAGGCGCAGACGCGGGCCGTGAAGACCCAGGCCGGGGTGATCAAGGGGAAGTTCCGCTACATGTCGCCGGAGCAGGCCTCCGGCGAGGCGATGGACCACCGGACCGACATCTTCGCTGCCGGGGTCGTGCTCTACGAGCTGTTACGCGGCGAGCCGCACTCCGTCGAGGCCTCGGACACCGAGGTGCTGCGTCGCATGCGCGACGCGGACTTCGAGCCGCTCCGGAACACGCGCGACGACCTGCCCGAGACGCTCTACCGGATCGTGGACAAGGCGCTCTCCCGGCGGCGGGAACGACGCTTCGCGAGCGCGGCTGCCTTCCGGCAGGCGTTGACGCAGTGTATGCAGCAGAGCGGCATGCTCTTCGGGCGGTCGGAGCTGGCGGAGCTCATGCGTCGCGTGTTTCCCCCAGAGCGCCGGCGGGGGGCGGGGGGAGGAAGCGGCGTGGCGCCGGAGAGCCCGCCGCACGATCCCTCGGGACGCGTCTCGGGCGACGGCAAGGCGCGCCGTGAGCGCACCGAGTTCGTCGACGAGGACCCGCTCGACGTGGGCAGCGTCCCCGAGCAGCGCGCCGGCCGGTCGGAGCCGCCGCGAGCGCAGCGCGAACGGGACCGGGAGCGGGAGCGGGACCGGGAGGACGGCGAGCTAGCGTACGCACGGACCAGTCAGTCGTCGCCTCGCCGGCGCGCGCCGCGACCCGCCGCCACGGCCGAGGACGAGCTCCCCATGACCAACGTCGCGCTCGGGCGCGACCTGGACGACGCCACCGCGTCCGACCCCGGCCTGATGACCTCCGCCTACTGGTCCGAACCACGCGCGGACGCGGACGAGGAGGAGGACGAGGAGGACGGCCTCCGTCCGACGGTGGCGCGCTCTCGCCCCCAGGTCCCTCTCGCCGCGCGGGCGGGGTCGGCGCCGCGGTCCTCGAGAAGCCGCCCCCCGAGCAGCCGGCGGGAGGCGGTTTCACGGGGCGAGGAGCCCCCGCGGCGGGAGCCGCGACGTGGAGCGAGCCCCCGTGAGGTCGGCGACGGCGGAGCCGCGGCGGTCTTCCGAGACGCGGTGGCGCGCGGTGAGCGCGGCTCGAGGCGCAGCGTGGAGCTGTCGGAGGAGCATCCCATCGAGACGGCGCGGTCGATGGAGCTCGAGAGTCCCGTGGCGTACTCGCCCGTGCGACGCAGCCGCACGGCGAGCCGAGTCATCGGCCTCGTGATCCTGCTGGCGCTCGTCGCGGGGCTCGGGCTGGCCGTGGCGCTCGTCCTCGGGTGGCTCGACGCTCCCCCGGACCCGCCGATCTTCCGCCCCGGGGGGGGGACCGAGGTCGGCCGATGACCGAGGAGGGCGCGTCGCGGGAGCTCATTCACCTGCACTTCAAGGTAGGCCCCGAGCATCACCGCTGGCGCCTCGATCGCTTCATCGGGGCTCGCATCCCGCGCCTCTCGCGCCATCGCATCCAGACCATGATTCGCTCCCAGCCGGGCCTCGGCGGCCCCTCCTTGCGGCCGTCGCTTCGCGTGCGCGAGGGGCAGACGCTGGTGCTCCTGCGGCCGGCGCCCGTCGAGCCGTCGGTCCCCCGGCAGTTCACGGTGCTCGCCGAGGACGAACAGCTCCTGCTCATCGCCAAGCCTGCGGGGCTGCCGGTGCACGCGACGGCCCGCTTCCATCGGAACACCCTGACGGCGATCCTCCGAGAGCGCTACGCCGCGGGGGGGCGCATCCCGCGTATCTGTCACCGTCTGGATCGCGAGACCTCGGGCCTCATGATCCTGGCGCGGACGGTCGAGGCCGAGGTGCGACTCAAGCGTGCCTTTCTAGAACGGAGAGTCCAAAAACGCTACCTGGCGATCGTCGCCGGGCAGCCGGAGCCCGAGGGGGTGATCGACCTGCCGCTCGGCCCCGACGACGAGACGGGGATCCGCGTGCGGCGGTCGGTGCGGGGAGATGGACAGCCGGCGCGGACGCGCTATCGCGTGCTCGAACGTCGCGGCGCCTTCGCCCTGGTGGAGGCGCGGCCCGAAACCGGCCGGCAGCACCAGATCCGCGTACATCTGGCGGCCATCGGGCACTCCGTGGTGGGGGACAAGCTCTACGGCGCGGACCCCTACGCGCTCCTCGAATACGCGGATCACGGCTGGACCGAGGCGCTGGCCGAGCGGCTGCTCCTCCCGCGCCACGCCTTGCACGCCTTCGGGGCCGACTTCGAGGACCCCGCCACGGGCGAGCCGCGCCGCGTCGAGTGCCCGATGCCTGAGGACCTGGTCGACTTCTGGAGAGGGGCCGGTCTGCCGGAGGGATCGCAGCCCGGCGCCGCGGAGGCGCTCCGGAGCACGGCCATTATAGAAGCGTCGATCTAATAGGAGAGGTCGAAGGGGAGGCGGGTCAGGGGCTCGTTGGCTTCGACCCGCAGGAGCACCGCGGGGAGACCCCGCAGCAGCTGCGCCGCCACGCTGGGCAGGGGGAAGGCGGCCTCGCGACTCTCACTCCGGGAGAGGAGCCGGAGTGCCTTGCCGAGGAGCCCTTCCTTGACCCGGGGGAGTACCACGAGGCGGACCGGCCGTTCGGTCCCGAGGCCTACGCGCCGACGGGCTTCCTCGATGGCGTCGATGAGTCCACCGCGCGCGTCGACGAGACCCTCTCTCTGCGCCTGGCTTCCGGTCCATACGCGTCCCTTGCCGACGGCGTGCACGCGCGCAGCGGTGACGCGCCGGCCCTGCGCGACCGCGGAGAGGAAGGCCCGGTAGTAGTACTGCAAGCGATCCAGGATGAAGCGCCGCTCCTCCTCGGTATAGGGGCGATCCAGGGCGTCCATGCGGGCGTGGAGGCCGCGGGAGAGGGTCTCCGTGCTCACGCCGAGCTTCCGCAGCAGGCCGCTCAGGTCGAACTTGCCGGTGAAGATGCCGATCGATCCGGTGGTCGTCGCGGGCTGCGCGAAGATCCGGTCCCCGGCGCAGGCCGCGTAGTATCCCCCGGACGCGGCGATGTCCCCGAGGGACACGATCACCGGCTTCACCTTGCGGGTCAGGCGCACCTCGCGCCAGATGCGGTCGCTCGCCATGGCAGAGCCGCCGGGGCTGTTGATGCGCAGGACGACGGCCTTGATCGACGGCGCGCCGCGAGCCCAGGAGAGCGCCTCGACGATCGTTTCGTCGCCGACCAGGTCGCGGTCGATGAAGGGGATGTGCGCGCTCTTCCCGCGCACGATGTCGCCCTCGAGCGCCACGATGGCGATGGCGGGACCGACGGGCCAGCGGTCCGGAGCCCGTCGGAGAGCGCCCCCCTCGACGGGGAGTGCGCCGGTGAGGCGGCGCAAGCGGAGCTTCACCTCGGTGGGGTCGAGCACCTCGTCTACCAGGCCGCTCGAGAGTGCGTGGGGCGGGATGAAGGGCCCCTGGTCGATGAGGCGCGTCAGCTTCGCCGGCGTGGTGCGGCGGTCGCGTGCGAGGTCCTGGATCAGCTGATGCCAGAGGTCGCTCAGGAAGGCCTCGCGCATCGCCCGCGCGGGCGGGGTCGAGGCGCGGTGGGTGAATTGCTCGGGCGCGCTCTTGTACTCGGCGATCTTCACGTACTGCGGCGAGACGCCGAGCCAGTCGAGGAGGCCGCGCAGGAAGAGCCCCTGCATGGCGAGCCCCTGGAGCTGAACGCCTCCGGCCGGGTCGAGCAGGATGCGATCCGTCGCGGCGGCGAGGTAGTATTCCTTCGCCGACGGGGCGCGAAGCACCGCGAACGAGCGCTTGCCGCGCTGCCGCAGGCGCGACACCCAGGCGCGGAGCTCCTGGGTCTGGGCCCACCCGGCCTGGAAACCGTCGGGCTCGAGGCTTACCGCCACGACGTCGGGTCGCCGCTCGATCGCGTGGAGCAGCTCGACGAGCTCGACCCACTTGCGCTCGTCCAGGCGTCCCTTCAGCGGGATGCGGACCAGGTGCCGCGTGAGCTGGAGCAGGGGGGGCTGACGCGCGCTGTTCAGCTGCAGCGAGATCCCCGCGCCCTGGAAGGTGCCGCGCGCATCCTCGCCGGCGAGGACGCCGGGGCCGAGCGGCATCTGGCGGCCGAGGACGGTCGAGACGGCGAAGGCCATCCGCTCGAACTGGAACGAGAGCCCGACGGTGGCGCGGAGGTCTAGCTGCGGCTCTCCGGTCCGGTAGAAGTCCCGTCTGAGGAGCTCGAGATGCGAGAAAAGCGCGAGCCCGCGAAGCGGCTCGGCCCAGACGCGCAGGTGCGGATCCGCGTCGCCGCGTCGCTCACCGATCTTGACCCCCAGTCCGAGTTCGAGGCGGCGCGTGGCGAGGGGGCGCAAGGCCAGCTCCACGTCGTATAGCCGCTGAAGCGGAAGGCTGTCGTATCGCGGGGTCGTGAGGTCGCGCACGGCAAAGCCCACGGCCGCCCATTCGAACGGGCGAAGGACGAGCCCAAGGTCGAGAGTTGTGAGGCCGTCGAGCGCGCCGTCGCGGTCGGCGATGAAGGTGTGGAGCGTCATGCCGAGCGAGAGGTGGGGCACCGCGCTCCAGCCGAAGCCGAAGCTCAGCTTGACCGAATCGTCGTAGCCGACGGCGTCGGCGGGGCGCAGCCACTGGAGGCCAGCGCCGAGGACCACGGAGGGGAGGAAGGGGAGGCTCCCCGCGGCGAGGAGGGCGTCGCCGGTGCCACCGAGGCGGCCTCCGGACCGCAGCTCCGCGTGGCGCAAAAAAAGGCTCCAGCCGCGCAGCAGTCCGAGCGCGCCCGGGCTGGCCTCGAGGGCCGAGGCGTCGACGCTGCTCACGAGCGAGGGGGCGTCGAGCCGGATCCCGGTGGTCGGCGACTCGCCGGCGAGGGGCGTGAGGGGGCGGCGCTGGGCCCCGGCGGGAAGGGCGGCCGCAAGGAGAATTGCGATGGCGACGATGGTATGGCGCATGCGGAGTGCGTCAGGTTGTAGCCCCAGGGGTGGGCTTTGGCAAAGGGTTTGGGAAGGTCGGCGGCCCGCTACCGCCGCTTGTCAGGGGGACCGAGTCGGGGCTAGAACAGCGAGTGCTCTAGGTTCACGCCGATGCTTGCACCGAGGAATGCCATGTCGAGAACGCTTGTCGCACTGGGAGTGCTCCTTGTGGTCGGCCGCGCCGAGGCGCAGATGACCGTCGACGGGGTCGTCGAGGCCGGCTACGGGCAGGCTCTGGCCACCGACCCGATGGGAGACAACGCGGACGCGGCGATGGACCTGCGCCAGCTCTTCGTGACGAACGACGCCACGTCGCTGTACCTAGCTTTCACCGTGCGGGGCGACCTCGGAGTGGACAAGTGGGGGAAGTACGTCGTCTACCTAGACACGACGAACGATACGATGGGGGCGACGAAGGACCCCTGGCAGCGGTCGGTGGCCGTGAGCGACCCGCACAAGCCCGAGTACATGATCGCCACCTGGGTCGATCAGCCGCCGTACGGCGCGGCGCGTACGGAGCTCTGGCGCTGGAACGCCGGGACGTGGACCAAGCAGGGTCAGGTAGCGGAGGCGGCGCTGACGAGCGCGGCCGGAGGATCGATCATCGAATGGCGCATTCCCCTCGCGGACCTGGGGAGCCCGACCGCCCTGTGGCTGGAGGCGTGGTCCACGGGGAACGGCACCAAGGACAATGCGAGGGATACGATCAATTCCCCCCCCGACGACTGGAACGGCAAGGCGGGCGACTGGGCCAGCCTGGCGACTCTGAAGTGCTCCACCCTGTACGCGGTGAAGGCCGGCGGGGACGGTGGGGCCGCGGACGGGGCGACGGTGGACGCGGGGGTCGCAGACGCCGGGCGGGACGGCGCGGGCGGTCGCGACGGGCGCGTGGCGGACGGTGGGGTGAAGCTGGATGGATCCACGGCCACCGACGGGGCGATGAAGCCGGATGGGCCCGCGGCGGGCGACGCGGGAGGCGATGCGGGTAAGCCGAGCGACGCGGCGCCGACGGTCGATGGGGGCGGGTTGCCGCGCAAGAAGGAAGGCTGCGGCTGCGCCACGGCCGAGGCGCCGGAGGTGTCTCTACTCGCGCTGGCGGCGCTCGCCTTGCTCGGGTGGAGGCGCGCGCGGGCTCAGCGCAGCCGCACCAGGGTGACCCCGTCGCCCCCCTCCTGACGCGTACCCGCCCGAACCTCCTCGACGGCATCGGAGGTGCCGAGGTGCGTGCGCAGCGCGGCCCGGAGCGCGCCGCTCCCTTGACCGTGGAGGAGGCGCAGTTGGTCGCGGCCCGCGAGCAGGACGTCGTCCACGAAGCGATCGACCGCCGCCAGCGCCTCGTCCACGCGCATGCCGCGCACGTCCAGGCTCGGGATGTCGGCCAGAGGGGTGGACGCCTCCGGCCGCAGGGTCTCGGCGACGACGAGGCCCGCCGGCCTCCGGGGGGTGAGCGGCTTCGGCCCCGGCGCGGGAGGCGGGGCGAGGTGCACGTCGGCCAGGTCCACGAGCGAACGCAGGCCGCCGACTCGGACGGCCACCTTTCCCCGGCGAGGGAGTTCTAGAATCTCCGCTCGCTCTCCGAGGCGGGGGAGGAAGACCCGTTGACCGACCGTCAGCGCCTCTGACCGCACCGGCTCGCTCTGCGGAGGCGCGACGCGCGCCGGTTCGTGCCGAAGGAGCGTCTGCGCCGCCGCGCTGACCTGCTGGTCGAGAGACTTCAGCTGCTGCGCGGCGGCCGGTTGCTCGGGCGGGACCTGACGCAGCTGCGCACGCACCCGCTCCAGATCGCGCCGCGCCCGCACGAGCTCCTGGTGGGCCTTGAGGTGGGCTTGATCCACCTCGCGCCGGGCACGCTCCTCGGCCTCGCGCCGCTGGCGCTCGAGGCGGACGCGCTCGGCCTGCAGCTCGGCGGTCTCCCGCGCCAGGCTCTCGGTCTGCTGGTGGAGCGACTCACGCTGGCCGGCCAGCTCGGCGAGGAGGGCCGAGAGCCGGTTTGCGTCCGGGTCGAGGAGCGAGCGCGCCCGGGTCAAGACTGCCTCGGGCAGCCCCAGCCGCTGCGCGACGGGCAGAGCGAACGAACTGCCCGGGGTGCCGAGGTGCAGGCGATAGGTGGGGGCCATGCGCTCTAGATCGAAGCCCACGCTCGCGTTCACGAAGCGGGGGTCGGCTAGCGGGAGGGCCTTGAGGCGCTCGTAGTGGGTGGTGACCAGCGCTTGCGTGGCGCGCGAGGCCAGGCTCTCGAGGAGCGCCTGAGCCAGCGCTTCTCCCTCGCCCGGGTCGGTTCCGGTGGCGATCTCGTCGAGGAGCACCAGCGTGTCGGCGGAGGCGCGCGCAACGAAGGAGAGCACCCGGGTGAGCTGGGCGCTGAAGGTCGATAGGTTCGCGCTGAGGCTCTGATCGTCGCCGAGCTGGCAGAAGAGCTGCGAGTAGAAGGGGAGCGAGCTCCCCTCGGCGGCCGGGACGTGCATGCCGGCCTTGAGCATGAGCGCGGAGAGCCCCAGCGCCTTGAGGCAGACGGACTTGCCGCCGGCGTTGGGGCCGGTGACGATCAGCGTGCGCCCGGCGGCGAGCTCGAGCGTGTTCGGGATGACCTTGGACCCCGCAAGGAGCATGAGCGGGTGGCGAAGGTCGCGCAGCAGGAGGGATCCGTCGGCGGAGATCGCCGGTCTCGCGGCCTCGAGCCGCTCGGCGAGCCGGGCCCGCGCGGCGACCAGGTCGAGGTAGACGAGGGTCTTCTCGGTCTCCGCGATCGCCTCGAGGTGTTCTCCCACCAGCGTGGCGAGGCCGAGGAGGATCTGCAGCTCCTCGCGCGCGACCTCGAGCTCGGCCACCTTGAGCTGGTTGTTGTGTTCGATGACCTCGCGTGGCTCGATGAAGAGCGTGGCCCCGCTGGCGGAGGCGCCGTGCACGATCCCCTCCACCATGCCGGCCGAGTCGGTGCGGACGGGGAGGACGTACCGGTCTTCTCTCTGGGTGTAGTAGTGGTCCTGCAGCCACCGGGTCCAGAGCGGCGACTCGAGGAGCGCGCGCATACGCCGACCAAGTTGCTGGTGGAGCTCGGCCACGCGTCGCCGGAGCCGCTTGAGCTCCGGGCTGGCGTGGTCGGCCACGGCCCCGCCCGCGTCGAACGCGTCGAGGATCGCGCTGTAGACCGGGTGCAGGTCGTGCAGTCCTCGGCCCACGCGAGCCAGCGACGGCACCTCGGCTGCGCGGGCGCGCACGAAGCGCGAGAGGTGCGCGCCGGACTGCAGCGTCTGGCCGAGGTGGACGAGCGTCGGGCCATCCAGGGCCCCTTCCTTCTGCAGTCGCGCGAGGGCCGGCGCCAGGTCGTAGGTGTTGCCGAAGGGGAGGGGCTCGCCCGCGGCGAGCAAGGTGCGGGCCTCCGACACCAGCTCGAGGAGCTCGTCCACCTCCGCGCGTGCGAGCGACGGCAGCAGGGCCGCCGCCGCCTCGCCGCCTCGGCGGGTGGTGCACAGCCGGGCCAGGTTCTGGCGCAGCTCTGGCCATCCCAGGTTGACAAGGGCCGGGTCCAGGGCTTCAGCTTGCGGTGGATCGTGCGGCGGTTGCGCCGCACCTGGCATCGTTTCGGGGCACATGACGTTCCGATTGCTCGCGTACGCACCCAGATCCTTCTGGGCCGTCGTCCTGTTGTCCTGCCTCGGGGCCTGCCCGGGAGCCGGCACGGGGGAGGGGCCCGTCGAGCCGTTCCCTCCCCGGCGCGTCCGGCCTCTCGAGCTCACCCTGCCGAGGCTCGGCGGAGGTCAGGTGTCCCTCTCGGGGCTCCGCGGGGGACCCGTCGTGCTTACCATGTTTACGACGTGGTCTCTACGCTGCCAGGCCGAGGCGCCCCAGTTCGTGCAGCTCCACGAGCGGTGGAAGAGCCGCGGGCTCCGCGTGGTGGGGGTCTCGCTCTCCGCGGACGACGCCTCGCTGGTGCGGACGTACGTGGAGTTCGTGGGGTACCGCTTCGACGTGGCGCTGGCGCGACCGGACGACCTGGAGCTCGTGGCGGCGTTCGGGCTCACCCGCCAGGTGCCGCGGACGGTGCTTCTCGACGGAGCGGGACGCGTGCTGCGCGACTTCGAGGGGCTGACGGACTTCGTGACGCTCCGGCGGGAGCTGGACGCGCTGCTGGGAGCGGGCTCTTCGAAGCCCCCGGCGAGCACGATCGATCCGCCACCAACGCGTCGCTGATCAGCGCGCCTTGCGCTTGGCCGCGGCGAGCTTCTTCTCGAGCGCCTTGCGCACCGGTTTGGCCGTGGCGAGCTGCAGCGCCGCCTCGTAATGGCGCACTGCCTGGGGGTAGCGATGCTTGCGTGCCGCGAGGTCTCCGAGGAGTTCCGGGATTCCGGGGTGACCGGGGACGATCTCCTGCGCGGCGAGCGCGTGCTGGCGCGCGAGCTTGAGCTGGCCCCGGCCGAGGGCTCGACGTCCCAGCAGGAGCTCGAGCTGGGCGAGCGCGCGCAGCGGCTTCTCGGCCTGGTCGTCGAGAGAGACCCAGGTACGGTAGAGCTGCTGCGCCTGCGGGAGCTGGCGGCTGCGGAGGAGGGTGCTGGCCCGGCGGGCGATCCGTGCCCCGAGCTGGGAGCGGAAGCGCGCCACGGCGGGATGTCCCGGGTGGTCCCGCTCGATGCGTTCGAGGAGCTCCTTGACGTTGTCCCCGGGGGGACGCAGGTAGCGCTTCCCGTCGGCCGCACGCCTCGCCCATTCTAGAATGCGCTCTACCTCTTGCGGCGTGACCTTGGGGCGCTCGGGAGCGGTCGCCGCCGGCCAACTCTGCGGCGGGGCGGCGTCCTGCGGACGGGCGTCGCGCACGGGGCCCGCGTCGCGTCGCGGGGAGCCGGCGTCGGAGATGGGCGCGGTGGGGACCTCGCGATGCCCGCGCCACCAGATCGCGGCGAAGGCGCCGCCGCCGCCCACGAGGAGGGTGACGCCGAGCGTGGTCCAGAGCGGCCAGCGGCGTCCGGCCACGACCCGGGTGCCGAGCGGGTCCGTGGCCTGGAGCGCGGCGCCGGTGGCGCTCCCCAGGGTGGGGGCGGCACCGCTCTCGGAGAGCTGGCCTCCGTAGAGCCGCACCTCCCCCGGGAGCACCTGGTGGGCGGGAGGGAAAGGGGGCGCCTCGAGCAGTGCGGGGGCACGGACGGTGGGGGCGGTCCCGACGGCCAGTCCCGCCGAGGGGGCCGTGCCTTCGGCGAGAAAGGGTTCGAGGGCCTTTCGGAGGTCTTCCATGGAAGGGAGGCGGTGGCTGCGCTCCGTCGCCAGGGCGTGGCTCAGCAACGCATCGAGCGCCTCCGGGAGGTCCGGTCGGTAGTGGCGAAGCGGGGTGGGCGGCTCCAGAGCCTTGCGGCTGAGGAGCTGCATGAGGTTCTTCCCCTCGTGCGGGAGGTGTCCCGTCAGCATCTCGAAGAGCATGGCCCCGGTGGCGTAGACGTCGATGCGCCGGTCGATCTCCTCCCCCGCGGCCTGCTCGGGCGCCATGTACTCGGGGGTGCCCATGGCGATGCCGGGGGTGGTGAGACGCGCGTCTCCACGCTCGGCGAGGTCCAGGTTCTTCGCGATGCCGAAGTCGAGGATCTTGACGAAGTCGGTCTCGCCGTCGCGCTCGGTGAGAAACACGTTCTCCGGCTTGAGGTCGCGGTGCACGATCCCGGCGTCGTGGGCGGCATGCAGGGCCCGGCACATCTGGTGCGCGATGCGGAGCGCCCGGTCCGTGGCGAGGGTCCGCTGCTGCGCGAGCACCGTGGCGAGGTCTACCCCCGTGAGGAGCTCCATGACGAAGTAGACGCGCCCGTCGGCCGTGGTGCCGGAGTCCGTCACGTCCACGATGTTCGGGTGTCCGATGCGCGTCGCGGCACGCGCCTCGTCGCGAAAGCGCCGCACGGCCTCCTCGTCACGACTGTAGAGCGCGTGCAGCACCTTGATCGCCACGCGTCTGCCGATCTCCGTGTGCTGGGCCTCGTAGACGGCCCCCATGCCCCCTTCGCCGATGAGGCGCATCGTGCGGTAGCGCCCATCCAGGATCTGTCCGCTCAGGTTGTCGGTCGTCAGGCGTCCCGGCGCACCGACCTCGACGCTCGGCGCGGCGCCGGGGCCGAGCTGGGGAGGGCGCGCGCCGAGCCGGGGAGGGAGCGGAACCCGGGGCGGAGGGCGGGGGCGCGCTCCCGTTGGCGAAGCAGCCGCGGGCGGGGTGGTCACGGGCTCGAGTCGTCGTCGCGCGACCTGGCGGAGGAGCCCCTCGGCGTCGCGCTGGCATTCGTCCACCACCGAGCCGTAGACGGCGCGGAGGAGCTGCGCCAGGGCCGTGGCGTCGTAGTCGGGCCCGAGCTGACCGAGCAGCTCGCGCAGCGCCTCCCCCATCGCCTCTCCCGACGGGTAACGTGCGTCGGGGTCCGGCTGCAGGGCGCGAAGGACGAGGGCGTCCAGCGCGGCCGGGACGTCGGGGCGCCTGCTCGACGGCGGCACGAGGACCGGCTGCTTGACGCTCTCCAGCTGGGGACGCGGACTCGTCTCCGAGCGCGGACGCATCGGCTGCCCGGTGAGGGTCTCCCACAGGATGACCCCCACCGAGTACAGGTCGGCTCGGGCGTCTACAGGGCCGGAACGCGTCCGCTCCGGAGCGAGATACGAGAGCCGGCCGAAGACCACGCCGGGGGCGGTGTACGGCTTGCGCAGCGGCGACGAGGCGATGCCGAAATCCGTCAGCTTCACCTCGCCGGCGAAAGAAAGGAGCACGTTGGACGGGCAGACGTCCCGGTGGACGAGGCGGATCTCCGCGTGCTCGTGCGCGTAGCTCAGCCCGCGGCAGAGCTCCTGTGCCAGGTACACGCAGGCGGCCACGGGAAGCGGGCGCCTGAGCTCTCCGCACCGCACGAGCAGATCGCGCAGGTCTCGCCCGAGGACGTACTCCATCGCGAGGTAGGGCTGATCGTCCACGATCCCCGCATCGAAGACCTGCACCAGGTTGGGATGCGAGAGCCGGAGCGCGACCTTGCTCTCGTCGAGAAAACGCGCGCGGCGGTCGTTCTTCTTGGGAGTGGAGCGGATCGTCTTGACCACCAGCAGCCGGGCGGGACCGCCCAGCGAGGACGGCCCGGCCAGGTGCAGGTCCCCCATCCCGCCGGCGGCGAGCTTTCGCAGGAGGAGGTAGCTGCCGAAGAGGCGCGGGTAGCTGGCCGCCATTCGCGAGAGGATATCAAGCGGGTCGTTGAACTAGAACACCGAAGGCGTCGCGAGCCATCGCGGGACGCGCCGCGACGCGCGACGGTGGATCAACGCGTCCTGAGCTGGCGCCTGGCAGCCTCGAGATTCCGTCGTGCCTCGCGGTGACCCTCCTCGCGTCCGAGCACGCGCTCGTACATGCGCATGGCGTTCTTGTAGTCGTGGAGCTTGAAGAAGATGTTGCCGCGGATCAGATCGGCCTGGAGTCCCGCTCCTTCGGAGGCGGCGACCTGCGCGAAAACCTGCGCGGCGTGGTACTGGCCGAGCTGGAACTCCACCTCGGCGAGCCCGACCAGGGCCCGCCCACGGTCCTTGGGGGAGCGGCGCGCAGTTTCGAAGGCCGTGCGCGCCTCGGCGAAGCGACCCGCGCGCAGGTGGCGCAGGCCCGCGCTCATGCTGGATGTGGCGCTGCGGCCGGCTGCGCTCTTCGTACCGGACAGGCGTGCGCGACCCCCGCTGGGGCGGACGGGGGCCGACGCGGCGACCTGCGTCGCTGACGCCTCCTCGGAGGGCTGCGTCCCTGCATCCTGCGCGCGGAGCGCCTGAACGGAAGCGGAGCGCGGCTCGGCAACCGCGACGGGAGCGGAAGGGCGCGGCGCGGTACCCGCTCCGGCCGACCGCGGCTTGCGACTCCAGAGCGGCAGGGCCACGACGGTCGCCAGGGCTCCGAGCCCGATCAGGATCAGGAGTAGCGCCGGAGCGGCGCGGTGGCGGGGCGGCGCCTTGACGGAGGCCGTGACGGCCAGATCCGGGCGGAACTCCTCGCCCGGGCCGAAGGGCTCGCGCGCCAGATCGAGCGCGCGAGGGGATGGGATCCCCATCGGGGACGCGCCGGTCCCGAGCGGGTCGTCGGGCAGGCCGAGCATCGACGCCACGGCGCCCGAACGCCCGCTAGTCAGCTTGGTCAGCTCGTAGGCCAGCTGCGCCATGCTCTGGGGGCGGCGCTCCGGGTCGCGCTCGAGGGCCCAGAGCACGATGCGCTCGAGCTCGCCGGAGAGCTCGGGTCGGTGCTCGCTCGGCGGGCGGATCTCCTCGGTGGCCTTCCGGTTCAGCACCTCGAGGAGGTTGTCTCCGGCGTGCGGTGGCTCGCCCACGAGCATCTCGTAGAGCAGAGCCCCCACGGCGTAGATGTCGGCGCGATGGTCGCAGCCCTTGCCGGCCGCCTGCTCGGGGCTCATGTACTCGGGGGTGCCCATCGCGATGCCGGGGTTGGTCAGGCGCACCCGGCGCGAATCCTCGAGGTGCCCCATCTGCGCGATGCCGAAGTCGAGCACCTTGACGAAGTCCACGGCCCCCTCGCGCGTGGTCAGGAAGACGTTCTCGGGCTTCAGGTCGCGGTGAACGATCCCCGCCTCGTGCGCAGCCTCGAGGGCGTGGCAGATTTGGACCGCCACGCGCGTCACGCGCTCCTCAGGGAAGGGGCCATCCTCACCGAGCGTGTCGGCCAGGTCGAGCCCCTCGAGGTGCTCCATCACGAAGTAGAAGCTCCCGTCCTCCGTGATGCCCGAGTCGAAGACCTCCACGATGTTCGGGTGCCCGATGCGGCTCGCCGCACGCGCTTCCTGTCGAAACCGCGACACGACCTCCGGCATGCGCGTGTAGATGGGATGAAGGACCTTCACCGCCAGCCGTTTCTCGATGTCCACGTGAAGCGCGAGGTAGACGGTCCCCATCCCGCCCTCGCGGATCAGGTCCTCGATGCGGTAGCGGCCGCCGAGCATGGTGCCCGGTGCGAGCGTGGGGGGGGGCGTCGACTCGTCGACGAAGAGCTTCTCCTCCTCCGCCCCCTCGGTAGCCACACCGGTGGAGACCTTGGCGTCGAGGAGCTCGTGGATCCGCGGCGTCATCTCTTCGAGAAGCTGTTGCCGCTGGCGTCGCTCGTCGTCGATCGCCGCGCCGAAGATCTGCGCGAGCAGTCGCTGGACCGCGGCGGCGTCGGTGGTGGGGTCCAGCTTGGCTAGAAATCCGGCCAGCTCTCGCCGGAAGAGCTCGGCGGTGGCGTAGCGGTCGTCGCGCCGCGGCGCGAGCGCTCGCAGCACGATGAGGTCGAGAGGCGGAGGAAGCTTGCGGTTGACCTTCGACGGGGCTGGCACCTGCGGGTTCGCCACGCGCTTCAGCTGGTCGAGCTGGCTCCCCTCCTTCGGGAAGAGGCGCTGTCCGGTGATGAGCTCCCAGAAGATGACACCCAGCGAGTAGACGTCGGCGCGCTCGTCGACGGCCTCGTTTCGCGCCTGCTCGGGAGACATGTAGGCCAGCTTGCCGAAGAGCACCCCGGGGGACGTCTTCTGCATCTTGATCGTACTCGAGGCGAGCCCGAAGTCCGTCAGCCGCACCTCCCCCGAGTACGAGAGCAGCACGTTCGGCGGGCTGACGTCGCGGTGAACGAGCTGGAGGTCGCCGAAGCTGTGGGCGTAGCTCAGGCCGCGGCAGAGCTCCTTCGCCAGGTGGAGCGCGACCTCGAGCGGCATGGGTCGCCCCTCCATCGCGTTCCAGACCGTCCGGAGATCCTTTCCCTCGATGTATTCCATCGACAGGTAGTAGCGCCCGTCGATGAGGCCGCTCTCGAAGATCGGGACGAGGTTTCCGTGGCTGAGCTGCACCACCAGCTTGGCCTCGTCCACGAACCGGCGCGTGAACTCCTCGTCGCCGAGGTGGCCGAGGATCTGCTTGATGACGCAAAGTTTGCGTAGATCCCCGCGTCCGGCCACCGCCAGGTGCAGCTCTCCCATCCCCCCGCGAGCCAGCGGGCCGATCAGCACGTACTTGCCGAAGAGTCTAGGATAGGTGTCTGGTGACGCCACGTTCTGCGCTCAATGGGGCCCCGTGCGGGCAGCTGAAAGCGTACCACGAAAGCCCGCGAGGCCTCTCTCCTCTCATCGGCCCCGAGGGGGCGCCGCTGAGGCCTTCGCGGCGGCAGGTGCCTCGCCTTGACCCCGGCCCCCCCGGCATGTAGGATTTGCTCGCAATCGCGATAGGTTGCCCATGTCCGGCGAAACCGTTCTCGTCATCGATGACAGCCCGACCATCCTGAAGGTGGTTCAGCTCGTGCTGACCAAGGCCGGGTATGCCGTCCTGACCGCGGCGGACGGCGACGAAGGGGTGCAGCTCGCGGCCGAGCATCGACCGCAGATCGTGCTCCTCGACTTCGTGATGCCCAAGATGAACGGCTACCAGGTCTGCCGGGCGCTCCAGCAAGAGGAGGGCACTCGGGACGTGCCCGTGGTGCTGATGAGCGCGAAGGGGGATCAGGTCGGCGACCGGTTCGTCAAGGTGATGGGGATCGTCGACTACATCACCAAGCCGTTCTCTCCCGAGGCGATCACCGCGGTAGTGCAACACACGCTCGCGAAGTACGCGGCGTCCTCGCCGGGGGAGGGGGAGGGGAGGATCCTGCCCGAGGTCTCCGCGGAGAAGGCGGTCAGCGCGGCGGAGGCGGCGTTGCACGCGCGACAGGCCGCGCTCGCTCGCCTGGCCGAAGGGGTGAGTCGGTCGGTCGGCCGATCCATTGTGGCGGCGGCGGCGAACCACGCGACGGCGCTCGAGGAGGCCGACGTGGTGGCGTGGGCCCGGCAGGGACTCGGGCCGGCGGTCTTCGAGGTGCTCCTCGGCGAGCTCAGGGCGGCTGCGCCGGAGCTCGTGGGGGAGGGGGACGCCGTCTTGATGGGAGACCTGCGGGTCATCCCTCTCGCGGAGGTGCTCCTGCTCCTGCATCAGCAGGAACAGCTCGGGGTCTTGACGGTCACCCGAGGGGACGCCCGCGTGGACCTGTACTTCCGCGGCGGGAACATCGAGCTCGCCACGGCGGCGGGGGTGCCGGAGGAGTTTCTCCTCGGTCGCTTCCTCATCGAGAACAACCTGATGAAGCGGGAGGATCTCGAGCTGTACCTCAGCACGCGGGGCGGCAACGGCAAGCTCCTCGGCCACCAGCTGGTCAAGATGGGCTATCTGAGCGAGACGAGCCTCAAGCAGGCGATGCGGCAGCAGTCCTGCGAGCTGGTCTACGAGCTGATGCGCTGGAGCTTCGGACGCTTCGCCTTCCGCGCCACCCCCGAGCTCGCCCCGGTGGCGGCGGAGGCGGCGCTCGCGATGCCCGTCGACACCATCCTCATGGAGGGCTTTCGCCGGGTGGACGAGTGGCACCTCATCGAGCGCGAGATCGACAACTTCGATCTCGTCTTCCTGCGCAACGACGAGGGGCTGAGCCGTATGGGCCGCGGGAAGCTGACGCGGGAAGAGCTGGCGGTGCTGGAGCTCGTCAACGGCCGGAACACGGTCAAGGAGATCGTGCGACAGAGCCGCATGGGGTCCTTCGACGTCAGCAAGATGCTCTATCGCTTGCTCTCGGTGAAGTTGATCCGCAAGCGCGTCGCGCCGCTCGCGGTCTGAGCGTCGATGGCGACGATCTTGATCGCTGAAGACGTCCCGGCGGTGGTTCCCCTGGTGGCGGAGAGGCTGACGCGCCTCGGCCATCGCGTGCTGCTGGCGCGCGACGGCGAGGAGGCCGAGGCGACGATTCGCGCGGAGCGTCCCGACCTGGTGATCCTGGACGTGGTGTTGCCCAAGCGAAACGGCTTTCAGCTCTGCCGCAGCCTCCGGGCGACTCCCGAGTTCGCGCGGCTGCCGATCATCGTCGTGACGGCGATGGACCGCGAGAGCGATCAGTACTGGGGCCTCAAGCAGGGGGCCGACGAATACCTGGTTCAGCCCGTCGACCCGGAGGCGCTGCTCGAGAGCGTCGCGGGCTACCTGCCGGGATCGTGACGGCCGACGGGCGCACCGGCGGCGAAGGGCAGGAGACGCCGTGGATGCCGTGATCTGCGAGATGGACGGAACGCGAATGGCAGTCGATCTCTCCCTGGTCCGGCAGGTGGTGCGTCTCGGTCCGGTGACGCCCATCCCCGGAGCGCCGGCTGCCGTGGCCGGGGCGTGCCACGTCGGAGGCCGCGTGGTGCCGGTGATCGACGTCGGCGTGCTGCACGGTCGGGGGCCCAGCGCCCCCGCGCTCGGCGAGTCCGGTCTGCTCGTCGAGCACGGCGGTCAGCCGGCGATTCTGCTGGCGGGTCGCGTGGAGGCGGTGGCGCGGCTCCCCGAGGGAGGCGCGGCGGAGGACTCCTCTCGGCCACTGCCGCTCCTCGACGTCGCGCAGCTCTTCGATCGCGTCGGAGCTCAGGTGGCGGAAGCGAGCCAGAGGTTCCGCGGAGTGACGGGCGCCGATGCCTGACCGCGCAGCAACCGGAGCGGAGGGGAAGCGCGGGCGCAGCCTGATGTTCAAGACTGCCCTCGGCGTCCTGGCGCTCACCCTGCTCGCCGTGGCGGCGATCGCTGTGACGTGGGCGGTGGCCGAACAGAGCCTGGTCCGTCTCGCCGAGGAGCAGAAGCAGTCGTTTGCGGAGGTGCAGCGGCGCAACCAGCGCATCGTCGACGGCATCCAGCGCACGAACGATGCGGCGATGGGGCGGGCGCGGCAGGCCTCGGAGGCCGTGCTCCGCATCAACGTGCAGCGTAGCGCGATGGGGGCGGCTCAGATCGCCGAGGCCTTCCTCCGCGGCGCCACCCCCGACGTCGACCCGGACCGCATTCCGGGTTTTGCCACCTCGCTCCGGCGGCAGCGCATCGGTCGCGCCGGGTTCATCTTCCTCTTCGACCACCGCGCGGGTGGCGAAGGGACCATCGCCGTGCATCCTTCCTCCGACCTGGAGGGCGAGCCGCTCTCTCGCCACTACCCCGCGCTCGCGGCCCATCTGGCGCGCTTGCGCTGGACCGAGTCGGTGGCGCGGGCGCGCCACCGTGGCGGGTTTCTGGCCGACAACCGACTGGTCGAGATGCTCGTGCCCAGGGAGCGCACCCCGGGACAGCCAACGGTCTTCGTCGCGACGCCGCTCGCGAACACGCGGTGGACCTTCGTGGCGGCCACCGACCTCGAAGGGACCCACGAGGCCGTGCTCACCGACGTGAACGACGCACTGCGGGAGGTCGCGCGAGCCGCCGAGGCGGGCCACCGTCAGGTCGGGGCGACGCTGAACCTCCTCCCCGCGCAGCTCGAGCGCAAGGTGCGTGCTTTTCAGCGGAGCCTAGTCTGGGCCTTCGTGCCGCTCCTGCTCCTGTGTCTCGGCGTGACGTGGGCGACGATCTCGTATTTCCGGACGGCGCTCGTCCAGCCGGTCCGCGAGCTCGGGGGGCTTGCTGAAACGATCCGCCTCGGGCGCTACGACCAGCGGGCGTCGGTTCGACAGACGGGTGACGAGCTCGACCTGCTGGCCAGGTCGTTCAACGCGATGCTCGATCGCATCGTGGGGCTCATCCGCCGCGACGAGGATAAGCAACGCCTCGAGCGAGATGTCATCATGCTCCTCGGGCTCGTCTCGACGGCGGCCAAGGGGGATCTGACGGTGCGTGGCCGGGTCGGCTCCGCGGAGATGGCCTCGGTGATGGAGGCCATGAACCACATGCTCGAGAGCATCGGCAAGCTCGTGCTGCAGGTTCGAGGCGGGGGAGCCGCGGTCACGGCGGCTGCGGACCGCATCATCGCGGCCAGCGGTGCGATGACCCGCGGCGCCGCGCAGCAGGCGGCGGTGCTCGACCGGGTGACGGAGCGCATCAGCGCGCTCGGGCAGCGCTCGCTCGAGATCAACCAGATCGTGGAGCTGATCGACGAAATCGCCGCGCAGACCAACATGCTGGCCTTGAACGCCGCGATCGAGGCCTCCCGCGCCGGAGAGCAGGGCAAGGGGTTCGCGGTGGTCGCCGACGAGGTGCGCAAGCTCGCCGAGCGCTCTTCGAGCGCGACCAAGGACATCGGCGCCTTCATCGACCTGATCCGGGACGCCACGCAGGAGGCGGTGGTCGCGATGGAGGAGATACGCGCGGTCACGCGCGCCACGGCCGACGGGGCGCTCGACACCACGCGAGCGGCGGACCAGATGGCGGAGGCAGCGCGCCAGCTGGGCGCAGCCATCGCCCGCTTCAAGGTGCAGCGGGCCGACGTGGCGGCGATCACCAAGCTCCTCGACGAGAAGCGCGAGGAGCTGCACCGGGCGCTCGCGGCCTTGGGAGAGCTCGCGGCGACGCCCGGGGTAGACGCTCCCCCCGTCCAGGAGGGATTGGTGGCGCTCCTCGGCGAGGTGCAAGAGGCGCTTCGAGCGGTGGGTGGGGGCCCGTCGTTCGAGGCCGTGGAAGAGCCGGGCGCCGGCGCCGCTCCAGAGTCCGCACTGGTCCGGAGCGCGCGGCCGGGTGACGAGCCCGGGGGGGACCCCGAGAACCGTGACCGCGGGGCGGGCCCTCCGACCGGTCGACCGGGCTGACCCGTGATCGACGCGTCGCTGCTCGAGGTGTTCCTCGGCGAGGCGCGGACGCAGCTGCGCCTGCTCCGCTCCCCCGACCTCTCTCCCGAGGGGCGACGTCGTGCGGTGGAGGCGCTGAGAGACGCCGCGGTGATGTCCGGGCTTCCGGCCCTGGCGACGAGCGCGCGCCGGATCCTCGAGCTGGGCGTGGCCAGCGCGGGCTCGGAGGCGGAGCTAGCTCGCCTGCGCGACGCCATCGAGGCGCTCGCCGCGCCGTACGAGGCTGAGGCAACGGAAGGGGCGGAGAACGACGCGTTCGAGGAGGACTGGGACCCAGAGACGGCCGCACTGCTGCGCCGACTTTTCGCAGCCGAGGCGCACGAGCACCTGGAGGTGATGACCGCGAGTCTCCTGCAGGCTCTGCGCACTCCGGACAGCCTGCAAGAGGTGCTGCGGCGCGCGCACACGCTCAAGGGATCGGCGGGAACCGTGGGCCTCCGCCACGTGGAGCACGCCGTCCACCTGCTGGAGGAGCGCTGCATCGCGCTCCGCGACGGGCGGCTGCCGGTGGACGACGCGGCGATCGACGCGCTCCTCGGCGCCACGGACCTGATTCGAGGGATGGTCGAGGGGACCGACGCCTCGGCGGAGGCGACGACTCCCCCCGAGGTGGCGCTGGGGCGGCTGCGGCAGGGGCTCGGCGCCGCGGAGAGCGCCTCCGCGGCGGACACGGACCCGGAGCACGAGGAGGAGCAGGAGCCGACCGGCCGGCAGGCGCGCGAGGTGGGGGTCGTGTCGCTTCGCGACGCGGGGAAGGTTGCCACGGGGCGCGAACGGCGGGTGGGAAACGATCGGCGGCGGGGCGAAGACCATCTGATCCGGGTGGACGTCTCTCACATCGACGAGCTGATGAACTCCGTCGGGCAGCTCGTCATCGACCGGACGCGCGTGGAGCGTCGCCTGGAGGTGCTCAAGGCCCTGGCGCGCGACCTGCTTGCGAGTCGGCAGACCCTCCACGGGGGTGTGGGGTTGCTGCGCCCGCTCCTCGAACACCCCGCGCTTGCGACCCTCTCCGAGGTCGAAGGGGAGCTATCCGACGTGGTCGCGAATCTCGAGCAGGCGACCGCGTCTCTGCTCGAGGACTCCGAGGCGCTCCGCCGGACGACGCGCGACCTCCAGGCGCATCTCACGAAGGTGCGCATGATGCCCATTCGGTGGCTCTTCGCGCGGCTCCAGCGTCCGTCGCGGGAGATGGCGCGCGCGCAGGGCAAGACAGTCGTGCTGCTGACCAAGGGGGAGACGACCGAGATGGATCGGTCGATCGTGGAGCAGATCACCGACCCGCTGATCCACCTGGTGCGGAACGCGGTGGCGCACGGGATCGAGTCACCCGAGGTACGGCGCGCGGCCGGGAAGCCCGAAGCCGGCGTGGTCGAGATCACGGCGCGGCATCAGGGGGACTTCCTGTTGCTCGACGTCGCCGACGACGGGGCGGGGATCGACCTGGGACGCCTGCGAAGCGCCGTCACGGCGTTCTCGGGCGACGTGGGCGCGGGATCCCCGCTCTCCGACGAGGAGCTCCTGGAGTGGATCTTCGCGAGTGGTGTCTCGACGAGGGCGAAGGCCGATCGGCACGCGGGACGCGGCATCGGCCTCGACGTCGTGCGCCAGAACGTCCTGGCCCTGGGAGGGACGATCGGAGTGCGCACGCGCGACGGGGGCGGGACCTGCTTCACGCTCCGCGTGCCGATGACCACGGCGATCACGCAGGCCATGCTCTTCAAGGAGGGGGAGCAGGTCTACGCCATCCCCATCGCCCACGTTCTCGAGAGCGTCGCCGCGGCGCCTCCACAGCTCAGGTCGGTTGCGGGGCGCGGGCTGGAGCTGGAGCACCGGGGGGAGCGCCTGCCGGTCGTCGTGTTGTCGCAGGTCCTCGGTACCTCTCCGCTGACGCCAGGGGGCGGGGACGCCTCGAACCCTTCGGGGGAGCGGACGGCGATCCTGGTACTCGGACTGGGCGAGTTCCGCTTCGGGGTGGCCGTCCGCCGCGTCATCGGGCCGCGGGAGATCGTGATCAAGGGCCTCGGACCCTTGCTGGCCCCGCTGCCCCTCTTCTCGGGGGGCACAGTCAGCGGGTCGGGCAAGGTGCAGCTCGTTCTCGACGTGATGACCCTGGCTCAGCTCGCCCGCCGGCCCGCGCCGGGGGCGGGAGCGGGGGCGGGGAGCCTGGCGACGGAGGTCGACCGGGCGCGGCTCTCGCCGCCGCGGCTGCTCGTGGCGGACGACTCCCGCACGGTGCGCGAGGCGGTGGCTCAACTTCTGCGCGACGCGGGCTACGTGGTGGACCTCGCGAGCGACGGCTGGGAGGCCTGGGAGCAGCTTCAGCGCCGGCCCTACGACCTGCTGATGACGGACCTCGAGATGCCCCGGCTCGACGGCGCCGAGTTGATCGCGAAGTGCCGCAAGGACGCGACGCTGCGGGGGCTGCCGATCCTGGTGCTCAGCTCGCGGCAGGCGGAGGGGAGTCGTCGCCTGGTCGGGGACGGAGGAGCGGATGGGCTTCTGGCCAAGCCAGTGAACCGACGCGTGGTCCTGCACGGCGTGCGAGGCGTCATGCGTTCGGTGGCTGCGGCCCGGCGCGGGGGGGCGTCGGTCTGAGAGCCGGTTCTCGGCCCTGACTCACGGTACGCGAAAACTGTCGCGCGTGCGTTCGAGCTGCGGTGCGAGCGCCGGACACTGGCGCCGGTGGCAGTTCACCATGAGGACGTAGGCGAAGTCGTGCCGAGGCACCGCGATGGCCCACTGGTCGATCGGGTGGGAAGGCCCCTGCATCCCCGTGAACCGAAGCTGCACGGCGGGGACCCCGTGGAGGAGCAGGGGCAGCGTCCGTTGGT
The DNA here is from genome assembly GCA_020848905.1 of Deltaproteobacteria bacterium. Taxonomy (NCBI): domain Bacteria; kingdom Pseudomonadati; phylum Myxococcota; class Myxococcia; species Deltaproteobacteria bacterium. The sequence goes on from JADLHG010000004.1 coordinate 79,599, forward strand.
GCGTGAACCCCTCGTCCACCATGCGGCGCCGCAGGTGCTCGACGTAGCGGTCGGCGCGCACGAAGGGCGGGATGGGCTCGGCGCCCACGAGGAGGCTCGCCCCCTGGGCATGGCGCGCGGCGAAAAGGATCCCCGGACGATGTTCCTCGGCCGACCAGCCCTCGCCGGCGGCGATGAGCGAGAGCTCGAGGCGTGGGACCTGGACGCGAACGCCGTGGCGCGAGGGCGTGACGCGCACGTCCTGCGGCGTGAGCCCCTCGAACGGATAGCTCGGCATGCGTCGCTCCACCACGTACCCGCAGCCCACGGTTACCCCCAGGAAGGCGACGAGGGCCACGATCTGGGCGGCAGGGACCCCGGGGCGCGGCGGGGGTGGCAGCGTATCCCCGAGGCGCCGGGCCTCACGGAGGCGGAGCTGGTGGTAGAGGCCGGCCGCCAGGGCGAGCTGCGCGCCGACGTAGATGAGGTCGAGGAGGCGATGGTGCCCGCGCGACGCGAGCACGACGATGAGACCGCTGATGCCTATCCCAGGTGCAGCGCGTAGCCAGAGACGGGCCACCACATAGCCCGCTCCGGGAAGGAGCAGGTGGCAGAGCAGCGCGAGCCGGCGTCCGGGGCCCTCCCCCCCCGGCTCGTCGCTGGCTCGAAACGACAGGTCGATGGCCGCGTAGCCGTGCAAGCAGAGCAGGCCGCGCAGGAGCACGCCGAAGAGAAACGACCCTTGCGGTGATTCGAAGGGCTGGAGCCCCGAGGCCAGATGCCACGCCGCCGCCGCGCCTCCCACGAGCTCCCCGAGGAGCAGCGCGCACCCGAGCCGGCGGGCGCCCATCAGCAGGTGGCCGGCTCCCGGGAGGAGCGCCCCGAGCAAGGTGGCTACAACCACTCGGCGCGCGTCGGGATGGGGGGCGGTGCGCCTTCGAGCTGCACCCGCCATCGGTGCGCTAGTCGCTGGATCGAGCGGCCGCTTCGCGCTCGAGCTTGCGGCGGATCAGCTGGCGCTTGAGTCGGCCGACGTAGTCCGCGAGGAGGCGACCATTGAGGTGGTCGTTCTCGTGCTGCATGGCGCGCGCGAAGAGCCCCTCGCCCGCCACCTCGAAGAGCTCCCCTCGGAGGTTTCGTGCACGGGTGAGCACCCGGTAGGACCGTTCGACCGGGACGTAGACTCCGGGGAAGGAGAGGCACCCCTCGTCGGCGAGCTCTTTCTCGGCGCTGAGCTCCACGATCTCCGGGTCGATGAAGACCATCGGCGCGGCCTGGGGTCCCAGCCCGGCCACGGAGCTCTCCACGATGAAGAGCCGGATCGGCTCACCCACCTGGATCGCAGCCAGTCCGGCCCCGCTCGCGCTGTACATGGTTTCCGTCATGTCCCGGACCAGCGCCTCGAGTCCGTCGAGACGCTCGCCGACCGTGCGGCACTGGCTCTGCAGGCGAGGGTCCGGGTATCTCAAGATGGGGCGGATGGCCATGAATACATCCTTACCAAGCGGGGCTGCACCCGATGACGCGTTGCTTCGGGCGGCGCCGCCGGCGGGTCGTTCGGACCTCAAATTGGCCCGGCCGGCCTGCGCGCGGCGCTCGTAAGTATTCATTGGCTTTTGCGGTGCTGTCAAATCGCGCCCCCGCAGCCGAACGCGCCCGAGCGTCTTTCTCGGCGGCTGATTGACAACCGGCCGACTCCGCTTATATTTTGAGTTGACCCGACGCGACATGCACAGCCGACGCGTGTTGTGCCTTGACGAAAATCAAGTGTCGGGGAATGCTTCGGCCGTACGGCGAGGATGCAACCGATGCGCGTGACAGCCCAGCTTGCCCAGCTTTCCAACCGGTTCGCCTTGTCCCGTGGAGGGGAAGCCAGTGTCCGGACGGAGTTCGGCACCTTCACGATGGCCGCCTACAGGGACGCGGAGGGGCTCGAGCATCTGGCGGTCATGAAAGGGGACGTCCGAGGGACGGGCGTGCTCTGCCGCGTGCACTCGGAGTGCCTGACGGGTGAAGTGTTCCATTCGCGTCGCTGCGAGTGCGGGCCGCAGCTCCACCTCGCGCTCCGGCGGATCGAGGAGGTCGGGCGCGGCGTCGTGATCTACCTGCGTCAGGAGGGCCGGGGCATCGGCCTACTGAACAAGCTGCGGGCCTACGCTCTGCAGGACAAGGGGGCCGATACGCTGGAGGCGAACGTGGCGCTCGGCTTCGCCCCGGACCTGCGGCGCTACGACGTGGCCGCCGCCATCCTGCGAGACCTCGGGACCCAGTCGGTGGTGCTCATGAGCAACAACCCCGACAAGGTGCTCGGACTGCAGGAGGCGGGGATCGTCGTGGAGCGCCGGGAGCCGCACCAGATCGGCGTCCACGAGGACAACGAGCGCTACATGGAAACCAAGCGCCTCCGGATGGGGCATCTCCTCGGCGACTGACCGACCGTCCCGGGCGCGTCCTTTGCGCCGGCCCCCCTGCAGCCCCTACGACCGCAGCCCGAGCCGGGCCAGAAACTGCGACTGCAGCTCGGGCCGCGCCGCGTAGTCCCCGACGAAGGCCGTGGTCACCACCCGGCTTCCCTCGTGCCGATCCGAGGGGAGGGCCAGGCAGAGCTGCTCCGCCTCGAGGACGCAGGCCGCGCCGCGGCACGGCAGGAGGTCCACGAGCGCCTGCGCCACCTGCTGCGTGGCCCGCTCCTGCAGAGTGAGCCTCTGGGTGAAGCACGCCACGAGCTGAGCGATGCGCCCGAAGCCGAGGAGTCTTCCCGCCGGGAGGTACGCGACGTGGGCCCGCCCCCGGAAGGGCACCAGGTGGTGGGGGCAGAGGGAGTGAAAGGAGAGATCCCGGAGCAACACCTCCGCGGGATCGGCCTCCCCGACCACCGCGTCCCCGAGGATCTGCGCCGGGTCCATCGCGTAGCCCGAGAGGAACTCGTCCAGCCAGAGCCGCGCCACGCGTTCGGGGCTCCCGCGGAGGTCTTCGCTCGTAGGGTCCAGCCCGGCGGCGCCTAGCAGCGTGCGGATGGCGGCGGCCATCGCGGTGGGGTCGGGGGGAGCGGTCGGCATGGCTCTCGTCCTCTTGAACGCGGCGCGGCGTCTTTTTCGGCCGCCGGGGGCGTGCCGTCTAGCAGAGTATGCGACAATCGGCTATATGAGTCAGGCGCTCGCTGCGACGACCCGGTAGGGGCTGCGCGGGGCGGGCCGAGACGCCGCAGCTCGAGGTACGCATGGAACGTCGCTTTTTCCTGCCGTTCGCGTCCGCGCTCCTCCTGGTCCCCATCGCCCCTGCGATGGCCTACGACGGGGCGTCCGCAAACTCGCTCGCCAAGCCGAAGACCTACACCTTCCGGTCGCCGCTCGACTCGATGGGCCGCATCGGGAGCCGCGGCCGTCCGATCTCGTCCCTCGGTACGCACGGCGGGTCGGGCTTCACGACCTATTCGGGGAGCGTGGGCTGGGAGGACCGCCACCACGGCTCGCTCAACGCAGCCTATCGCCCGGGACGCAAGGCGGGCGGGTCCTGGGGCTACTCGGGCGGTTTCGGCAGACGCGTCCGGCGCCGCACCGCGCGCATCTCGAACGACAACAACCACCACCTGCGGCCGCTTCAGCAGCAGCGGCTGCCCGTCGTGGCCGCCGCCACGGGGACCCTTCGCGAGCGGCGTCCCTCCGGTCTCGAGCGGCCGGGCAAGCGCCGCGTCAAGCACAACAGGCGGCATCACCGCGGCGCGCGACGGTATCAGTAGGCGCGCACCTCACCGCCGCCCCGACGGCGCCGGGTCGTCGTCCTTCCGGTACTCCTCGAGCTTTCGATAGAGGGTCTTGCGGTCCAGTCCCAGCCGGTTCGCCGCGCGGCTCTTGTTCCCCTCTTCCTGGGTGAGCACCTGCAGGATGTACTCGCGCTCCAGCTCGGCCAGCGTCAGGTTGCGCGAGGAGGCTGCCGAGACGAGGTGGTCGTCGGCAGGCCGCTCGCGGAGCGGCTGCGGCAGGTCGGCCACCTCGATCTGCGGGGTCTGGCTCAGCGCCACCGCTCGTTCGACCACGTTCTCGAGCTCCCGCACATTCCCCGGCCAGGCGTACGCGAGCAGGAGCTTCGCCGCCTGCGCGTCGATGCGCTCCACCTGCTTGTTCGCGCGCCGGCCGGCCTGCGCGAGGAGGTGCGTGGCCAGCGGCAAGATGTCCTCGGGGCGGTCGCGCAGCGGCGGGATCGCGATCTGCACCACGTTGAGCCGGTAATAGAGGTCCGAGCGAAAGTGCCCCGTGGGAAGCATGGCCTGCAGGTCCCGGTTGGTGGCGCTCATGATGCGCACGTCGATGGGGACGCTGCGGCTGCTCCCCAGGGGTTTGACCTCGCGCTCCTGGAGCACCCGCAAGAGCTTGGCCTGCAGTGGGGGAGGGAGCTCGCCGATCTCGTCGAGGAAGAGCGACCCGCCGTTCGCGTCCACGAGGAGCCCGTTGCGGTCGGTCGTGGCGTCGGTGAAGGCGCCCCGCTTGTACCCGAAGAGCTCGCTCTCGAGGAGGTTCGGTGGAATGGCCGCGCAGTTCACGGCGATGAACGGTCCGCTCGACCGCGAGCTGTTGAAGTGCAGGGCCCGCGCGACGAGCTCTTTGCCGGTGCCGCTCTCCCCGGTGATGAGCACGCTCACGGGGCTATCGGCGACGCGGCGAATGAGCTCGAAGACCTCCTGCATGGCCGCGCTTCGGCCGATGATGTTGTCGAAACGGTACTTGTCGGCCACCGCCTCTCGCAGGCGGGCCAGCTCGTGACGGATCCCCCGCTCGCGCAACGTGCGCTCGACGGCCAAGAGCAGCTGGTCGATCTCGAAGGGCTTCGTGATGTAGTCGGAGGCGCCGAGCTTCACCGCCTTGATGGCCGTCTCGATGCTGCCGAAGGCGGTCACGGTGATCACGTCGGGGCGTGCCGGCAGCGTGCACAGCTCGCGCACCATGTCCAGGCCATCCATGTCCGGCATGCGGATGTCGGTGACGACCAGATCGACCTGGTGGGTCCTGACCTGCGCCACGCCGTCGCGCCCCCCTCCCGCCGAGAGCACCGCGTAGCCCTCCTCGGTCAGCGACTCGACGACCAGTTCGCGCATCGCCGCGTCGTCCTCCACGACGAGGATCGTGTGCCGGCCATGGAGAGGTTCGGTCATGGGCTAGCTCCCTGCCTGTGAGGTGCGACCTGGCGAGCTCGAGGACCCCGCAGCTGCCTCCCTCCCCGAGGGACGCTCGATCGCGGCCGCGTCGGTCTCCCCTCGGTGCGGTGGTGCCGAATGCGTCTCCGCGTCGGAACTCTCCGCCTCGACGGCGGCCTCCGGTTCGGTCGGCAGGTAGACGCGGAAGGCGGCGCCGTGAGGCTGCGCCGTCTCGACCTCGACCCACCCGTCGTGCTCCTTGACGATTCCGTGAACCACCGTGAGCCCGAGTCCCGTGCCTTCGCCCTGGGGCTTCGTGGAGTAGAAGGGCTCGAAGATCTGCGCGCGCGTCTCCTCCGGAATGCCCGGTCCGCTGTCGGCCACCAGGACCTGCAGGTAGCGCTGCGGCGGCGCGAGGTCGAGGCCGCTCTTGCGGCGGTGGTCGAGCGTGCAGCGAACCGTCAGGGTCCCCCCCCCCGGCATGGCCTGGATCGCGTTGACGAGCAGGTTGAGCACCACCTGCTGCAGCCCGTCGGCGTCCCCCATCACGGGCGGCAGGCCCGGCGGGAGTTCGCGCTGGACCTCGATCCCGGCCCGCTGGATCTGGTACTCGAGAAAAGCGAGGGCGTCGTCGAGGACGCGCGCGAGGTCGACGCTCCCGCGCCTCGGAGCTCGGGCCCGCGCCACGTCGAGCATCTGCTGGATGATCTTCGTGATGCGCGAGGCCTGGTCGGCGATGATCTTCGCGTTCTTGAGGACCTCTGCCGGCTGTTCGGCCTTTCGCTCGAGCGCTCGCGCCCGCCCGCCGATCACGTTCAGCGGCGTGCCCACCTCGTGCGCGATCTCGGCGGAGAGCTGCCCGATGGTGGCCAGCTTCTCGCTCTGACGGAGGCGCTGTTCGAGCTCCAGCTTCAGCGCGCCGCTCTGGAGGATCTCGTCCTGCGCGGCCCGGAGCCTGGAGGTCATTTCGTTGAAGCGGTAGGCGATCCGTCCGATCTCGTCCGAGCGATCGAGGGGCAGCGCGTGGGAGAGGTCTCCGCGGATGACGTGGTCCATCCCGTCCATGAGCTGGCCGATGGGGCGTCCGATCGCACGACGCGAGAAGATCCCCACGAGCAGGGCGAAGAGGAGCAGGAGCCCTCCGGCGATGGCGAGGCCGAGGTGGAAGCCCCGCCCCTCGCGCAGGGCCTGGAGCTCGAGCCGCAGCTCGAGCGCGCCGACCGCCTTGCCGCGCAGATGAAGCGGAGCACGGTAGACGTAGGCCGCGTGTCCCCCTTTGCGGAAGAGCTCTCCCTCGGGACGGTTGCTCTCGATGACCCGGCGCGCCCGTGCGTTCGTCACCGGCTCCTCTTCCTCGGGGACCGGCACCTCCGCGCGCCCGTCGGCGCCGTAGAAGATCACCTCCACGCTGCCTTGCTGCGCCAGATGGTCAGCGATATGCGCGAGCTGGCCCCGGTCGCGCACCCCCGCTTCGGCGACGCTGGCCAGGAGCTGGCCGACGGCCGTCGCCTGGGCTTCGACCTGACGCTCGAGCGCGCGCTCCTGCAGCTCCCGCCCGGCGTAGCCCGATCCGACGAGGAGCAGCGCCGCGAGGAGGGAAGCGACGAAGGAGATCTTCTTCGCAATGCTCATGAGTGTCCCCCGCCGAGAGTCCGCCACGGTCCGGCGGCGCCTTGCGGGCGCGATGGCGTGAAGAACGCGTGAGGCATTTTTCTGCAGCGTAGCATCGCGCTACAGGGCGGGCAATCGGTGCGGCGCAGTTCGCTACGGCAGAACGCCCCAGTGCCTCGGGGCGCGCGCGGGGACTACTGCAGAAGCTCGACTGTCCCGGAGAACTCGCCGTTCAAGGTGCTCCCCTTCACGAAGGTGACGTAGAAGCGCCCCTTCGCAGCGGAGCCGGCGCCCCCGAGGGTATCGAAGATCACCTTCCCGGATTTCATCTCCGAGAACTGCGAGGCGTCCTGCATCACGCGCGTCAGGGCCCCTTCCTTCATCAGGTCCTTCTCCTGCCCCTCGGCCACGGGGGCGTTGGCCACGACCTTCACGGGGATGGCCTGCTTGTTCGTCCCCGGTCCGCGCAGGTAGGTCACGATCATGGCCACCATCTGGCCCCGGCTTTCCTGCCGATGGATCTGCACCGCATCGAAGACGAGATCGTACTGGGTCTCGGCGCTGCCAAAGAGCCGATTCCCCGACGCCGCGCCGCCGCCGCAGGCCGCAACGAGGAGGAGCGCGGAGAGCATGGTCAAGCGAGCGTGCCTCATTGCCAGACCCCTCGCGCGACCTTCAGCGTGTCCACGAACTCATTCCCCTGGTTCTTCAGCGCCACGCACTGGTAGGCGATGACGGGGTTGTCCTCTTTGGTGAAGGCGAGCGACGTGTAGACGCCGCAGCGATAGGCTTCGCCCGTATCCACTTCGTAGGTCTTCCAGCTCCCGTTCACGCGATAGGCGAACATGAGGGCGTCGTTGGCCAGGTCGCACGAGCCGCTGGTCGAGGGGCCGCACCGGTAGTAGCTGATCGCGGGGTTGCCCTTCGAGTCGTAGGCCAAAGACGAGAAGTGACCGTTGTTGGTCAGACTGGTGTCGACCACCGCCGCCGGAGCCCAGGTCTTCGTGTCGGTGGACTCGAGGTACCGCAGCGACTTGTCCCCCTGCGAGTAGTAGGCGATGCCGAACACGCCGCGTCCGTCGGTGTCGAAGTCGGGGCGCTCCACGTTGCTGCCGCTCGCCACGCCGCGCACGGTCCAGGCCGTGCCCTCCTTCACGGCGATCTCGATGCCGCCGCCCGCGCCCCCCTGGATCGTCTTCTGGTACATCACCACGGGCTGCGCGCGCTGGTTGAAGAGCAGCACGTTGTAGAGGCCGCCCCCCTTGCCGGGGAGGATCGCCTCGCCCGTCGGTCCGTAGCGCACGTCGGCCTTCTGGTCCCCGTCCTGCTCGTAGTAGCCGAAATGGACGTCCCGGTTGACGAACTGCAGCTGACCGCTCGCGTCGTAGGCGATCCCCATCCAGTGCCCGACGGTGTCTCCCGTGCCGCCGCGCGTGAAGACCGCCGACTTGGAGAAGGCCTGACCGTCCGTCGAGGTGGCGACCATGGCGTCCCCGCTGTCGCAGCGGTTCTGGTTGTTCGCCCCGGCCACGTAGCCCATCGAGATCTTCCCCGAGGCGTCGATGGCCACCGACAGCCCGAAGGTGTCGGAGCCGATGTACTGGTCCACCTTCACCGGAGCGCCCCAATCCGTGCCGTTGAAGTGCGAGTACATGACGTCGGCCGCGGGCCGCGGTTTCGACGTCGATCCGCCGCCTCCTCCGCTCGCCGGACAGGTGACGGTGATGGGGGAGGGGAGCTTCTTGTAGTAGCCCACCCCCATCACGGAGCCGTTGCTCCCCAGGTAGGCCTGCGTGCCGCCGCGGTCCTCGTCGACCGTCTTCTTCAGAAACTTGAGCGCCTTGCCGGGAGGTGGTCCCCCGCCATCCGTGCGGGTCAGACCGTCGGCGAGGCCGCCCCCGTCCCCCCGGCTCGGCGCCTTCTCACCGCAGCCCGTCGCGAGCAGGCCCGTCGCAGTCGCGGCCAGGCCGAAGGCTAGGAATCGTCGCATCGCTTGCGTCTCCTATGCTAGTTCCAGGTGAAGAACCGCTGCCGCAGGACAGGCGTCTAGGGCGAATAGCACTCGCCCTGGTACGTGGCGCACGGCGCGGTGCAGCTCTGAGAGACCACCGTCAGCGAGATGGTGTAGCTGCAGCTCCAGGACCAGTTGTTGTGGCCGCTGTCGGTTACGACCAGGAAGTACTTGTCCTTCGAACGCGCGAAGAAGCACCCGTCGCAGTTGTTGCCGAAGCAGCCGGACTTGCCGGGCGCCGGGGCCTTGGGCCAGGAGTGCAGGACCTTGCCGTCGTCGTGGCGGAACTCGTAGATGAACTCGAGGCCCTTGCCGTCGGCACCCGTGGGACAGCCGGGCCCGGTGCTGAAGTCGGCTCTGAGCACGCAGTCCCCCGCGGTACACGGGTTGTCCACGACGTACCAGTCCTGATCCCCTTCGTAGGAGATGTAGCCCGTCACGGCCGCACCCGAGGAGATGTGGATGTTCTTCTTCTTCGCCGCGGCCACGTGCATGGCCCGCACCTGGTTGGTGAGCGACGGCGAGATGAAGACGTCGGGGAAGTACTCGCTGTTCAGCTCCTTCGCGCCGTCCGGATCGCGGCGGACCTTCACGGTCAGGGTGTAGTTCTTGCCGTACTCGTAGGCGTCGCTCTTGTGGTCGCTGACGCGGATGTACCAGGGGCCCGGGTGGAGCAGGGGCTGCGCCGTCCGCACCATGGCACCGGTCGTGTCCTTCGGGTTCTCGTCGAACCGCACCACCTGCTGCACGCCGCAGACCTTGTCCGGCAGACACGCCACCGCGCCCGCGCACATCTTGTCCGTCGCACAGAGAGAGGTCGGGTTCGCCTCGCAGGCGTTGTCGGTGCAGAAGATGTCCCCCTTCGCCACGCAGTTGTAGCTGTACCGCACGCAGTCGAGCGAGCTCGTGCACGAGGGCTTCGGGCCCTTGATGACCGAGCAGCAGGCGTCCTTGGTGCAGGGCGACCCCTGGTGCCCGTAGATCAGCTCGACCGACGGGTTCACCAGGGCGGCCCCGTTGTAGGTGACCTGGATCTCGATCACGCCCGGGTTGTTCTCGCTCAGGTCACCGAGGCCGTTGACCTTGAAGTAGTCCACGTCGGCCTTAGAGCCGATCTGCCCCGTGATGGAGGTGTCCACGTTGTCGGCGCCCAGCACCGTGGCTGTGGCGACCGTGTCGTTTCGCTTCCCCTTGTCCTGCGGGTCCTGCTCGGCGCGCGTCTGGAGCGAGAGGGTGTAGGCGACGGCCACGTCGCTGTCGTCGTCGCCCGCGTCCTGGATCGCGATGAAGTACTTCCCCGGGGCAGGCATGGCGTGAACCGTGGTCAGGTTGGTCGCCGCCCTCTGCCCGTCGGCCACGGCGTCCTCGCCCACCTTCTGCTTGTTCGCGTCGTAGATGACGTACTTCAGATCTACGGGCGTCGGCCCCGGGGTGGTGAGCTTGATCTCCAGGAGCTGGTCCTGTGCGACGGTGACGTCGAAGAAGTCGACGTCCTTCGCGCACGAGATGTAGCCGGTGCGCGGCCCGCCGGCTGCCGGCTTGGAGGCCGCCTGCGTGTTGTTGTCCTCGTTCGCGTCCTTGTCGGCCTCCGTGGTGTACGAGAGCTCGTAGGGGTTCTTGCCGTCGCGGGCGTCGTCGCCGTCGTCCTTGACGATGAGGTAGTAGGTCCCGGGGCCGGGGACGCAGTGTGCCACGTCGAAGACCTTGCCCGTGATCGTGGGCGCGGCTGCGACCGTCTTCTTGTTCTGATCGAGGAGCAGGTAGGTCAGGTTGACCACGGGCAGCGCCGCCGTGTTGGTCAGCTTGATGTGGGCCAGCTTGTGGCCCTGCGGGACGGTGATCTTGTAGTAGTCCTGGTCCCCCTGCGGACAGACGTAGCCCTTCTCCGCCTTCGTCGCGGCGAGGTCTATCGCGGTGTCGGGGTCTATGGACTTGTCGACCCCGCCGGTGCACGTGCCGGTGCCGCCTCCGCCGTCATCCTCCGCGCCGCCGTCGCCCCCCGAGCTGCCGCTGCTCTTGCAGGCCGCGAGGCTGCCGCACGCCACCGTCACGAGGAGGAACGTTCGTAGCCGTCCCATCGAGTCTCCTAGGCTGAGGTTAATCGGTTAATCGATACGTCTCAGTTTAGCGCACTCGCGCCGTTCCGCTCACCGTTTGAGACAGGTGCCCGTCGAGCCGTCGGGGCACAGGCAGTCCGTCGTGGCGTTGAAGGCTGTCGGGATCTTCCACGCCGACGCGGGGACGCTGACCTTGCCCGTAGCGGGCAGCTTCGCCCCCGTCGACATCTGGTAGTTCGCTCGCACGCAGGCCATGGTGAAGTTGCCGTAGTCCTCCGGGTTGTCGAACGGCACCTCGCCGAAGTAGAGGTAGATGTTGTTCCAGCCCGCTTCCGTCTCCGTCAGCCCGGCCTTGGGGGTCACGAGCTGGACGTTCTCGACGCGGAAGCTGTAGCAGGTGATGTGGGCCTGACGGGCGCAGGCTTTCTCTTCGCCCGGCACGTCGGGGACCTTTTGGCAGGTCCACTTGCTCGTGCACGCCCCCTGCTTGCAGGTCTCCCCGGGGCGCTGGCACTCCGTATCGGTCTTGCACGGCGCGACGGTGGAGCAGCCTCCGTCGTCGGCGCAGCGACAGTACCCCTGTCCGCAGGTCCCCTTGGGGCAATCCTCGTCCTTCGCGCAGGTCAGGCCCTGCAGCTGGATCCCCGTGCCGGTGCGCTGCACGTCGTACCGGTAGCTGGCGCGCGAGCGATGCGACGCGTCGTCGGCGCGAGGGTCGGTGTGCAGCCGGATCTCGTCTCCCGAGGGCATGCCGTCCACGTCAAGGTCCCCCTCCACGTCCTTCGGGTCGGTGGGATTCGTGCCGAAGCGGACCTCGACGCCGTCGGGGATCCCGTCCGCATCGGTGTCGAAGAGGTCCTTGTTGGTGCCGAGGAAGCGCTCCTCGCAGTCGTAGAGCCCGTCCCCGTCGCTATCGTCCAGCTTGCCGTCCCCGTTCGCGTCGCTCGCGGCCATGGAGCAGTCGGCATCCTTGGGGTCCAGGGTGTCCCACCCCGAGCTGCGGAAGAAGTGCTCGAGCGTGTCGCTGAACCCGTCCCCGTCGGTGTCCAGCGAGGCGGCGTTGGTCCCGGCGTTCAGCTCGGCCTTGTCGCTCAGGCCGTCCCCGTCGCTGTCCGGAATCACGGCCCCGTCGGCCGGCTGCGCGTTCAGGTTGGTGGCGATGAAGTTCTTCAGCCGGTAGACGCGCCGGAGCGTCGAGAAGTCCACGTGGAGGAAGTTGATCTCCTCGCCGTTAGGGAAGTTGCGGAAGGTCCCCTTGCCCACGTCGGCCATCTGCTTGAGCAGGAAGGTGGCCTGCTCCTGGGCCCACGAGGGGTTCTGACCGGCGAGGTAGGCCGAGTGAAAACGCACGTCCCCGACGTGGTAGATGGCCTTGAGCCCCATGATCTCCTTCACGCGCCGGAGGATGCGCGTGTCCACGTTGTACTCGGTCATCACGTTCGGATCGCCGCCGGGCCCGAGGAGGTCCTTCTGGAGGTCGGCCGGGATGGTGTCCCAGTCGTCGCCGTCGTTGATGTGCGGGTCCGGCTGCCCGTCGGAGAGGAAGACGACGACGTACTTGCTGCGGGCCACGGCCCCGGCGTTCGAGCGCTGCATCTCGGACATGTCGCGCGACAGGACGTTGAAGGCCATCGTCAGGGCCCCCTCGTAGTCGGTGACGCTGCCGCCGTTCGTGATCTGCGGCAGCGCGGTCACGAGCTCCTTCGCATCGCTCGTGAACCCCTCCACGCCGTTCGGATTCAGCGTGAGGGTCTGCTTGGCCGACCCGAACCGGATGAGCGCGAACTCGACGCCGGGGTCGAGGTGCTTGCCGCAGATGCCGTTCATGCACTGGTCGTTCGGATTGGGGCAATCGGGGCAGGTCTTCTCGCCGGAGGTGCACCCGGGCTTCTTCACGTCGCAGGTGGGGGCGCAGACGCCGTTCGTCTGGGTCGGCGGAGGGCACGCGGCCACGCCCTTGCACGGGGGCGCCTTGCAGCAGTCGGGGCCGACGCAGAGACCCGCCGCGCCGCACGGGCCACAGCCGACCTTGCCCTTCTCGCAGCCGGCGGTGCCCGTGTTGCAGTAGGTGTTCGTGACCTGCACTCCGAGGTCGATGAACTTCGTGATCACCTGCCGGATGGCGCGGTTGCGCCCGGTGTTGGCGGTGGTGTCGAGGATCGTCGCGTCGATCGGGTCGTTGATGTTCATGCTCTGCGAGGTGTCGATGACGAAGAGCACCTTCAGCGGGAAGACCAGGTCGGAGGGATCGGAGGTGCAGAAGTTGCCCGTGAGCTCGAGGCGGTTGTCGTAGACCGCGGTGGAGATGTCGACGTTGCGGACCAGGTCCACCTCCGAGCAGGCCAGGTGGAACGAGGAGACCGTCGCCCCGAGCAGAGCCAGGAAGCGGAGCCTCATGGGAGGGGCGCTCCGACGCAGGGGTCCTTGGTCGGGTCCGAGGCCGCATCGGCACGCGCCTTCATCAGCTCGTGCAGCGGCATGAACTTCGCGGCCGGGACGTGCACCTTGCCGTCGGCCGGGAACTTGAAGTTCGGCGTCACGTACTGCGCGCGCACGCAGGCGGCCTTGAAGTTGCCGAAGTCGCGGGGGTCGTCCGCGGGGCCTTCACCGAAGTAGATCATGATCTCATTGTACCCCAAGCTGCCCGCTCGATTCTTGCCGAGGGTGGTCACCAGCCGGACCTGCTTGACGCTGAAGTCGTAGCAGCGCCTCCGGTCCGGCCTCTCGGCCTGCTCGTGCACGTCGTAGAGGTACTTGAGCTCGGCGTGCACCTCGGGGTCCGCCACGGTCGGGCTGGAGTGCGTGTTGATCTCCTCGCCGGAGAGCTTGCCGTCGAAATCTACGTCCAGCTTGCTGTCGTCCCGCGTCGGGTCGGTCCCCGCAAAGAACTCGACTCCGTCGGGGATGCGGTCGCGGTCGGTGTCGGGCACCTTGGGGTCGGTGCCGACGATCTTCTCCTCGCAGCTATTGAGGCCGTCTCCGTCCAGGTCCACGCGCTCGGAGGGCGGGCAGGGCTTGGCGGGGATGTTGGCCTTGCCCGGGTCGAAGCCGGCTTTGTAGCGGTCGAGCTCGAGCTTGTCGTTGTAGCCGTCGTTGTCGCTGTCCGCGGACTGCTCGTTCATCTCGAGCTTCGCCTCGAACTCGGACAGGTCGTCCACCCCGTCACCGTCGGAGTCCACCACCAGCTTGTTCACCCACGGGCGCGCGCTCGGGTTCGTGACGATGAAGTTGGTCATGCCGAAGGGGCGCGCCACCGACGAGTAGTTGATGTCGAGGAAGTCGATCGACTGGCCGGAGGTGAAGTTGCGGAAGAGACCTCCGCCCGCCTTGGCCATGGCGCGGAGCACGCGCTCGGACTTGACCGGGTCGGCGCTGAAGAGGTCGAGAATGACCTGGGGCAGGCCGGCGACGAAGAGGAAGGCCGTGTGCATGCGGATCTCGCCCACCCCGTACTGTTTGCCGAGGTCGATGATCTCGGTGACCTTCTGCACGATCTGCGTCTCGGTGTTGTAGGCCTTACAGGGTTCCGCCATCGACGGATACCACTGCTGCATGTTCTTGCAGAGCTGGCCGCTCACGTTGAAGTTGTCGCACCAGCGGTCGCGGGGGACGTCGCACCAGCTATCTAGCACCACGCCCGGGATCCCGAGGTCCTGGACGTCGTTACCGCAGCCCTCCTTGCAGACGGGGTCCGGGGCGCCGTCGGAGACGAAGATCACGACGTACTTGGTGCGGATGCGGTCTACGGGGTTCGACTCGACCATGTCCCGCTCGAGGAGCTGGTAGGCGGACGTGAGCGCCCCCTGGTAGTCCGTGGTGATGTCCGCCTGGGCCAGCCCCGCGATGGCGGTGTTCAGCACGGCCGGGTTGTTCGTGAAGCCTTCGGAGCCGGAGGTGGCCGACCCGTTGATCGTCACGCGGCCGTTGAAGCGAACCATCGCGAAGGAGACCGCCGGGTTGTTCTTGAAGCGGTCGACTACCTTCTGCACGGCCGTCTGGCGGCCCGGGTTGGCGGCGCCCGCGCAGAGCTGCGCGCAGTTGGGGACAGCCCCCGTGCCCTGGCAGCTCGCCATGCACTCGGCCTGCGCGTTGATGGCGTTGCCCTGCGCGTCGGTGGTGGTGTTGGCGTTCGACGGATCGGTGAACTGCATCGAACCGGAGCAGTCCACGATGAAGAGGATCTTGACCGGGAAGACGGCTTCCGTGGGGTCGGCGGTGCAGACGTCCCCCGTGATGTCGAGCCGATCGTCCACGACCTTCTGCTGCGTGTCGTCGAGGGGCTGAAGCCCGGCATCGGAACACGCCACGCAGACCGGAAGCACGACTGCCCAGATCCTTCTCATCGAGACCTCCTCGAGTACGACGCGTCTTCGCGAGGCTGGATTCCGCCCAACGTGGGCGAAGGACCGACAACGAAAAAACCCCTGCCGACCCGGGGAGCCGGGCCGGCAGGGGTGGAGCACTGTCCGAACGGGACCAAGCTTACCGCTTGCGGCGCACCAGGACCAGAGCCAGCAGGCCGAGGAGCATCAGACCCGTGGTCGCACCCGCCGCCGTGTTGCCACCCACGGAGCAGCCGCCCTGGGACTCACCCGCCGCCACCACCGTCATGACGTACTGGTTCGCCTTCGGGAAGGCCGCGTTCACCGTGTCCGCGAAGACCATCTCGCCCACGAGGCGAATCTTGTACTCACCCGGCTTGTCCGGGGTGAAGGTCGCGACGTTCCCCTTCAGGTAGAAGTACTCGTAGGGGCTCGACTGACGGACCGTACCCTGGGGGTTCTCGACCGTCGCGGTGGAGCCGGCCGGCTTCGACTCGACGATCCACTTGTAGCGGATGGCCGTGTCGGCGCGGTTCGCGAAGAGGCGGAGGCGAAGCGGGTCGCCCGTGTTCACCTTCGAGTCCGGCGAGTAGAGCTTGAAGGTCGTGGTCGGGTCGAGGCAGTTCTGCTCGTCGCGGCCCACGGTGTAGCAGAACCGGTTGTCGCAGGCGTCGCCCTTGCCGTCGCGGTCCGCGTCCACCTGGGCCGGGTTCGCCGTGGCGAGGCAGTTGTCCTTCGCGTTCACCACGCCGTCGTTGTCCTGGTCGGGGTCACACAGGTCGCCGATCCCGTCCTTGTCCGCGTCCTTCTGGTCCACGTTCCCGACCGCCGGGCAGTTGTCCTTGCTGTCGAGGATGTTGTCCTTGTCCTGGTCGGCGTCGCAGGCGTCGCCGTACAGGTTCGGGTCGGTGTTCTTCTGGTCCGGGTTGGCCACGAGCGGGCAGTTGTCCTTGACGTCGAGGACGCCGTCGTTGTCGTCGTCGGTGTCACAGGCGTCGCCGTTGCCGTCCTTGTCGCCGTCCATCTGCGCGATGTTGGAGACGAGCGGGCAGTTGTCGGCGGCGTTCAGCTTGCCGTCGTTGTCCTGGTCCGTGTCGCACTGATCGCCGATGCCGTCACCGTCGATGTCCGCTTGCTTCGGGTCCGCCGCCTTGGGGCAGGCGTCGCACGAGTCACCGATGCCGTCGCCGTCCGCGTCGGCCTGGCCCTTGTTGGCCACGAAGGGGCAGTTGTCGAAGTCGTCCTCGGCGCCGTCGGCGTCGAAGTCGTCCGCGTACTGATAGGTGTCGCCCTCGTCCGTGTTGTTGACGAGGATCGATCCGCCGCAGCCGCAGCCGCAGCCACCGCCCGAGGTGTCGGGGGTCCCGCACTTCCCGCCGCTACACTCGCCGCCCGCCGCATACGCCGTGCCCGAGGGCAGTACCAGCAGCCCAACTCCTGCGAGGGCTGCAACGACCAGAAGCTTCCGTACCATGGTGGCTCCTCCTTCTTGGTGAGTCAGACAGTGCATCCGTCGGGGGATTAATGCGAAGCGCGGGCCAACCCGGCCATGCCTCTCAAGTGCGCGAAATCCTGTAGGGCAGGGGGCCGAGCGCGGGCGTCGCGGGGGGGCGACGCCACGTCCGGTTGTAGAGTCTGCTCCACAGACTCTTGGGCGAACGGGGAGGCCTCGGGGAAAGAGCTAATGAAGGCAATGAGATAGCTGTGCACGGGGGTCGTAGAATGGACCCCCCACCTGCGGGGTGTGGCCTTCTGAGATGAGCTAAATATTGGATTTTGCAGAGGACGAAGGCCGGCCCGCCGGGGGGTGGTCACTGCTTCTTGACGACTTCCACCCGCAGGTCGTAGCGGCAGGTGGCGTCCGAGTAGATCTCCATCAGGTGGTCCCCGGGCTCGGTGACCGCGTGCTCGATCTCCAGGACCTGGTCGCGGCCCGCCTTCTCGAAGATGTCGCCGGTCAGCTTGTCCTTGGAGCTCTGGTAGCGGTACTGGTCCGCGCAGCCGGGCTCGAACCACGAGACGGTCGTTTCGGTGCCGGGGGAGAGCCGCTCCTCGAGGAAGACCAGCACCCGGATCACCCAGTCGCCGGGCGTGGTCTCCACGAGGAACTTGCGCGAGCCGGGGAAGTTCCCGCGGAGGTACTGCTCCTCGCGCAGCACGCAGCCGGCGTACTTGCCCTTGCACACCGGGTACACGCCGTCGCAGAGGAGCTCGTCGCGCCCGCTGATGAAGGAGGCCTCTGAGGTGGTGGGCAGGCAGCCTGCGAGGCCGAGGAGAGCGAAGGCGAGGGCGACCGGCCGCATCGTTCGCAGTGTACGGCAGCGGCTCCGTCGGGGCAAGCGAGCCGGGGTGCCACGAACAGCCCGCCGCGAGCACGCCGCCGCGTGGATCGCCGCTCGCCGAACGTCCGTCGAACGCCTTGACGCGACGACCGCACCCTCGGATGATCGACCCTCATGCGACGGCGCGTCTTCCTCCGCTACGCAGCGGGTCTCCCGCTCCTCGGGGTCGCAGGGTGCAAGCGACGGCCAGCGCCTCCTGCGCCCGGTCCGAAGTGCGCCCCGGTCTCCGCGGACGCGACGCCTGCGCCGCTCTCGCCCCACGAGCGGGGCACGCTCGAGGCCGTGTGCGCGCGGGTGCTGCCCACGGACGAGGAACCCGGCGCGACCGAGGCGGGCGTGACCGCGTACATCGAGTCGCAGCTCCAGGTGCCGCCGGCGAACAGCTTTCGGCACAACTTCAGCGTCGCGCTGAAGCGCATCGACGGCCTCGCCCGACGCCAGGGGCGCCCGTTCGCGGAGCTGGCTCCCGAGGCGCAGGACGGCGTGCTCCGGCAGTTCCAACGGCTCCGGCTCAGCCGCACGGCCACGGGAAGCCACTTCATGCGGGTGCTGGTGTCGCTGGTGCTCGAGGGATTTCTGAGCGACCCGGTCTACGGTGGAAATCGCAATGAGGCGGGCTGGAAGGTGGTGCGCTTCGAACCCATGGAGCCGCGTCCGCGCTGCCCCTACCGGGGACGGGGATGACCGAGGCGCGCTGGGCCACGCCGCTCGGACCCGACGTGGCGCACGGGGGCGAGGTGGACGCCTGCGTGATCGGTAGCGGCGCCGGCGGTGCGCCCGTGGCGATGACCCTCGCCCGCGCCGGGTATCGGGTCGTGGTGCTCGAGAAGGGGCCGGCCTACGACGCGCGGGATTTCCTTCGCGACGAGCTTCGCACCTCGCGGCGGGACTTCTTCGTCCCGGCGGTGACCGAGGAGCCGCACGTCAAGGTCGAGGCCGACGGCCGCGCAAGGAAGACGAACGAGGCGTGGACCGCCAACTGCGTGGGCGGCGCGACCGTGCACTTCAGCGGGTTCACCTATCGGCTGCACCCCGAGGACCTTCGGCTGCGGTCGCTCCTCGGGCCCGTCGAGGGGAGCACGCTCACCGACTGGCCGATCACCTTCGAGGCGCTCGAGCCCTACTACGAGCGGGCCGAGGTGGAGCTCGGCATCTCGGGGGTCGCGGGAAGAAACCCCTTCGAGCGCCGGCGTCGTCCGTACCCGTTGCCGCCGCTCCCCGAAAACGGCATGGCCGAGCTCGTGGACCGCGCCTGCGCCGAGCTCGGACTCCACAGCTACCCGACCCCGCGCGCGCTCCTCTCCGAGGCCTGGCAGGGGCGGGCCGCGTGCCGGCGCACCTTCTTCTGCGGGAGCTACGGGTGCGAGACGGGGGCCAAGTCCTCGGCGCTCGCCGCGCTCTTGCCCAAGGCGCTCGCGACCGGTCGCTGCCAGATCCGGCCCCTGTGCATGGTGCACCGGCTCGAGACCGACGCCTCGGGCCGGGTGGTGGGGGTGCGCTACTTCGACCCGCAGGGACGCGAGCAGCGCCTGCGCGCGGCGGTGGTCGTCGTCGCGTGCTCGGCCGTGGAGTCGGCGCGGCTGCTGCTCCTCTCCCGGGGGGCGGCCCATCGCGAGGGCCTCTCCAACGAGACGGGACTCGTCGGGCGGAACCTGATGTTCGCTGGGTTCGGCGGCGGCGAGGCCGAGTTTCGTCGCGACGACCCGCGCATCTCGGCCATCGACTGGCGCGAGCCGTTCGTCAACCGCTCGTTTCAGGACCTCTACGTGCTCGACCGGGGGACCGACCGACCCCGCAAGGGGGGCACGGTGGGTTTCCTCCTGCCGCACTACAATCCGATCCACGCCGCGGAGCAGCTCGCCGTGCTCGGCCGGGCGGAGCCTCTGTGGGGCAAGGCGCTCAAGGACGCGCTCCGGCGGCGCGCCCGAGAGATCCGGGCGCTCGAGTTCGAGGTCTTTTCCGAGACGCTCCCGACGGCCGGGTCGCGGGTCACCCTCGATCCGGAGGTCAAGGACCGCCGAGGTCTGCCCGTGGCGCGCTTCGAGGTGCGGCAGCACGCGATGGACCGCGAGGTGAACTCGGTGCTGGTCGACCGCGCCGTGGGGGTGCTGAAGGCGATGAAGGCGAGCGACGTGCGGGTCAGCGCGCGCGGGCGCCAGACCTACTTCCTGCAGGGCGGCACCTGCCGTTTCGGCGCGGAACCGGAGAGCTCGGTGCTGGACGTGGATTGCCGCTCGCGCACCGCGCCGAACCTCTTCGTGACCGACGGCAGCTTCATGCCCACGAGCGGTGCCGTGCCGAACACGCTGACCATCGAGGCCAACGCGCTGCGCGTGGCGGACCGCATCGTTGCGCTCGGCGCGGCGCACGAGCTCTTTCGCCCGCGGCGGTGATTCAGGGGACGAAGACCTCGGCCGAGGCGGTCGGGCGTTCGGCGCTCAGGCCGCCCGTCACGAGGAGGAGTCCCGAGGGGAGGAGCGTGGCCGCGTGACCCGCGCGCGCCTCGCGGAGCCGGTAGCGGGGCAGGACGTTGAGGCCGGTCGCGCTGCCGAGCACCAGCTCCTCTACCAGGTCGACGGGCGATCCGGTGAGGCTCGACGCGAACCCGCCGACCACGAGCAAGCGGTCGTCGGCCAGGGCGGTCGTGGTGTGGGCCCAGCGCGGCAGCTTCAGCTCGCCGAGCTCGCGGCTCGTGGAGGCCGCGAGGTCCAGCCGCTCCACCGAGGCGGTGGCTTGCCCGCCCTTGGTGAGGCCGCCGACGACGAGCACGCCTCCGTCGGCGAGCCGCGTGGCCGTGGCGTACGCGCGCGGCACGCGGAGAGCGGGGCCGGCGCGCCACTGGGCCGCCCCCGGAGCCAGCGTTTCGGTCGTGGCGAGCGCGTCGCCCTTGTCGTCGAGGCCGCCGATGGCGACCACGGTTCCGTCGGCGAGCGCGACGGACGCGAAGGCGCGGCGAGCCTGCAAGAGCTGCGGAGCGGGGTTCACCTGACCCTGGTCGTAGGTCTCCACCGAGGAGAGCGTCCCCGCCGTCCCCTGGCCCCCCGCGACCAGGACGCGCTGGTCGCTGAGCACGGCGCCGTGGCCGAAGCGCGGCTGACGCAGCGGCGGACCCGGGTAGATCGTGCGGCTCGTCGCCTGGTAGACCTCGGTGGACGCGACGGGCACCTTACCTCCGAGGCCTCCCGCGATGAGCACGTTGCCGCTCGGCAGGAGGGTCGCGCTGTGGGCCACGCGTTCGCCGCGGAGGCAGCGCTGGTCGCTCCCGCCGCAGGTGGAGTCGTCGGCGCTGAGCGCGTTGCCATCTACCAGCGAGACGGTCCGCAGCCCGAGGGGGCGTTCGGCGTCCTCGGGACGCCACGCCGCGCCGGTCCCGCCCGCGATCAGCACCGAGCCGTCGCCGAGGAGATTCGCCGTGTGGAAGGCGCGCGCCTCTCGCATCCCGGTGGGGCGGCCGTCGTCGAAGCGCCGCGGCACGTGCGAGAAGGTGTCGATGAGTCCCACGAAGAGCGCCACGCGGTTGGCCCCCGGGCCGAGGGTGATCGGCACCGTGCGCCCTCTGCTGACCGGGTTCGATTCGGGTCCCAGCCCTTCCACCGTGACGACCTGCGACTCCCCCGTCGGGACGCCGTAGATCGTGCCGCCGCCGGCACGGAGCGGGAAGACCTCGGGGCCGGCGCGCCCGGCCGGGCCGTCCACGCGCACGCGCACGAAGGCGGCGATGCGGGACAGCGGGTCCTCGTCCGGCTCGCTCGAGACGAGGATCGAGACGCTGAGCTCGCCTACTCCCGCCGTGCAACCGGCCTGCGCCGTCGCGAGCGCCGCGAGCGCCACGGAGAGCGTCCAGGGTCGGGAGGCCCGCCGAGCCCGCGAGGGGCGTGCCGCGCGCCACACGGTCATCTCCCCACGGGCCACTTCACGCTCAGGTCGACGTGTTCGCGTCGCAGGGCGAGCGGCACGGCGATGGCGCACGCGGCGAGGGCGGCCCCTGCGGCCGCCCAGGTATACCAGCGACGGTACCAGCGCTTCTTGACCGGGAGCGGGGGGATGGGGGGCGGCAGCAGCGGTGGCTTCGTTGGGCGCACCGGTACGCTGAGCTCCACGGGGAAGCGGCGCTCGACCACGTCGCGCACCTTCCGGCCGAGCTCGCGCACTTGCTGGCGTCCGGCGCCCCGATCGGCCGTCTCGACCAGCGCGGATTCCACGTCGGTGTAGCGGCGGAGCTGGCTCTCGAAGAGCGCGGCCTTGATCATGAGCTGCCCCGCATCCGAGGACTGTTCGCCGCTGATCACCACGGCGAAGCGTGACCGGGCGATTGCCGTGAGGCGCTGGAGCTCGTCAGCCGAGGGGGGCGGCCGAGGAGGAAGGCCCTGGGAGGCCTCCGAGAAGGCGGCGCGAACCTGCGGGCTATAGTACGGCCCGAGCTTCAAGAGGCCGTCGTGGTGGAGCGCGGCCACGAAGTCTCGCCGCGCGAGGTCTGGCCGGGCGCTCTGCACGGCGGCCACCGCGCGCAGGACGTAGGCCTGGGCCAGCTCAGTGGGCTCGTAGTAGCGGACGAACCCCCCCTCCAGGGTGGTCAGGGCACGACTGAGGAGCTCGCGGGCTCGTTCGTTGTCGAGAGAGACCACGGCGGCGCGCCCCTGTTCGACGAGCGCTCGTCCTCGCGAGAGCACCTTGCCGTGCTCGTCGTGCTGCCGGAGCAGCGGCATGAGCGCGGAGAGTGGGAGGAGCCGGAAGCGAGAGGTCCGGCCGAGCTCCTGGTGGAGCGGCCCGAGGAGCCCGGGGACGTTCGTGAGGGTGGTGATCTGGACGACGGGCGGTGGGTCCGCGCCGCGTGCGATGGTCGACCAGAGCAGGATCGACGGGACCAGCCACAGCCGGTAGCGCGGAAGGCTCACGCAGGCCTCGAACATGGTCACACGAACCGCGGTCCATCCTCCTCGGCGGCGGTCACTCCTTGTGGCACTTGCCGTTCAGCCGGAGCCCCGTGGGTTTGCACTGCACGGCGGGAGCTCCGCCGGCGTCCTGCCGCGTCGGCGGCCCTCCATCGGCCGCCGCCACGCCAGCGTCCTTGCTCTTCACGACCCCTTCGGCGCACACGACCAGCTTGAAGTCCGGAAAGTTCTTCGCGTTGGACTTCACGTGGAGCTCGACGTCGTCCTTGCCGGGGGCGGTCGGCTTGTAGCTCACCCGCACCACGGAGTCCTTGCCGGGGTCGACGGCCTTCTCGGCCACCTCTCCCTCGGTGTAGAAGCAACGGTCGTCGCCGTAGACCACCACCTTCGAGATCTCGAGCTTGGGGCCCGAGGTGGCGCAGTTCGTGAGGAGGAACGACACCTCGCCGGGAGCCTCGGCGGGATCCACGGGGTAGCGCACGTTGCGTCCGCCCACGTCGGGGCAGATCTGCGGCTCCGCGCAGTCGTACTCCTTGTACTTGGCCACCTGATCCGTCGCGCTGACCCCTTCGAAGGCCTCCACGCCGATGCCCTTGGGCGGGCACTTCTTCTTCTCCGGGTCCGACGAGCAGGCGCCCGCCGCGAGCGTGACGAAGCCGAGAGCGAGGACCAACCGATACGTAGGTGCGTGCATGCTATCTCCAGGGTCGCGACTAGTCCCCAGCCAGCTCGAGTCCGTGCTTGCTGAGGAGCATATATAGATATTTGCGGTCGATCTGGGCTTCGCGAGCGGCCCGGGCCACCTTGTGGTCGTTTCGCGCCATCAGGCGCTTGAGGTACTCGCGTTCGAAGCGCTCGATGAGGGCGTCCTTCGCGTCCTTGAAGGGCTTCATGTAGTCGGCCGTGAGCTTGAACTCCGAGTCCGGAGCCCCCGGCCCGCGCATCTCGGTGGGGAACGCCGTCGGGTCGAGCGCGTCGAAGCCCTCCAGGTACGAGGCGCGCTCGAGCAGGTTGCGGAGCTCGCGCACGTTGCCCGGGAAATGATAGGAGGTGAGGCGATCCCTCAGCGGCCGCGGCAGCCGGTCCCACCCGCTCTCGGGGGTCAGGAAGCGGTCGGCGAGGAGCGGAAGGTCCTCGAGTCGCTCGCGCAACGGCGGCAGCACGAGGGTGACGATCGACAGCCGGAAGTAAAGGTCCTCGCGAAATCGCCCCTCAGCGACCTCGCGTCGCAGGTCCTTCTTCGTGGCCGCCACGACGCGCAGCTCGAGCTTGATCGGCTTGTTGGACCCCACGCGGCAGATCTCGCGCTCGTCGAGCGCCCGGAGGAGCTTGGGCTGCACGTCGAGAGGCAGGTCGTCGAGCTCGTCGATGAAGAGCGTGCCGCCCTTGCACATCTCGAGCGCGCCCCGCCGCAGGGCCACCGCCCCGGTGAAGGAGCCCTTCTCGTGACCGAAGAGCTCGCTCTCGATCAGGTTCCGCGAGATCGCACCGCAGTCCACGGTGACGAGCGGCCCCCCCGAGCGCGGGCTACGGTCGTGGATCGCGCGGGCCACGGCCCCCTTGCCGGTCCCCGTCTCGCCGAGAATCAGGATCGTGGCGTCGGTCGGGGCGACGCGACCCAGCAGCGCGAAGATCTTGCGCATGGGCCCCGACTTGCCCACGAGGTTGCCGAACGTCGGCTCGCCCGAGGGCTCGATGGACAGCCCCTCGTGGACGGCCTTGAGCTTGAGCAGCACCTCGCCCACGCGGAGCTCCATCCCCGGGCGGATGAAGGCCTCGACGATGCGCGCGTTGTCGAGGAACGTGCCGTTCGTGCTGCCCAGGTCCCGGACGCGAAAGCCTTGCGGGCTGCGCTCGAGCAGCAGGTGGTTGCGCGAGACCGTGGCGTCGACCAGCACCACCTCGTTCTCGGGCCCCTTGCCGACGCGAACCTGCTCTCCGACCTCCCAGCTCTCTCCGGCCTGAGGTCCACGGACCACCTCCACGCGATAGCTCTGCACCGCGAGGGCGGGCGCGTCGAGGTCGCTGATGAGATGCGTGCCGTTGTGCATGGGTTGCGCGTTCGCCTACGGTGCCTTCTGCAGCTTCGCCCGGGCCAGGATCGCCGCGTCGTATTTCGGGTTCGCGGCGACCGCCGAGTTGAAGTGCGCCAGCGCCTTCTCCCGCTCTCCGCGCTCCGCGTAGATCTGTCCCAGATGGTAGTGCGCCTCGGCGAAGCGCGGGCGCAGCTTCACGACCTGCTGGTACGACGCGATGGCCTCCTCGACGCGACTCGAGTTGTAGAGGATAGTCGCACGATAGTAGTGGCCCAGCTCCTCGGTCGGCTCGAGCTTCACGGCCTGGTCGAGCTGGTCGAGCGCCTTCTTGAGGATCCCCATGCGGCCGTAGGCGAAACCGAGCGCGATGCGTACTCGCGCGTGCTTGGGGTTGATGCGCAGCGCCTGCTGGTACTCGCCGATCTCGAGGGAGGTCTTCTTCAGGCGGAAGTACACGTCCCCGATCTTGTAGTGGGCCTCGGCCGCCAGCGCGGCATCCGCGGACGCCGCCGACCGGTAGGCGGTGATGGCTTTCTCGAACTCGTTGCGCCCGTGGTAGACCTCGCCCAGCCGGAACTGCGCCCCCGCGTGCCGGGTATCGGCCGCCACGGCCGCCTCGTAGTGCATGATCGCCGTGGTCTGCTTGCCCATCGCGAAGAGCACCTCGGCGAGGGCGAAGTGCGCGTCCGCGTTCTTGGGTTCGATGCGCAGTGCCTCGTTGTACTGCTCGATGGCCTCCTTCGCGTTTCCCCCCGCGGCGAGGAGCTGGCCGAGCACCAGCCGCGCCTGCGCATCGGTGGGCTTGGCCCGGACGGCCACCTCGAGCTCTCGGATCGCACGGGCCGAATCCCCCTTCTGCGCGAGCGCGAGTCCCATCACGCGCCGGGCGTCGGCGTCACCCGGACGGAGCTCGATGGCGCGGGTCAGGGCGCCCTTGGCCTCGTTGATCTTGCCCGTGCGGAGGTACGCCTCGCCGAGGAGCTTGTGGGCTTCGGCCATGTTCGGATCGATGATCAGCACGTCCTTGAAGAGCCGGATGGCGTCGTTCCACCTGCGTAGCTGGAGCGACGCGACCCCCAGGTTGAGCATCGCCGAGGCGAAGCGGGGGTCCGCCTTGAGCGCCTGGTGGAAGGCGGCGAGCATGCCCTGGCGCTGGCCGAGGCGTCCGAGGGCGACCCCGAGGTTGTTGTAGGCCCTGGCGTAGTTCTTCTTGTGCTTGGTCGCCTGGCGGTACGCCGCGACGGCCTCGGCGAATCGGCCCATGCGGAAGTAGCAGACCCCCTTGTTGTAGTGGAGGTCGGCATCGGTGGGGGTGAGCGCGATCGCGCGGTCGTAGCTCGCGAGCGCCTCCTTGGAGTTGCCCGAGAAGAGGAGCAGGTTGGCCAGGTTGTTGTGCGCCGCGACGTACTTGGGATCGAGGGCCAGTGCGGCGCGATACTGCTTTTCCGCGCGGTCGCGATCCATCGAGTGCGCGTGCGCCTCGGCCAGGTAGAAGGCCGGCTCCGCGGAGTCGGGCTTCAGCTTGGCGGCCTCGGAGAAGGCGTAGACCGCCTCCTTGGGCAGTCCCTGACGGGAGTTCGTGATCCCGAGGTTGAGCCAGCCGAGGTACATCTTGGGCGCGAGGTCCGTCACCTTGAGGAACTGGGCCGCCGCGTCGCGTAGCCGGTTGCGGCGGAAGAAGGCCACCCCCAGCTCGAGTCGCGCCGCCGCGTCATCGGGCTTCTGGGCCACGACGAGGCGGAAGGCGGGGAGGGCCGTGTCCAGGTCCCCGAGGCGCAGCGAGACGCCGCCGAGCTGGCGCTGCACGGCGAGGTCCTGCGGGTTCTGTTCGGCCGCCTGCTTGAGCCGCTTCAGCTCCGCCTCGAGCTGGGTGCGGTTCTCGAGGTTTGTGGTCGGCAGCAGCGCGTCGGCACCCTCCTTCTCGGTGACGTCGCTCTCTTTGGGAACGGGGTCGCTGCCGCGCCCCTCCTGCGTGTACTTGGTCAGCTTGCCGCTGATGCCCTTGATCCCTTCCCACCGCTTGGCGGGGGGGGCGCCACCGGGCTTCTTGCCCACCTGCGCCGCGGTGGGGGCGGCGCCGAGGAGCACCAGCGCCAGCGTCCCCACGAAGGCCGGCCGCCAGCGCGGCGTCAAAGGACTGCTACGTTGCTCGCGCATCTCCATGCCTCGCGCCCTCGCCCCGGACATCAATCGATCCACAAGCCCGAGTCGTGATCACCCGTCTGGGCCGTGAAGCGCCGCCGCAGGGTCCACCAGCGGGTCTCCTTCCGGCGAGCTTCCTTGCGTAGCCGGGTCACCGCCTTGGTTCGCTTGTCGTAGACAGCCTTGAGCTCGTTGTACTGCTCCTGGAAGGTCACGACGGCGAAATCCTTGCCCCCGAGGAGGTCCTCGCGCTGGATCACCTGGGCCTTCGCGAGCTCCACGGCTCCGCGCGCCACGATGACCCCCAGCTCGTGGAGCGCGATGTTCGCCTTGGCCCACTTCTCCATGGCCTCCAGGTAGACGAGCCAGCCCTCCGCGACCTCCACGGCGGACCCGCGCCCGCGCTTCTCCGCCCGCTCGACGCCTTTCTCCGCCTCCTTCATCTTCTGCTTCAGCTCGGCGAGCTCGTCTCGGGCCTCGTCCATGCGATCCAGCGCGACCACGATCTCGTTCTCGGCGTCGTAGATCCAGAGCTGCCCCTGGCGCGACATGTCCTTCAGCTTGCCCTCGTCCACGGTGTGGGAGATGCGCGGACCGCCGCAGCCGGCGGCCAGGAAGGCGAAGAGGATCGCGGCGAGCGCGAGGTGCCGACAGGGCGTCATGGCGTTCCTCCCCCGCCTTGCTGGGCGGCGCCGGGCAGAAGGCCGGGGTCGTTCTCGCCGAGCCCCTGACGGCCTCTGGCCTTGGCGGCTTCCGCCTGGGCCTCGGATCGGTAGCCGAACTTCGCGAGGAGCGAGGCCCGATTCAGCCGCGCACGTGCGAAGCCGGAGTCCTCCTTCAGCGCCTTGGCGAAGAGCTCGAAGGCCGCCTGGTGCTCGCCGAGGCGCGCCGTGGCCACCCCGACGTAGTTTTCGAGCTCCGCCGTCTCGCGCAGCTCGAGGGCCTTGCCCAGGATGAGTCGGGCCATGTGCAGGTTGCCCGCGGCGAGGTAGAGCTTGCCGAGCTTCACCGTGGCGTCGAAGTCCTTCGGATTGGCCGCGAGTGCGCGCTGCAGCGGCGCTGCGCCTTGGGGCTCGACCAGGTTGACGGTCGGGAGCTCGAGGCCGGCCTGCGGGTCGCCCGCCGGCGCTTTGCCCGAGAGGCAGGCCTTGGCCGCCAGCGACATGACCTTCAGCTTCTTCGCGGTGGCGGCGCACTGCCGGATCGCCTCCTTGGCCTCGCTCTCGAGCGGGGCGGCCTGGCTGGCGAGCGCGGTGCGCACCTGATTCGCCGCCTCGGCGGGGAGCCCCGCCGGGAGCTGGAGGTTGCGCAGCGAAGCGGCCGCCATGGCCTCGACGTTGGCGAGACGCCCGAGCGCCGCGACGCTCCAGACCCCGCTGCCCATCTGCACCACCGCGCGGTAGAGGTTTCTCGTCTGGGTCAGGTGACCGATCTTGCTCTGGAGCGAAGGCCCGAGCTGGCTCAGGTCGCTGCTGAGCTGCACCTTCTCGAAGACCTTGTACGCGATCTCCGCGTGATAGAACTGCGAGGCTGCCGCGGCCTCCTGCGCGTCGCCGGAGCTGTCCTTGCCGAGGTTGATGGCGCGCGTCAGCGCGTCCTGCGCCTGGGCGTCGCTGCCCTGGCGGAAGAGCGAGTACCCGAGCAGATAATGAAGCTCCGCCGAGGAAGCGCCGGCGGCGGCGGCGCGCTGCAGGACGCCCGCGGCCGCGCTCCAGTCCCCGGCGAGCGTGTGGAGCCGCGCCACCTTCACGGCCATCTGGGCCTTCTCCTCGCTCGGGATCCCCGCGCGCAGGAGCACGTTAAGACTCCCCTCGGCCTTCGAGCGATCGCCAAGTCCCGCGCGGATGGTGGCGGCGGCCTTGTAGAGTTCGAGTCCCGCGGGGCCGCTCCTCCTTCGCGCGGCCGCCTCCAGGTACGCCACGCCCCGCGAGAACTGGAGCGAGTCCATCGCGATCTTGCCCATGGTGGCCAGCACGTCGGAGAGCTTGTCCGAGGCTGGGTAGGCCCGAATGAACTTGTCGCCCACCTCGAAGACCTTCTCCGGATCCTTCGCCCCGCGCGCGGTGACGAAGGCGTTCAGCAGCGCTTTCTCGCCGAGCGCGCCGCCGTACTTCTTCGCGATGCGCTCGAGCTGCTCCGTTCCCTCGCCCCCCTCGTCACCAGCGGCGAGCGTCTCGGTGCGGAGGAGCGAGTCCTCGGCGCCCTTGATGATCGCGGCCACTTCGCTCTTGAACTGGGAGTCGCCGAGGCTCGCGGTCTGCTGGAAGCCCTTGCCCGCCTCGATGAGCCCCTCGTAGTCCTCCTGCGTGCGGTACCCGTCGAGCACCAGGTGCGCTGCCACCGGCGCCTCCTTGCTGGTCGGGAACTGGTCGATGAGCGCGGTGAAGAGGCGCGTCGCCTCGTCGAACTCGCCCGCGTCGTAGTAGGTGCGTGCGATGTTGAACTTCACCTGCCCGATGTTCGGCTCGTTCGCGTAGCGCTTGACGTAGATGCGGCCCACGCGACGCAGCCCCGCTCGGCCCTGCACGACCTGCAATCGGCTGAGCTCGTGCTTGCCCGTGAGCGCCTCGAAGTACGCGACGGCGGCGGTGTAGACGGCGTCCTTGTGCTCCTTGCCGTTCATGTGCTCGGCGGCCTTCTCGTAGAACTGCCCGGCGGCCAGGTGGCGTTTGGCCGCGTAGAAAGACTCGGCCAGGTTCTGCCGCACCGCGGTCGCGTTCTTGTGCTTGTCGAAGAACGAGAGGTAGGCCTGGTAGGCGTGCGCAGCCGCGAGGTAGGTTTCGTCCTCCTTCTTCTGGTTCGCGAGGTCTTGCAGGCGCGTGGCGATGTCGCGGGTGTACTTCTCGAAGGTGTCGATGAGCTGCGTGCGCTCCTTGGCCGACAGCGCGTGGTTGTAGAAGCGTCGCCGGACCACGCGCACCAGCGCCTCCACGTCCTGCGCGCCGTGGTCGTAGATCTTGCCCTGGGTCACCGACTCGAAGAGTCGGTGCGCGTACTCGAGTGCGTCCTCCACGTCCCCCGTCATCGACAGGATCTCGCGGTAGACCTGCGCCGTGGCCTTCCAGTTCTGTTTAACGTAGTAGCGGTTGCCGAGCTTGTCGAGCGCGGCGAGGTAGGTGGTCTTCGAATCCGCGCGGTCGCGGAAGTACTCGAGCGACTTGTCCGGCTTGTGAACCTCCGTGTAGCAGTACACCGAGTCGACGAGCGCTTCGCGGCGGAGGTCGATCTTGGTCGTCCCTGCCTGGCTCTTGCCACCGGCCACGGCGACCCAGCGGCGCGCGGCGGCGATCGACCCCTCGAAGAGCTTGAGCGCGGCCTTGAAGTCGGCGCGGTTGACCTTGCACCAGGCCATCTTGTAGCGCGCCATCGCGTGGACGCGCGTCTCGGGCGAATCCAGCACCTGCTGGTAGTACTTCTCGGCCGAGTCGAGGTCCGCCTTGTCGAAGTGGTAGTCGCCCATCACGAGCAGCGCCTCGAGCCGGTACTCGCTCTTTTGGAACTTGTCGGCGAGCTCCTGGTAGGTCTTGAGCATCTCCTCGTACTCGGCGAGCTCGCGCATCTCGTGCCCCATGAAGAAGTAGACCTTGTCCGCGTCCACGTATTCGGGGAAGAGGGCGAGGAGCCGCCGCCAGGTGGCGATCGCCTGGTTCTTCAGCAGACGGGCCTGCAGCGAGACGACGCCGAGCGACTTGCTGCGCTGCTGCTCGTACGCGATCTGGTAGTGGTAGCGCGCCTCCTCGACGTAGAGCTCGGCCAGGCGGTTGTAGAGCTCCGGCGAGTAGCGCGCCCCGCGGGCCCGGGCGAGCAACGTCTTGGTGGTGCGGATGGCGAAACGGACCTTCCCGACGTCCCGCTTCAGCCGCTCGACCATGTTCTCGACGGAGACGCGGCGCACCGCCGGCCCGCACGCGGCGAGGGGGGACAGCGCGAGGAGCAGAGCCAGGAGGCCCAGGACTCGTCTTACTCTACGCATCGGTCCTCGATGTTGAACTTGTAGTTGGGGAGCTCGTCGGTCCAGTACTCGCCGCCGAAACGGTAGTAGATGCGCTCCGAGGAGACCGGCACCTTAGCCGCCTTCTTCTGACCGCGGGCGACGCCGGTGGTGTCCGCGACCCGCTGGAAGATGGCCTGGCCGACCTCGTACTCGAGGAGGTTGACCTGCTCCTCGGCGTTCAGCATCTCTTCGGCCACCTCGCGAGCCGAGACGTCGAGCGAGCGGTCGAGCTCGGCGCGGGCCTGCTCGTCCTTCCGGCGATAGAGCGTGTGCAGGTTCTTGAGCAGCCCGATCTTCCCCCACTCCTCCTCCTGGCGGTCGAGCTTGCGGATCTCCTCGCGCAGCGCGCGAGCGAAGAGGTGGAGCTTGCGCGACTGCACGCGCCGCAGCGCCGCCGCACGGACGCGACCGATGTCGCGCACCTCGTCGCCCTGGCGGATGTCGCGCAGGGTGTTGGCGTAGTGGATCCGGAAGCGCCGCGCCGCGATCTTGGCCGCGCGGAAGTGGCAGAAGCGGCGGTAGATGAGCCCCCGGAGGACGTACTTCTCCGGGGCGAAGAGGGCCTTGTAGACCGGGGCGTCGAGCGCGTAGAGGAGTCCCATCGCGCGGTGCGGGTCGCCCGCCTTGTACTTGGCCCACGCGCGCTCGAGGAGGATCTCCGAGCTGAGCTCCGTGTTCTTCGGGATCTGCCCGAGGGTCTCGTACGCGGCGCCGAAGCGCTTGTGCTCGTAGAGCAGGCGGGCCAGGGCGTGGAGGGCTTGGCCCCGGATCTGCCGCACCGGGAGCAGGCGCGCCGCGACGGCTCGGATCGCCCCGGCGCGGGCCTCGAAACGCGGGGCGCGGCGGTAGACCGGCATACCGCCGATCTCGACGTTGTAGGCAAAGGGCCGACCGAGCGATTCCTCGTCGGATTCCTTGGCTCGGTCGAGGAGGGCGCCCGTCTCGGCGGCCACGCGCGCCAGCCCGAGCATCGTCAGTTCGTCCTCCCAGCCCTTCGGGAGCTTGCCGTACTGCACGGCCAGCATGTTGTCGTCGTTGATGAGGGACTTGAGCGCGTACCCGAGCTTGCTGTCGCCCTCTCCCCGGCGACGCACCGCCTCGAGGGCCGAGCCGAGGTCGAGCGGCCCGAAGAGGCGCGCGAACGAGGTGACGGCGGCTTCCTTGCGCTGGTCGTCACTCGGGTGGAGCAGCCGTACCGACGCGACGTAGAGCGCCGCGAAGTAGTAGTAGCCCTGGCGGCCGATCTTGTTGAAGCGCTCACCGGCCCAGTCGTCGAGGCCGCGGTGGAGGTTGCTCACCCCCTGCCAGTAGTTCACGAAGTCGGCCAGGTCGTCGGGGAGGTCGCCGAAGTCCGTGTCGCCGACGAGATCCCGCAGGATCAGGCTCTCGTCGATCGGCCGCGAGAGGCTGAGCGCCTCGAGCGCGCGAATGGCGCGCGGGAGGAGCTCGGGCGTGCGCCGGTTGTTGGCGACCTGGAAGTAGTACTCCACGGCGCCATGATAGAAGCCGAGCTTCTCGAGCGACGCGGCGAGGAAGAACTGCGCGCTCTCGTACTTCTCGGCCGCTTCCTTGTTGGTGGCGATGTAGCGCCAGCAGAGGCGCGCCGCCCGAGCGTACTGCCGGGAGTCGAAGGCCTCCTTCGCCCGCGCGAAGAGGGCCGCTGCTTTCTGCGCCCGCGCCGGCGTAGGCGCGGCGACGAGCAGCGCGCCGAGGAGGAGCGCCGGGAGGAGGCGCAGCGCGAGGGTGGGCCTATTCCTCATGGGGCACCTCGTCGGCGAAGCCGAAGGTCAGGCTCAGCCCCAAAGACAGGTAGAGATGGTTCTTCACCGACTTGAAGTCGGGCAAGAAGAGGTAATCGCGGATGTCGAACCGCAGCGAGAAGTACTTGCCGAGGAAGAAGCGGAGCCCCACGCCGGCGTTGAAGCCGACGGGGATCGCCGCGGTGAAGAACCCGAGCGCCGGACCCACCTCGAAGAAGAGCTCCGTCGCGAGCAAGCGGTCGTTGGCCAGCGCCAGCTTGCCGTAGAGCGGCTTGAAGACGAAGTTCGACTGGAGCATGGCGTACAGCTGCCCCTCCTTCTCGGGCTGCACGTCGAAGGTCTCCTTCAGGTGCTTCTCGAGGCCGGTGTCGAGGTTGAAGGAGTAGGTGCCGCCGAGGATCTCCCAGGCGATGAGGTGGCTGAAGTGATAGGTGTAGGCGCCCTGGAGGGTCAGGCCCTTCGCGAAGGCGTCCATCGGCAGGACTCCGACGAGAAACGAGATCTCGTGGCTGCCCATTAGGTTTCGGCGCTCGATGGAGTAGAGCTCGCCCCCCTGCTCGCTGGTCACGTCGGCGGACGCGGGTGCGCTCGCCAGGAGGACGGCTGACAGCAGGATTGTCGCCGCGGCGGTCTTTCGCCCGATCATAGGTCGCTCCTGGTGGAGAGGGCGAGGCTCAGGGTGAGGGTGATCGGGTAGTAGAGCTCGCCCGCGGCGGCGACGATGTGCGAGCGGAAGTCGAAGCGGAGGGACCACCGCTCGCTCAGCCAGCCGCGAAACCCGAAGCCCGGAGCGCCCCCGAAGGCCATGCGCGGCCCCTGTCCTTGCGGCTCGGCTTCCGTGGCCTTCCCGCCGTCCATGCGCGAGACCACCGCGGCGGCGGAGAGGAAGACCTCGCCGTAGACCTGCTGGTTGTTGAGGAAGGCGAGCTTTCCGTAGAGCGGCTTGAAGAGCAGGCCGAGCTCCGCGTACCAGCGCACCTGGGCGAACTTGCTCGGCGGCTCGCCGAAGTTGTTCTCCAGCTTGTCGCGGAGCGAGGTCTTGAAGTTCTGGGAGTAGTAACCCCGCCCCTCGACGGCCCAGAGGTCCGTGATGTGCCACGCGTAGCCCCCCGACGCGGTAAGACCCTTGTAGAAGGCGTCGACGGGCAGCACTCCGATGCCGAGGTTGAACTCGTGCTCCATGCGGTAGCGCCGGTTCTGAACCGCCGGGAGCTTGTCGGTCTCCTCCCAGTCGGGATCCGTACCCTTGGCGAGCGTCGCGGTGGGAAGTGCGACGAGCGCTGCAACCACCGCCAGCGTGTGCGTCCGAAAGCGTTTAGCCATGCGCAAGCCCCGGTCTGCTAGAAGCCCTGGATGCGGAAGACGAACGGGTAGCGAACTTGTACCGAGCCCCCCTGGGGCTGGGGAAAGTGCCAGGTACGGATTTCACCCAAGATACACGAGGCCACCGCGGGGTTGGCCACGCTGGACGACACCATGCGCGCGGAGGACACGCTGCCCGAGGTGGAGATGACCCAATCGAAGACGACCTTTCCGGCTAGCCCCGGATTGTGGATGAGCTGGCGTTCGTAGCAGGCCTGGATGGCGGCCATGTGTTCGGCCACGACCTTCTGGATCGCCTCGCGCGAGAGGACGCCGCCCGTCGCAGAGATAGCGCGCGTCGGCGCCTTGCCGACCCGGCCGCGTACGCGCGTCCCGGTGCCGGCGATGGCCTTGATCGAGCCCACGTTCGACCCGCGCAGCAGCTGCGTTCCCACCTTCGTGTCGCGGCCGCCCGATCCGCCGAAGCCGCCGGAGAGTCGTACCGCGTTGCCGGGAAGCTTGCCGATCACCCCCGAGACCTTGAAGTCGGACGCCGTGCCGGAGGGGGCCCGCACCGCGGAGATGTTGCTGGCGAGCGACTTCAGGTCGGCGCGGCCGGGGCCGCCCGCGGGCTTGATGTTCTGCAGGGCCGAGAGCACGTTCCCGACCTGCTTCTGCTGCGCTGCCGCGCGCGCCCGCTCTTCCTTGCTCGGGCGGGGAGGGGAGGGCTCCCTCGGCTCCGGCTGCCGGACCACCTTCACTGGCTTCTTCGGCGTGTGCTTCGGCTGCTCGATCTTCTTCGGCTTCTCGGGCACCGTCTCGGGCGGCTGTTCGGGCTCCGGCTCCGGCTCGGGATCCGGCTTCTTCTCTTCCTCCGGCGGCTTCTCCATCTTCAGGTCTTTCATGTCGACCTGGGCGAAGCGCTCGGCGTCGTCCGCTACCTTCAGCTCCTCGCTGCTCGAGGAGGTGAACCCGAGGAGTACGAAGACTAGGAAGTGGAAGGCCAGGCTGCCGACGAAGGCCTGGACCCCCTGCAGACTGAAGTGCGGCTTGAACGGGGCCTGCGGAACGAGCGGTGGGCGAACGAACCGAACGAGGTAGCCCGCCTCGTCTCGGATCACCTGGGCGTAGTCCTTGTCCTGCAGCTCGACGGCGTAGAGCTCGTCCTTCTCGCTCACCAGATACTTGTCCACGCAGAGCTTCTTGATCGGCCGGGCCTTCCCGCCGCTCACCACCGTGCCCGAGAAGCCCTTCTGGAAGTAAAGCTGCGCGCGACCGTCGGGCTCCATCACCACCAGGGTGAAGTCGTCGTGGCCGACGGAGACGCCCTTGCCCGCCTCGGCGCGCATCAGGTCGAGGATGTCGCCGTCGCGGTAGCGAATGACCTCGACGATCTCCTCTCCCGCGGCCGAGAGCTGGGTCTTGAACCGCTCGCGCACGACGTTCTCGAGCAGCGAGAAGGGGGGCACCCAGGCCTCGTCCTCGTCCTCGTCGTCACCGAGGGCGCCGCCCGGTGGGGCCACGTCGGCGGGGGCCGGGCCGAGATCCAGCTCGGCCATAGTGTCCTGCCCGTGGTCCGAGGCCAGCTCCTCCTCGTCCTCCTCGGGGCGCGCGCGACCGAAAAGGCCCTTCTTACGCTTGGCCGCCGGCTCGTCCGTCTCGTCGGCTGGCGGTCGCGCGGCGGGGCGGGCCTTCTTGCCCGGACCCTCCCGGCGCGTGCGTGGATCCGCTGCGAACTCCTCTTCGGCCCCCTGGTCGCCTCGTGCAGCGCGCGTCCGCCCCTTGGGCTCGGCCGGGCGACCCCGGGCGGGCGCGTCGCTCTCACCGACGACGGCTGACGGGCTCTTCCGTCGCGCGGCGGGCGTGATGCGGGGAACCGTGGCCCCCGTGCGGGCCTCCTCGGGCTCGGGCGCTGCCCGGACGCGCGTCCGTCCCTCGTCGTCGCCCGCCTCCTGGAGGTCGGGGTGCAGCCCCCCTTGGGTGTCCGTCGCGCTGCGCTCGTGGCCGAAGCCGTGGTCCTCCTCCTCGGAGCCCATGAGCGCCAGCTTGATGCGGAAGGAGCCGATCGTGATCTCGTCGAACGAATTGATCTTGCGAACGTCGATGCGCTCGCCGTTCACGTACACGCCCGTCTTGCTCTTGTTGTCGGCGAGGACGACCGTGCCTCCCTCGACGCGCACGATGGCGTGCTTCTCCGAGATCCCCGGATCGCTGAGCTTCAGCGTCGCCCCCGAGCCGCGACCGATGACGATCGTTCGCTGCGTGAAGCAGCGCGAGCCGAGGAACCGGCTGCCCTTGAAGACGAAGACCTCGACCGCGCCCGCTTCGCGCTTGCTCATCGGCACCCGTGGGCTGTGCGCTCGTCTCGGGCGTCCCGGACGCGGGGGGCGAAAGGTAGAACGTGCATCAGTTCGACTCGTAGCTCGGATAGACGGTTCGCAGGATCTCCTTGCGGTAGTCCGTGCGCTCTTTGACCATGCTGCGGAGCTGGCTGCGTTTGCGGGCGAAGAGGTAGATCGCGCCCGACTTGGCCATCTGCCCCTGCACGAGGCGGCCGTCGAATTCCACGCGTGCGCCCCGCTGCAGCGCTCCAGCCGACGGAGGCGGCGCTGAAGCTTGGCCGCCTCCCTCCCCCCCCTCGCTGCCGCCGCCCGCCGCGGCGCCGTCCGCGCCCTCGGAGCCACCCTCGCTCGCGTCGGCGTCTCCCTTGGCTCCCCCCGCCTTGGCGCCGCCCTTCTTGGGCTTGCGCACCACCGGCGCCACCGTCGGACGCTTGCGGCGGCGGCGGGAGGCCACGAGCACCGGTCCCGACGGGGGGCTGAGGCGCGGCACCCCCTCGCGCACGTCCAAGCGCGGAGACGCGCTGGCCTCGAGCGCGCCGAGGCCCACCAGAACCATCACGGCTGCGAGGGTGATGGGCTTCAGCAGGCAGCGCGCGCCAGGGCGGTGGTCCACGAGGACTTCTGTGTGGGGAATGACGTTCATCGGTTATTTGGCTCTCCGCTGTACCGGCGACGCGAGCTCTGCTGCGCTCCGGACTTCGCACCGCTCCTCGGCCCCGTTTCCAATGCCTGGGTCGCACCACGCTGCAGCAAGGGGCGACGGCGAGCCCAGGGGGCAGTCGGCAAAGAGTGATGCGCCTCGAGAGGTTAACATGATCGCGATCCTGAGATCCAGTGCCGCCCCCCCCAACTCAATGGCCCACCGTCCTCGCCGGCCTACTGCGCCACCGCGAACTCGACCTGGCTCGAGCTCTTGAGCTGCACGCTGGTCTTCGCGTCGACCGCATCGACCTTGGCGCGCACGCGCTTCACCGTGACGAGGAAGATGTCCTGGGCCTTGAGCGGCGGGTCCCCGTTGCGGAACCATTCGAAGGCCCCCGCGTTGATGGCGTGCCGTCCGTCGTCCTGCACGAGGCACACGACCTTGTCCGTGATTGGGGAGTCTTTCACCCGCACCGTGATCTCCACGTGGTCTCCGTTCCCGGGGACCCACTGGAGCTTGAAGTCGGCTCCGCCCACCTGCGGCGGCGTCTTGAAGTCGGGGACCTCGAGCTCGATCGCCTCGGGGGGGCTCAGCGTCTGCTGATAGGTCGGAAAGAACCCCTTGTCGGCTTTCCCCGTCACCTTCGCGGTGAGCTCGCCGTTGAAGATCGCTTCGGGCACGGCCTCGGCCCCGTAGTTCCCCGCGCTGTTCCGCTTCAAGGCCACCGCCGCCGTGGGCGACGAGAGCTCCGCCCGGTCCACGTCGAGCGGCTGTTGGGGGCAGGGCTTGGAGAAGCCCGGCCGACAGGTTTCCTGCACCGCTCCGGTGAGCCCGAAGCAGGCCGGTGGAAACGCCATCCCCTCCGTCGTGCGCGAGACCCGGTAGCCCTGCGTGGTGTCCACGAGCCGCAGCGCCGCGGTGATGCTGCTCGGCGCGGCGCCGCCGAGGGTGCGCTGGCTCTCGAGCGTGAGCTGGCCCCGCAGGAGCGCCGCCTCGGGGAGCCCCGTGACGGTGCCCGTCTCCTCGTTGGTCCAGCTGCCGTAGCTTCCGCTTCCGGAACAGCCGAGGGCGACGAGCGCGATCGAGAGCAGGGGCCACCTGCGTTCGACACGCGGCCCGGTGCCCGCCTTGGGGTCGTGCATGAGGGTGCCTTTTCCGATCATTTCATTTCATTCGAACAGGACGAAGTCGTCGTCGGCGAACGACAGCTCTGCGGCCTTGGGGGTCCGCGATTCGGGGGGACCCTTGGTGTAGTTGAGTCGCACGCTCGCCACGCGAAAGATGCCGAAGCCGTCCTTCGCGTTCTTCGGCGCTTCGGCGAAGAAGATGAAGACGGTGTTGTTCCCCGTGGTCTTGAGCTCGGGGTCCTTCGCCGTGTCGAGCAAAGTGATGTTACGAACTCGAAACCGCAGGCAATTGCGTGGGGCGGCGCTGATCACGATCTTGTCGATCAGCTCCTTCGGCGGATACGAGGCCGGACCCTCGACCAGCACGGTGACGAAGTGCTCCTTGTTGGGCTTCGAGACGAGCTGGTAGCCCTCGTTGTTGTTCTTGCTGATGTCGACGGGCGGCCCGAAGTCCCCGCCGGGTCCCATGTCGGCCGGGCTGCGCCAGGAGAGCGTCGGGGGCGGGCCCGGGTTGAAGCGCAGGTACCCCACGCCGGGAGCCGACTGCGCCGAGACGTTCTTGAGCATGACCCCGGTGATCGTCGGGGGCTGGCTGTAGCTGTGCACCGTCTTGACCCCCTCGTCCACCTCCTCGTAGCGGTAGGCGAGGTCGAGCTGCCCCTGCGCGTCGTTCGAGCGTGGGTCCGTGTGGCCGCGAACCTCCTCGCGGTTCACCACCCCGTCGAAGTCGGCGTCGCGCAAGGGATCCACCTCGAGGTAGTTGGTCCCGGCCACGAACTCCACCTTGTCCGGGATCCCGTCCGCGTCGCTGTCGAACAGCGAATCCTCGGTGCCGAGGAGCCGCTCCTCGCAGGCGTTGAGCGAGTCCTTGTCCTTGTCCTCGTAGGTCTTCCAGCTCTTGCTCGTGCCGGGCTTGCACAGATCCTCTCCCGGCGTCTGCGTGGCGATGAGGTCGACGCATTCGACGGGGTCGTTGGGGACCAGCGGATCCGTCGAGAGCTTCACCTCCACGGCGTCGCCGAGCCCGTCGCCGTCGGTATCGCGGTCGCTCTGACAGAGCCCGATCTTCTGTTCCACCTCGTCGGGGAGCCCGTCCTGGTCCGAGTCGGCGTGGATCCCCTGCGCGTCGGTCATGACGTTGGCGTTCGTCACGACGAGCTCCTTGATCACGAGAGCGTCCCGACTGGTGTGCAGATCCACGTCCTTGAAGGTGATGGCGCTCGCCTGTCCGAACTGCGTGAATCCCCCGTCGCCGGCGAAGGCCATCTCGCTGAGCAGGCGCACCGTCCGCGCCTCGTCGGCGGCGGGGTCGTTGCAGGGCGGGAGGAACGGGTCCGGGGCCTGACGCTGCTCCTTGTCGGGGAGGTAGGTGGTGTGCAGCTGCAGCTGTGCGGCGCCGTTCTTCTTCGCGAAGTCGCGCAGCTCGCGCACGGTGGCGATGAGCTGCCGCTCCTCGCAGGAATCCGGGTGCCCTCCGGCGGGATAGACGCAGGCGAGCTGGCAGCTCTTCGCGCCGCCCAGCTTGGAGGCGTCGAGCCCGTGTTTCGCCGGGAGGTACCATTGCGTGAACGTGTCCGGGATGCCGACGGGCTGCCCCGACACGGGTGGCACCGTCGGGTTCCCGCTGAAGCTGTCGTCCTTGTCCTTGCACACGAAGTCGGTGTCGCAGAACTGCCGGTCGTCGCACTCGGGGTTGCACACCGGGAAGCACTGGGTGTCCTTGCACGTGGTGCTGGCCGGGCAGGTGACCTTGCAGCCGTCGCACTCGGTCCACGGGCAGCCCTGCCAGTTGTCCACGAGCGTCTCGGTCTGTTTGTCGCGGCACGCGCAGCGGCTCATCGCGGGGACGGGCGAGCCCCCCGAGAAGAGCACGAGCACGTAGGTCGTGCGGGCGACGAGCCCCGGATTCCCCGAGAGGATGTCCCCCGTGATGATGCTGTTGGCGAGGCTCATCGCGGCCCGCAGGTCGCGGCACCTTCCGGCGATGCAACCCGCGGCGGTACCGGCGCCCCCCGAGGATTGGACCGACGCCGCGGCGGAGCTCAGCTTCGACGAGTCGCGCGTGAATCCCTCGTCGATCAGATTTCGCGCCTTCGCGCCGAACGCGATGATGCCGAACGAGTAGTTCGGGTTCTTGCCCCACGTGGTGGTGATGTCGTCGACGGCCTTGCCGCGGAAGCCGCTCGGGTCGTTGGCGTCGGAGGCGAGCGACTGGCTGGTGTCGATCATGAAGAGGATCTTCACCGGGAAGTTCCTCTGCCGGGGATCGTCGCTGCACACGGTTCCGGAGACGGTGAGCTTGTTCGCCTGGTAGGGGTCTCGCTTCCATTGATAGAGGCCAGCGTCTGTGCACGCGCCGAGGAGGGCACTCGTCAGCGCCGTGGCCACGAGAAGGCCGACTACAGGCTTGCGATAGGTCATCGTCTCTGGGTATGCTTGGAGTGCTTCACACTGTAGCACGCTTTGTGCGCCGCCGGGCGGGAAACCCGTCGCTGGCAGAGGGTCGACGCCGCTGACCACTCAGAGGATGGACGTTTCGAGACGGAGCCTAATGTGAGTGCGGCGGGTCCTCAGCCGACGCAGCCCACCGTTTTCGGCCGCTACGAGCTTCTCGAGCTGCTCGCGAAAGGGGGAATGGCGGAGGTCTTCCGGGCGCGGCTCGCTACGGCGGCCGGGGCCGAGAAGCATCTGTGCATCAAGCGCATCTTGCCGGCGCTGTCGAGCAACAGCGATTTCATGTCGCTCTTCGTGCAAGAGGCCAAGATCGCGCTGCCCCTGACGCACGGCAACATCACCCAGGTCTTCGACTTCGGCGAGGTGGAGGGCGTCTACTTCCTCGCGATGGAGTACATCCGGGGGCAGAACCTGCATCAGGTGCTGCGTCGCGTGGCCGAGGGGGGACAGCGGCTGGACGTGCCGGCTGTGCTCTTCATCGCGGCGGAGGTCTGCAAGGGCCTGCAGTACGCGCACGCGTACACGGACGCCACCGGGACGAACCGCGCCGTCATCCATCGCGACGTGACGCCGCACAACGTGCTCATCTCGTACAACGGCGAGGTGAAGCTGACGGACTTCGGCATCGCGCTGGCCGCGACCAAGGCCGGTACCGCCGACGGCGTGGTCCGCGGCAAGCCCTGCTACCTCGCCCCCGAACAGCTCGACGGAGAGCCGGCCGCTCCGCGGGGCGACATCTACTCCCTCGGCGCGCTGCTCTACGAGGCACTCTCGGGCCGGCGGCCCTACGACGGTGAGAGCGAAGCGGAGATCCTCGAGCGCGCGCGCACGGACGAGGTGAAGCCGCCCAGCCACTACAATCCGGAGGTCGACTTCGCGCTCGACCAGATCGTGCTCAAGGCCATGGC
This sequence comes from Deltaproteobacteria bacterium, assembly GCA_020848905.1. Lineage (NCBI taxonomy): Bacteria > Pseudomonadati > Myxococcota > Myxococcia > Deltaproteobacteria bacterium. Next base: position 120,652 of record JADLHG010000004.1, read on the forward strand.
TCGGAGCCCCGCGGAGCGCCATCAGCGGGCGGGGGACCTGCAGGTGGCGCTCACGCAGTACCTCCACGGGAGATGGCCGGACTACACCGCGGAGAAGCTCGGTCACGTGATGCGCGATCTCTTCGCGTGGGAGCTCGCCCAGGCCGGACCGTCGTCGGACGCCCTGCGCGACCGGTTGCTCCTCCAGCTCGCGAAGGCGGGCATCAAGGTGGATGCGGCCACCGCGAGCACCGAGGACCTGCTGTCGATGGGGACCGTGGCCATCTCGGCGGCGAAGGCCGCGACGCGCCCGAAGCGTGAGCGGCACGCCTGGCCCTGGGTCGCGGGGGCGCTGGCGGCAGCGGTGGCGCTGGGCATCGCCGTCTGGGTGGGAGTTTTCGGCGAGCCGCACGGAGGGGCCACGCTGACCGGTCGCGAGCCCTCCACGCCGCCGGTCGCGCCGCCCACCGAGCACCTCGTGCCTCCCTCGCTGAAGGCCGAGGAGGGAGGAGCGACGGCGGCTCCGGAGGCGCCCCCCGAGGCGCGCGAGCCGAAGGATCCCGCGCCGCACCGGCGCGCGGGGCGTGGCACCGCGCCCGCCCGAGGTGAAGAGGTCGCGGCACTCAACTGCAACAGCTGGCCCTGGTCGGTGGTGTACCTGAACGGGCGCCGGCTGCGCGGGAACACGCCCATCTACGGCGTGAAGGTCGCGCCCGGGCGCCATCGGTTGAAGTTCGTCAATCCGGAGCTCGGGCTGAGCCGCGAGGTGACCGTCGACGTGGAGGCGGGGAACACCAAGACGGTTGCGGTGTCGTTGCAGCAATGAGGACGCGCGAACGCACGACCGGTCGCGGTCACGCTCCGCCCCATCGCGCGACGGCGCGGGTGCTCGCGGTCGCGCTCCTGGCCCTCGCTGCCGCGGCGTGCAAGCCTCTCGGTGTCAGTGCCGACGCGCGCGCGCCGACTCCCGACGGTGGCGTGCCGGGGAGGAGCTGCAGCGACGGCGCTCCGCACAACTGGAAGCCGGAAGATCCCGGCGAAGCGGTGAGCCTCGGCCCCGGCGGCGGCCTGGCCAACCTGTTCGACGTGTGGGGCGCGTCGCCGACGCAGGTCTTCGCGGTGGGCTCGCAGGGGAAGGTCATCTACTACGACGGCAAGACCTGGAAGGCGCAGGCGACACCGACGAAGCAGGACCTGACGGCGGTGTGGGGATCGTCCGCGACCGATGTGTGGGCCGTGGGCTTCGGCGGGACCGTGCTCCAGTTCGACGGGCAGACGTGGCAGGACCGCTCTCCGCCACCCACGGTGTTCGTGTCGACCGACGGCGGGGTGCCGACCGGCGACGCCGCGGTGGCCGCGCGACGCAACCTCTGGGGCGTGTGGGCGGCACCGCAGGCCGTCTACGCGGCCGGCGACCGCGGAGCGGTGGTCTTCTACAACGGCACGGTCTGGACCCGCGTCGCCAGCGGCGTGGAGGAGAAGCTCGCGGACGTGTGGGGAGCGGGCCCCAATCAGGTCTTCATCGTGGGCGATTTCGGCACGGTGCTCTCGGGTTCGTCCACCGGCCTGACCAAGGCGCAGACCGGCACGGCCAAGCAGCTCCGCGCCGTCTGGGGGCGCGGTGGAAACGACGTCTACGCGGTGGGCCTCGCGGGCACGCTCCTGCACTTCAACGGCAGCAAGTGGGAGGCGGTCGAGGGGACGCCAAAGCAGTTCTTCAGGGCGGTGTGGGGCCCCGCCGACGACGGCAGCGTGATCTACGTCGTGGGCTGGGACGGCTCGCTCCTCCGCGTCTCGGGAGGTCCCTCGTACACGAACGGCGCGACGTTCGACCTCTACGATTGCATCACGGCGCGTCGCCTGGAGGGGATCTGGGGGACGGCGCGCACCGGTCGCCTCGACGCGGGCGTGCCGCGGGACGGGGGTCCGCTCGGGACCAACGTGGCGTGGATCGTCGGGGTGTCGGGGACCGTGATCGTCGGTCCGTAGCCGGCGCGAGGGCCCTCAGCTTGCCGCAGGCGCGTGGGCCAGACTCAGGTAGCGCTCCTTCTCGTGGAGCTCCTCCGCCTCGAGGTCGGTGTAGCGCTCCTTGATCGCCACGAACTCCGCCTCGCAGCGCAGGAAGGCCTCCACCACGTCGGGATCGAAGTGCGACCCGGAGGACTCGAGGATGCGCCGCCTCGCCTCCTCGTGCGGAAGCGCGGCCTTGTAGACGCGCCGGGAGGTGATCGCGTCGTAGGCGTCGGCCAGGGCCACGACGCGCGCCGAGATGTCGATCTCCTCGCCCTTGAGGCCGTTCGGGTACCCCGAGCCGTCCATCTTCTCGTGGTGCTGCAGCGCGATGACGCGCGCCAGCGCCAGCCAGGTCTTGTGCGACAGCGTGTCTCCGGCGACGGCGAGCACCTCGGCCCCGATGTTGGCGTGCCGCTGCATCGTCACCCACTCCTCGGGCGTGAGCTTGCCGGGCTTGAGCAGCACGGAGTCGGGGATACCTACCTTGCCGATGTCGTGGAGCGGGCTCGAGTAGAAGATGGCTTCGGCGTAGTCCGGGTCGAGCTGGCCCTGGTACTTGGGCGAGCGAGCGATCTCCCGCGCGAGGGTCTGGCTGTAGCGACGCATTCGCTCGAGGTGCGCTCCCGTCTCGGGGTCGCGGTACTCGGCCAGCTTCGCGAGGGCGAGGATGACCTCGTACTGCGCGGCACGGCTGGCCTGTTCGAGGTGCCGCTGCGCCGTGACGTCCTTCTCGATCGCGGCGTAGGCGTAGGGCTTCCCCTCGCCGTCCCGAAGCGTGGAGATGCTGAGCAGCGCGAACCTATCGCCGTGACGGACTTCACCGGACCACTGCGCGTCCCGCTCGAGGGACGCGCGGATCGTCTCCCAGGGGCACCCCGGAGCCTCACGGCCGCACATGATCGTGGGGCGTGCGCGCAGGGCTTCCTCGCGGCTCTCCCCCGCGGAGCGACTGAAGGCCTCGTTCACCTCGGCTAGCCGGCCGTCCAGGTCGGCGATCATCATCGGCTCGGGAGAGCTGTCGAAGAGGTGCCGATAACTGTGCAGGTCGAGCTTCAACTTGGCCGAGTCGCGGTGGGTCGCGAGCACCCGACGGTGCTGGTCGATGGCCTCGTTGACCGCTTCCTTCAGTTTCTGCGCCTCGCAGGGCTTGGTGAGAAAGCGGAACACGCCTCCGCGCCGCACGACGTCCTCGACCATATGTACGTCGGTGTACGCCGTCACCAGGATGCGTACCGTGTCGGGCCAGCGCTGCCGGACCTGCTCGAGAAACGCGTCCCCGTTCATGCCGGGCATGCGGTAGTCGGCGATGACCACGTCCGCGGCCCGTCCCTCGAGGAGCCTCAGCCCCTGGAGCGGCCCCTCCGCGACTTCGAGCTCGACCCCCAGTCCTCGCAGGGTCCGCTGGTAGGCGGAGAGGATGAGCGGCTCGTCGTCTACGAGAAGGATGCGCGCCGGCTGTTCCATGCTCCCCATTCTGTCCCTCCTGCTCGAACCCGTACTAACTCCATCGACAGCTCTGGCGCGGCCTTGAGCCAGGGCGTGCGGTGGGCGTGGTGGGGGAGGCGCCGCACCGGCCCGTAGCCGGTGCGACGGCGAGAGGCTACTTCGTACCCCAGTCTTCGAAGGTCCGCTTGGTCGCCCCCATGTAGACCTGGCGCGGACGCTGGATCCGATATCCCGTCGGATCCTCACGCATCTCCTTCCACTGGGCGATCCAGCCCGGTACCCGCCCGAGCGCGAACATCACCGTGAACATGTTGGTGGGGATGCCCATGGCCCGGTAGATGATCCCGCTGTAGAAGTCCACGTTCGGATAGAGCTTGCGCTCCACGAAGTAGGGGTCGGAGAGCGCCGCCTCCTCGAGGTGCTTGGCCAGCTCGAGCGTGGGGTCCGAGATGCCGAGCTGGTCGAAGATCCGGTCCGCCGCCGCTTTCAGGATCTTCGCCCGGGGGTCGAAGTTCTTGTAGACTCGGTGGCCGAAGCCCATCAGCCGGATGCCCGTCTTCTTATCCTTCACCTTGCTGAGGTAGGTCTTGCAGTCGTCGCCGGCCGCGTGCACCTGCTCCAGCATCTCGATCACTTCCTGGTTGGCGCCACCGTGGCGTGCCCCCCAGAGCGCGCAGACCGCAGCCGAGACGGAGGCGAACAGGTTCGCTTCGCTGCTGCCCACCATGCGCATGGTCGAGGTGCTGCAGTTCTGCTCGTGGTCGGCGTGCAGGATGAGCAGGACGTTCAGCGCCTCCTCGAGGACCTTCGGCACCTGGTAGTCCTCGGCGGGGACTGCGAACATCATGCGCAGGAAGTTGGCGGGGTAGCTCAGGTCGTTGCGCGGGTAGACGAAGGGCTGGCCGATCGACTTCTTGTAGGAGAACGCGGCGACGGTCTTCGCCTTGGCCAGGATGCGAATGATGTTGAGCTCGATGTCCTCGGGACGGTCGGACTCGCGATAGAACGTCGAGAGCGAGGCCAGCATGGCCGCCATGATGGCCATCGGGTGAGCCGTCGGCGGGTAACCCTCGAAGAACTTCTTCATGTCTTCGTGGATCAGCGTGTGATAGGTCATCTGCGCGCGGAACTTCGTGAGCTCTTCCTTGCTCGGCCGGTGTCCGTAGATGAGGAGGTAGCAGACCTCCGTGAAGCGGGCCCGCGAGGCCACCTCCTCGATGGGGTAGCCTCGGTAGCGCAGGATTCCTTTCTCCCCGTCGATGAACGTGACGCTGCTCTTGCACGCGCCCGTGTTCGCGAGGCTGGGATCCAGGGTGATGAGCCCCGTTCGATCCCGAAGATTGCCGATGTCGATTGCCCGCTCGCCCTCCGTACCCTCGATGATTGGAAGCTCGAACTCTTGGCCTTCCACGATCAGTTTGGCTGTGCCCATGGGTCCTCGCAGGTCTAGGGGGTTGACGCGAGGTGTCACTCTACGCCTGGGACGTGGGGATCTCAAGGGGGGGCGAAAAAGCGAAACCCCGCGGTGCGGAGCACGGCGGGGTTTCGAACGGCTACCTGGTGGAGCTGATGGGGATCGAACCCACGACCTCATGACTGCCAGTCATGCGCTCTCCCAGCTGAGCTACAGCCCCAGAGGTGTGGGTGTCCTAGCAGCTTGCATCGTGGCTGTCAACAGCGTCACGGCTCACCGACCAGCCTGCGAAAACGCGGGTCGGCGCGCAGGCGGTCGAAGTCGTTGCTGCGCAGGATGTGCAGCCTCGAACTGCTGCTGTAGGCCATCGCGTCGCTGAGCAACGCGAAGGCGCGGTCCACCTGGCCCGCCGCCGTGTGGTAGTAGGCCTCCTGCAGCGCGAGCCATCGAGGGATGGGTCGCGGCACTTTCTGGAGTTCCTGCACCGCGCGTTTCGCCTGACCGGCTTCGTGGTAGGCAGTGGCGAGGGCGAGGCGCGCCGACTGATGCGTCGGGTATTGCTTGAGCGCCGCCTGGTAGTCCTCGAGGACCTCCTGCATGAGCTTGCGGTGGGCCTGCCCGGTGAAGGCGCGGATGGCGAGCCACTTGTTGTGCTTGGCGGTCGCCCGATAGTAGTAGTTGCTCGCCGCCGACGACGGGTAGCGCCAGCTCGTGTGGTAGGGGCGATAGCGCAGCCGGCTCGACTGCTCGAGCTGGTAGTCGCACTTCATCAGCCAGCCGTCGATCATCTTCGCCCACCGCGGGCGCTGGCGGCGCCACTCCACGAACTCCTCGCGGGCCTTCTGATAGGCGGCGTAGGATTCCTCCCAGCGCCCCTGGAGGTCGAGGTCGATCCCCTTGGCGTACCAGCCCCGTCGAGGGATCCCCGCCTCGAGGCCTGCCGTGGGGCTCGAGGTCACCTGCACCATGTGGCTCTGCCCCGTCGGCAGGCCAGGCTCCGAGACGGCCCAGCCGAGGCAGAAGGGCGCCACGAACAGCGGGAGAAGCGACCGTTTCATCGTTCGCACCATAGCACGCCTGCGACAGCCTACGAGGGGTCGCAGGCCACCCTTCCTCGGCGGCGCGCAGCGAGCGTCAGGGGGCGGCGAGCAGGCGCTGGAAACGTGGGTCGGTGCGCAAGGGGTCGAACTGGTTCGAGCGGAAGATGTGCGCCAGCCCGTACCGGTTGTGGGTCGAGACGCGCTGCAGCGTCCGGAACCCGCGCTCGAGGTGTCCGGCAGCGACGTAGTAGTGGGCGAGCTGGACGTCGAGCCAGCTCGGCAGGGGGTGCGAGAGCCGGCTGAACTCCTGCCAGCCCCGCTGGCGCTGGCCGGTCTCGTGGAGGAGCGCGGCCAGAGAGAGTCGAGCGAGCTGCACGTAGTAGTAGGTCGGGCTCTGGGCGATGACGCGCTGGTAGTCGGCGAGGACCTCGGCGAGCAGCCGGGCGTGGGATTGCCCGGTGAAGGCGCGGATCGCGAGCCACTTGTTGTGCTTGTGCTCGGCCCAATAGTACCGCGTGCTCGCCGGAATATAGGCCGCGAGGGCGAGGTAGGTGGCGTTGCTCTGGAGGTTGCGGCTGAGGTCCATCTGGAACTCCGCCTTTGCCACCCATCCGTCGAGCAGGCGCTGCAGCTGGGGCCGTTCGACGAGGAGCTGGCGGAACTCGTCGCGCGCGCGCTGATACGCCTGGTACGACTCCTCCCACTGGCTTCGCAGGTCCAGCTCCGTGGCGCGGGCGTACCAGCCGCTGCGCGGGATGCCGGCCTCGAGGCCGCCCGTCGGGGCGGGGCTGACCTGCACGAGATGGGTCTGGCCCGTGACGAGCTCGGGCTGCGCGCCGGCGAGGGTCGGCGCGAGCGACAGCGCTGCCATCACGATCGTCGTCGGGAGGCGTCCTCCCGCACGAACTCCCAGGGCGCGATCTCGACGGTACATCGGCACTGCCTTCCTCTAGAGCGTAGCATCCGTCCGTCGGAGGACCACTGTCGGTTGCGGGTCGGGGCCTCTGCGCGCGCCGGCTGGGCCCCGTCCTTGACACGGCTCGCCAGGCCCTGGTACCCAGACCCCTTGTGGGTGCGTGTCGTCGTCTGGTGTGGCGCCCCGGTCTCGCTTCAGCCGAGAGGATCGTCCGATGAAAAGGCTCTGGCTCAGTGCAAGCCTCCTCGGGCTGCTCGCCGCAGGCTGTAAGCACGGCGGGGGCGCGGAAGGGACGTTGCCGACCGACACGGAGGCTCCCCGGGAGACCGGGTTCAGCCAGCTGCACGCGTTCAGCGAGACGCTCCCCTATACCTCCCTCGCGGCCTTCGGCGAGCACCTCTACGCGGGAACACCGGGGGGGGTGATCCGCTTCCACCGTCGGAGCGGGGAGTGGGTTCGCCTGACCAAGGCCCAGGGGCTCGCGAGCGACCGCGTGACGGCCATCGCGGGCCATCCGCGGTCGGGGCTCTGGGTCGCCACGGACCGCGGGATCAGCCAGCACCGCGCCGGGGTGTGGAGTAATCAGCCCGTAGGGGCGGTCCCGGGCCCGCGGGTCACCGCCATGGTCGCGACGGAAAATGGAGTCTGGGCCGGCGGGCCGGGAGGCCTCGGGCGCCTGGCCGACGGCGCGTGGCGGGCGCACCTGCCGGGGGCGAAGATCACCGCGCTGCTCCCCGACCTCGAGGCCGACGGGCTCTGGGTGGGCACGGCCGGGGAGGGCGTCTACCGCTTCGTGGGCGGCAAGCTCGTCGCGTTCACCGCCGCGCAGGGGCAGGTCGTGCGGCACGTCCGGAGCATGGCGCGTTCCGCGACGGGGGCGCTCCTCGTCGTGGGGCGCGACGACCAGCGCGAACGCCTGGCGTATTTCGACGGCACGTACTGGACCTCGTACGACGTGGAGCCGCAGGACACACTCGACTGGGTCAGCGCCGTCGGGGACGACCTTCTGCTCTCGGCGGGAGGCCGCGTCGTGGCGGTGCGGACTCTTGCCCCCGTGGCGGCCCCCGGCGGACGGTCGAGCTCTCGGGCCGGCCCGCTGCGGCTCGCGGGAAGCCGGTCTCCGGTGATGCCCTCGCGTCTGCCGATGCCCGAGCTCGCCACCGCGCGTGTGGACACCTGGTTCCCGCCGAACCCGACGGTGATCGTCGGCTACGGCCGCGAGGTCCTCATCGGAACCCGTGCGGCCGGCGCCGCCCTCTACGACGGGCGTTCGGTGAAGTGGTATCGCACGCTGGATCTGACGGGCGACGGCGAGAAGCTGCAGCTCGGGTGTCTCGAGAAGACCTGCTACCTCGCCGGCGGGGGCAGGGCCTTCCGATACCGCGAGGGGCGTTTCTCGCCGCTCGTCGTCACTCCTGAGGCGGCGGTGGTGCACGCCTTTCTCACCGACAGCGCCGGCGCGGTGGTCGCGCTGTGGTCGCCCGCCGAGGGACGGTCGGTCGTGATGAGCCGGCTCGCGGGGGACCGCTTCGACAAGGCCTTCGAGGCGAAGCTGACCCTGCCCCCCGGTCGAAAGGGAGAGGTGCGCTTCGCCCGCTACGACCTGACGGGCCAGCTCTGGGTGGGGCTCCAGTACGTGGACGCTGACGGCGAGCGCCGCCCCTGGGGAGTGGCCGTGCTGCGCCCCGACGGGAACGTGCTCTACCACCGGAGCACGCTCTTACCGACGGAGGACCGCGCCGCGGGAAGCCTCGCCCTCCCCGACGACGTGCGAGACATCTACTTCTCCGGGGAAGAAACCTGGCTCGCGACCGACAGCGGAGCGTGTCGCGTGCGCAGCCAGCGGGTCGACCTCTTCACCGAGAACGAGGGGATGGAGAGCGAGTTGCTCTACGCGATCGACCGTGGGCCGGCGGGGGAGCTCCTGGCCGCGACGCAGCGTGGGCTCGGGCGCTACGACGGGCGGCAATGGCGCTTCGGCCTCGCCGACGCGTTGAGCGCCACCGCGCGGGCGGTGGTGCGGCGGGGGGGCGCGGTGTGGGTCGGCACCGACGCGGGGCTGGTCCGGTGGGAGGGGGGCAAGACGCTGCGCATCACCTCGGTCCACGGGCTGGCCGGGGACGGGGTGCGCGATCTGCGCGTGGACCTCGAAGGACGTCTCTGGGTGCTCACGAGTCGAGGGCTGTCGATCGTCACCCCCTGACGCCGGGCAACCGCGCGGGGGCCGCGATAGACCAGAGAGGGATCGGTCGCACGGTCACCGCTCGGGGACGAGGCGCATGTACAAGATCTACGAGTTTCTCTTTCTCAAGGGCGGCCCGGTCATGTACCCGATCGTGGCTGGCTCCGTCGTGGCGCTCGCCCTCATCCTCGAGCGGGCCTGGGCCCTCCGGCGCGAGCGCGTCATCCCCGGCGCGTTTCGCCAGCGGCTGCGGGCGCTCGTGCGCGAGGCCAAGCTCTCGGAGGCCGAGGTCCTCTGCCAGGAGAACGGCTCCGCCCTGGCCAACATCGTCGCTGCCGGGCTGAAGCACGCGGGAGAGCCGCGCAGTGACGTCAAGGAGGCGATCACCGAGGTTGGTCGGCGTGAGGTGACCTACCTCGAGAGGTGGCTGGAGCTGGTCGGCACCATCGCTGCGGCCGAGCCCTTGCTCGGGCTCCTCGGTACGGTGACCGGCCTCATCAAGGCCTTTCAGGCGGTGGAAGGGCTCGCCGCGAAGGGGGCAGGGGTCAGCCCCGGGGCCCTGGCCTCGGGGATCTGGGAGGCCCTGATCACCACGGCCGCGGGGCTGATGGTGGGGATCCCGGCCTACGTCGGCTACCGGTACCTCCAGGGGAGGGTCAGCGCCCTCGCAGTCGAGATGGAGGAGGACTCGATGGAGATCGTGGACCTGCTCGCGGCCTCGCGCGCGCCAGCGAGCGACCGGGCAGGCGCTCTCCCGCCGGGCGAGGCGCCGCCCGTCGCGGGGGCGGGGCAGCAGGCGGACGCATGAGCTTCAGGGAGGAGGGGGGCTTCCGGCCTCGGCGGCCGCCGGTGATACTGGATATCACGCCCCTCATCGACTGCATCTTTCAGTTGCTCATCTTCTTCCTGCTCACGGCCTCCTTCGTCGCGACGCCGAACGTGGGGGTGGAGCTGCCGAAGTCGTCCGCCACGGCGACCTCCTCTCCCGAGCGCGACGTGGTGGTGGTCGTGACCCGCGAGGGCGCGATCCAGTTCGACGGCAAGACGGTGTCGGCGAGCGACCTCGTGGGGGCGCTCAAGAAGTCCTTCGCGCAGCGTCCGGGGGCGCGCGTGCTGATCCAGGCCGACCGGTTGAGCTACCACGGGCAGGTGGTGAAGGTGATGGATGCGGCGAAGGCCGTGGGCTACAAGCGCCTGGGAGTCGCCACGCAAGCCGGTCAGTAGGCCCGCGACCCTGCGGCGCGGGTGCACGTTTCTTGGCCCGCCGCAGGGGCCTTCCTATAATGACGCAGATGTCCCCCGCCTCGCACCGCTGGGTTCTGCGCCTCGCTCTCGCCGGCGGCCTCGCCGTGGGCCTCGGATACCTCCCGTACCGCGCCTACGGACCGAGCGGCGTGGGCCGCGTCCATCGCCTGGAGCAGCAGCTCGACCGCCTCGACCGCGGGAACGCCGCGATGCAGGAGGAGAACCAGCGTCTTCGGGGACAGGTGAAGCGGCTCACCGACGGTCGGCGAGCCATCGAGCGCGTCGCCCGGGACGAGCTCGGACTCGTGCGCCCGGGCGACCTCGTTTTCCAGTTCGAGTAGATCATGGGACGCGGTCTGGCGAAGCTCACCCATGCGGTCCGGCGATGGCTGGCCACGCGCCACGGGCTGCTGTGGGCTCTCGGCGCGTCGATCCTGCTCGGGCTCGGGTTCTTCGCCGCCCCGTGGTTCCCACACGCGCCGTGGCTCCGGTGGGCCGTTGGCGGCGTCTCCCTCGGGCTCGTCCTGAAGCGCCTTCTTCTCGGTAGGCCGGCCCGTGCCTCCAGGCTGACGCGGGCGGTCGACCAGATCGAGACCGGGCTCGGGCTCCTCTCCACGGTCTACATCGGGCTCCAGCTCACCGGCGGCCCGTCCTCTCCCTTGCAGCCGGCCGCGTATCTCTCGGTGGCCTACCTCGTGGGGGTGAACGAGCGTCCGGCGGCTGCCGTCCTCACGCTCGCCGCGCTCGGCCTGCAGGGGGCGCTCCACTTCGCCGCGGGGGACCTCCCCGGCCGATGGACGGAACCGGCGCTCCGGGGGGGCGCGATCCTCCTCTTCGCCGGGGCCAACATCGTGCTCTTGCAGCTCGAGGTGCAGAAGCGGCGTCGCGACCACGACCGACGGCTGGCGGCCGAGATTCGCGCGCTCCGGGACGAGGCGCGCGACTTTCGTCTCATCTCGAGCTCGCTCGCGAGCGGCGGCGTGCGGAGTCGTCCGCAGGAAGAGTCCAAGCTGGCGCGGGGCGCCGTCGAGGCGATCCATCAGCAGATGTACTTCGTCCTCGAGATGCTGAAGAAGTCGCTCGAGTTGCAGACCTGCGTGCTCCTCTGGCTCGATGGGAGCGGGGAGCGCCTGCGCATCAAGGAGCTCGTCACCGACAGCACGCTGGTGACGGAAACTCCCATCCCGGCGCAGGCCGGGGCGCTCGGCGGCGTGGTGAAGAACCGGCTGCTGCTCAACCTGAGGCGGCCGCGGCAGGGGGCCAAGGCCATCCCGTACTACGCGGGTCCCGAGGAGGTCGGTGCGTTCGCGGGCGTCCCGGTGCTCGAGAATGGGCACCTGCGCGGTGTGCTCTGCGCCGACCGGCGAAGCGATCGCCCCTTCACCGAGATGGAGGAGGAGCTCCTCGTCGAGGCGACGCGGCAGATCCTGCGCGCGATCCAGACGGAACGGGTCTTCTGCGCGGTGGAGCGCGCCAAGTTCGAGCACGAACGCTTCTACCGGGCGAGCGCGATGCTGAACGGGGCGCTCACGCTCGCCCAGGTCTACGACACCGCCTTCTCGGCGGCGCAGCAGATCGTGGAGTTCGACTTCGCCGCGGTGACCCTCCACGACCGGCAGCGCGGGGTCCATACGATCTGCCGCGTCTACGGGGACGACCGCGAGACGCTCGAGGGGCAAGAGTTCGGCGACAACGCGGGGCTCGTGGCGATGGTGGTCAAGAACAAGCACTTCCTGCCGGCGGGCGACGGCCCACGCGAGCGCGACGCGGTGGTCTTCACGCGCAAACTCCGCATCGGCTCGACCCCCTCGCTGGTCGTGCTGCCGCTCATCGTGCACGACAACGCCGTGGGGACCTTCGTGCTCGCGTCGCGCAGCGAATCGCGCTTCCCCAAGGAGGTGCGCGAGATGCTGGGCGTGATCACGAATCAGGTGGCGGTGTCGATCGAGAACGCGAAGATGTACAAGCGCATGGAGGAGATGGCGACGACGGACGGCCTGACGGGCCTGCCCAATCACCGTACCTTCCAGGCTCGCTTCGCCGAGATGCTCCAGCGCGCCGAGCGGCACGGCAAGCCGATCTCGCTCATCCTCACCGACGTGGACAAGTTCAAGTCGGTCAACGACACGTACGGTCACCCCGTGGGCGACCAGGTACTGAGACGCGTGGCTGGCGTGCTGGCCGAGCAGGTGCGGCGCGTGGATCTCGCGGCGCGCTATGGAGGAGAGGAGTTCGCGATCGTGCTCGAGGAGACGGACAGCGCCGGGGCACGCCTGCTCTGCGAACGCATCCGCGAGCAGATGGCCGCGCAGGTCATGAGCTCGGAGAAGGGGCCCTTCCGCGTGACTGTCTCCCTCGGGGTGGCGAGTTACCCGGCAGACGGGCGCGAGAAAGAGACGCTGGTCGAACGGGCCGACCAGGCGCTATACCAGGCGAAGGAGAGCGGGCGTAACCGGACCGTCCGGTACGCGGAGATGCGAGGCGCACGAGCCCACGCGGGAGCCGGATAGAAAACTTGGAAAAACGATTCGTCCTGGACACGAACGTCCTGCTGCACGATCCGCGCGCCGTCGAGCACTTCGGGGACAAGGAGGTGGTGATTCCGATCTACGTCCTCGAGGAGATCGACGGCTTCAAGCGCGAGCTGAGCGAGCGGGGACGCAACGCGCGAGTCTTTACCCGGTACCTCGACCAGCTGCGCTCGAACGGCGCGCGGCTCTCCGACGGCGTACCGACGGAGAGCGGGGGTCGCATCCGGGTAGCCTTCGTGCGCTCGCCCACCGAGGGGGTGGAGGGGAAGCGGCCGCGGCTGAGCGCCGACGAGCTCATCTTGGCCGTCGCGCAGGAGGAGCAGCGCCGGAGCCCCAACGTCCCGGTCATCTTCGTGACGAAGGACGTGAACCTGCGCATTCGTGCGGACGCGCTCGGTCTGCAGGCCGTGGACTACCTCGACGAGCGCGTGGAGATCTCGGAGCTCTACAGCGGGGTGCGCGACCTCGAGGTGCAGGGCGAGATGGTGGACCGCCTCTACTCCGAGGGGGTCATGCCCGCGCCCGGCGACCTGTTGCCGAACGAGTATGCGCTCGTCAAGGACAAGGCCAACGCGGGTCACGCGGCGCTCGCGCGCTACGACGATCAGCACCGCACTCTCGTCGCGCTCCGGCGGGTACGCGACGGGGTGTGGGGGATCCGGCCGCGCAACAAGGAACAGGCCTTCGCCCTCGACCTCCTCCTGCAGGACGACGTCAAGCTCGTCACGCTGGTGGGCAAGGCCGGGACGGGCAAGACCCTGCTCGCCATCGCCGCCGGGCTGCACAAGGTCGTCGAGGACCGCGCGTACCACAAGCTCCTCGTCAGTCGGCCGATCTTCCCGCTCGGCCGCGACATCGGCTTCCTCCCGGGGGACCTCGAGGACAAGCTCAACCCGTGGATGCAGCCCATCTTCGACAACCTGGAGCTCCTCATGGGGGGGGCCAAGGGAGAGCGCAAGGAGCGCGGCTACCGGGAGCTCCTCGACCTGGGTTACGTCGAGGTGGAGCCGCTGACCTACATCCGCGGGCGTTCGCTCCCCAACCAGTTCATGATCGTGGACGAGGCGCAGAACCTGACCCCCCACGAGGTGAAGACGATCATCACGCGCGTGGGCGACAACACCAAGATCATCCTCACGGGCGACCCCTACCAGATCGACAACCCGTACGTGGACTCGGCGAGCAACGGCCTCTCGACCGTCGTCGAGCGGTTCAAGGGCGAGCGGCTGGCCGGCCACGTGACGCTCTTCAAGGGTGAGCGCTCCGAGCTCGCCGAGCTGGCCGCGAACATGCTCTGACCGCTCGGGGGGAGGGCACCCCCGCCGGAACCAACTCCCCTGGAGAGGCGAGGGCGGCATGCAGGACCACGCGCGGGCCTTCCTCGACAGCCTGCTCCACGAGCGCCGGCTCTCACCGCACACCGCGCGGGCCTACGGGCACGACCTCGACGAATTTATGGCGTTTCTGCGGGCGCGACTCGGTCGCGAGCCCGCCCTTGGTGACCTTGACATCCCCCAGGTGCGTGGCTACCTTGCCTCGCTGTTCGAGCGGAATGACGCGAGCACCATCTCGAGGAAACTGAGCAGTCTGAGGAGTTTTGGCGCCTTCCTGGTGCGACGCGGCGTACGCCCCGACAATCCCGTCAAGCTGGTATCCATGCCCAAACGGGCCAAGGTGTTGCCGCGCTTTCTGAGCGTGGATGAGGCCTTTGGGCTGGTGGGAGCGGTGGCGGGCGACGACGCGGCGCCCGTTCGGGATCGGGCGATGGTCGAGCTGCTCTACGCGGCGGGGCTCCGGGTCTCCGAGCTCTGCGCGCTGGACCTCGGGGACCTGGAGCTGGATCAGGCGATGGTGCGCGTGCGGCACGGCAAGGGAGACAAGGCGCGCGTGGTGCCCATGGGGCGACCCGCGGTCGAGGCGCTCCAGCTCTACCTCGCGGCGCGCGGCGGCTTCCGGCACCCGAAGCACGGTGGACAGGATCCGTACGCGGTGTTCCTCAACCAGCGCGGCGGGCGGCTGACAGTGCGGTCGGTGGCGCGCATCGTGGGGCGTGCGGGCCTCGCGGCGGGGACCCGCGGCCGCGTGAGTCCGCATGCGCTGCGACACTCGTGCGCGACCCACCTCCTCGACGGAGGCGCCGACCTTCGTTCGATCCAGGAGATCCTCGGCCACGCCAGTCTGCAGACCACGCAGCGTTACACGCACGTGAGCATCGACCACCTGATGAAGGTCTACGACGCTGCCCACCCACGCGCGGTGGCGGTGCGGGAGAAGAAGGCCAAGCCATGAGCACGCGGATCCATCGTCGAGGGGCGGAGCACGAGCTCACGCTGAGACCCGAGATCCGGAGCACGACGATCCTCGCGCTCCGACACAAGGGCGTCACGGTGATGGCCGGCGACGGTCAGGTCACCATGAACGGAACGATCGTCAAGGGCACGGCCCGCAAGGTGCGCCGCAGCGCCGAAGGACGGATCGTGGCCGGCTTCGCCGGGTCCGCCGCCGACGGCATGACGCTCTTCGACCGCTTCGAAGCGAAGCTCAAGGAGTACGGCGGCAACCTGACGCGGGCCGCGGTGGAGCTGGCCAAGGACTGGCGCACCGATCGGCTCCTGCGACGGCTCGAGGCGCTGATGATCGTCGCCGATCGCGAGCGCATCTTCCTGCTATCGGGGACCGGCGACGTCATCGAGCCCGACGGCGGCGTGGTGGGGATCGGGTCGGGCGGATCGTACGCCACCTCCGCAGCGCGGGCGCTCGTCCGGCATACCGAGCTCGACGCCCGGTCGATCGCCGAGTCCGCCATGACCATCGCCGCGGAGATCTGCGTCTACACCAACCGAGAACTGGTCATCGAGGAGCTGTCGTGAAGGCCATCGCTACCACCGAATCCCTGACGCCCCGGGCCATCGTCCAGGAGCTGGATCGCTACATCATCGGGCAGCGGGACGCGAAGCGCGCCGTGGCCATCGCGCTGCGCAACAGGTGGCGCCGACAGCAGGTGTCGGCCGAGCTGCGCGACGAGATCTACCCCAAGAACATCATCATGATCGGGCCGACCGGGGTGGGGAAGACCGAGATCGCGCGCCGGCTGGCGAAGCTCGCGCAGGCCCCCTTCATCAAGGTGGAGGCCTCGAAGTTCACCGAGGTCGGGTACGTGGGGCGCGACGTCGAGTCCATGATCCGCGACCTCACGGAGATCGGGATCAACCTAGTGAAGGGCGAAGAGCGCGAGCGCGTGCGCGTCGAGGCGAAGAAGCACGCCGAACGGCGGTTGCTCGACCTGCTCTTGCCCGAAGCGCCATCGGATCACCCCTTCGCCGACCGTCCCGAAGAGGCGGGGGGGGCGCGCCCGCCGGTGGAGGGGACGCGCCGCAAGATGCTCCAGCTCCTGCGCGACGGGAAGCTCAACGACCGCGAGGTCGAGCTCGACGTGCAGGATCGCACCGTGCCGGTCTTCGAGAACTTCAGCCAGCACGGCATGGAGGAGATGGTCGTCAACATCTCCGACATGTTCGGCAACGCCTTCCCGCGGCGGACCAAGAAGCGGCGGCTGAAGGTTCCCGAGGCGCAGGCGATTCTCGAGGAGGAGGAGGCGGCGCGCCTCATCGACTCGGAGAACGTGGTGAAGGAGGCGGTGCGCCGGGTGGAGAACTCGGGGATCGTGTTCATCGACGAGATCGACAAGGTCTCGAGCCGGGAGAGCGGCGGGGGGGGACCCGACGTGAGCCGCGAGGGAGTGCAGCGCGATCTGCTCCCAGTGATCGAGGGCTCGACGGTGACGACGAAGTATGGCCCGGTCCAGACCGACCACATCCTCTTCATCGCCTCGGGCGCCTTCCACGTGGCGAAGCCCTCCGACCTCATCCCGGAGCTGCAGGGCCGCTTCCCGATCCGCGTCGAGCTGCAGCCGCTCACGCGCGACGACTTCATCCGCATTCTCACGGAGCCGAAGAACGCGCTCTGCGCGCAGTACGAGGCGCTCCTGGCCACCGAAGGGATCCAGGTCCAGTTCGGCGAGGATGCGGTGGCGGAGGTGGCCCGGATCGCCGCCGAGGTGAACGACCGCATGGAGAACATCGGCGCACGGCGGTTGCACACGATCCTGGAGAAGCTCCTCGAGGAGCTCAGCTTCGAGGCGCCGGACATCGGGCCCCAGACCATCTCGGTCACGGCGCACTACGTGAATGAGCGGCTCCAGGCGGTCCTGGCCAGCGACGACCTCTCTCGCTACATCCTGTAGGGGGTGTCCCGCCCCGCCGACGTCCTTCGACGCGCTCGCTTTGGCCCGGTCCTACCACCCTTCCGCGCGCCTCGAGGGCCCCTGTCGCGGCCCCGGTGGCAATCGACTCCGCCGTGGGGATCGGCTAATGTCAGGAGGTGGTCGGCCACCGCCGACACGGACGCGTAGCACACAGGCCATCCATGCCGCACGGCGCACACATCGACGGCCTCGGGGACCGCGCGTTGCCGGTCAGGCTGGCGCGCGACGCCGACTTCAGCCGAGCGGCGCTCAGCGCGCAAGAGGGCTTCGTGCTCTCGCGCATCGACGGGTCCACGACGATCGAGATGCTGTGCGTCATCTCGGGCCTCGGCGAGAACACCACGGTGGAGATCCTGCGGCGCTTGCACGCCCACGGACTGATCTCGGTCGGCGACGAGAGAACGGCGAAGCCCCAGGGCTCGCCGGCGCCGGCCTCGCCCAAGGTAGCGGCCCCTTCCACGCCGGTGGTGAACCCAGAGCCCGTTGCGGGCGCGGCGCGTGCCAGCGTCGCGCACGTCGAGCTCCCGCCCCACGAAGAGGGGCTCGAGATCAAGGTGGAGGTGCGGCAGCGACTTCGCATGTTCCACAGCCGGCTCCGCGAGATGAACTTCTTCGAGCTGCTCGAGGTGGACGTCGCCGCCGACACCAAGGAGATCCGGCGCGCCTACTTCTCGCGGAGCAAGGAGTTCCATCCGGACCGCTACTTCAACCGCAACATCGGCCCATACAAGGAGATGCTCGCCGAGGTCTTCAAGCAGATCGCCGCAGCCTACAAGTTCCTGGAGGACGAGGGCCAGCGGCTGGAGTACCGCGAGACCCTGGTGAGAGAGGCGGAGGAGTCCCAGCTCCGTCAGCAACTCCGCGAGCAGGCGAACGAGGTGCTGGCGGCCGAGCTCGGGATCCGAGCCAGCGCCTCGGGTACCGGGCTCGACCAGGGCAGCGGCGAGTACTCGTTCGTCCGGAACGTACGGGCGAGGGCGGTGAGCGAGCGGGGACCCCGGTCCGATGCGGCCGTGGGCGAGGAGGGAGAGGCTGCAGCGCCGTCGACGCGGAGAGGGGCGGGCAGCGTCGAGCGCCCTCTGACGGGGCCCGTGGCGCCGGCGAGTGTGGGGGCGCCAGCGTCCCAGGTCCACGCGGCGGAGCCCGTCGCGGCAGGGGCCGTCGAGGAGCCGGCGGCCGAGGACCCCGAGCGGGAAGCGCGTCGGGAGCAGGATCGGCAGCGTCGGCGGCGACTGACCGGCGCGAACCCTGTGCTCGCGCGACAACGCCGCGCCCGTGGCTTCTTCGAGAGCGGGGTCAAGCAGATGGAGGCGGGCAAGTGGCTCGCCGCAGCGGCGAGCTTCAAGTTGGCCATCACCTTCGACGAGACGGACGCGGAGTATCAGCGGCGGTACGAAGAAGCGGTGGACAAGTCCCGCAGCCAGACGGGCGAGGGGTACTTCAAGCGCGCCCTGTTCGAGGAATCGGTGGGGAGGCTCGACGCAGCGGGGCAGCTCTTCGCCCGGGCCGCGGACGTCTTTCCGTGCGCCCCGTACCTGCAGAAGGCCGCGCGGGCGATGCTCTGGGCGGAAGACTTGAATAAAGCTAAAGAATATGCTACGAAGGCCGTTCAGGTCGATCCGACTTCCGCGGACGCGCGACTGAGTCTGGCGCGGGTTTGCCTGGCGGCGGGGCTCAAGAAGAACGCCCGCCGCGAGGTGGACATGGCGCTCAGGCTCGATCCGAAGAGCCAGGAAGCCCAGGACCTCCTGAAGGAGATTCGGCGCGGCTAGCCGAGGCCTAGTGCCCTCGGCTGGGAGAGAGTCGCGCTCGCAGCGGAGCAGTATCTCCCGGTCAAGGTGCCAGGGGAGAGCGACGGGAATCCACGATGGAAAAAGTCATTGGCATCGACCTCGGCACGACGAACTCGTGCGTCGCGGTCGTAGAGGACGGCACGCCGACGGTCATTCCGAATCGAGGGGGTTACAAGACGACCCCATCGATGGTCGCGGTCGCCGAGAACGGCAAGCGCCTGGTCGGTCACATCGCCAAGCGGCAGGCCATCACGAACGCGGAGAACACGGTCTACGCCGCGAAGCGCCTCATCGGGCGCAAGTGGAATAGCCCCCCGGTCAAGGCGGCCATCGAAAGCGTGCCGTACTCCATCGTCGAGGGCCCGCACGACGACGTGCGCATCCGGCTGCGCGACAAGGTCTACTCCGTGCCGGAGATCTCCAGCTTCGTGCTGCAGGAGATGAAGATGGTCGCCGAGGACTACCTCGGCGAGGAGGTGACCCGGGCCGTGGTCACCGTCCCGGCCTACTTCAACGACGGGCAGCGGCAGGCCACGAAGGACGCCGGACGAATCGCGGGACTGGACGTCATCCGGATCATCAACGAGCCGACGGCGGCGGCGCTGGCCTACGGCTTCGGCAAGAACATCGAGCGCAAGGTCGCGATCTACGACCTTGGGGGAGGCACCTTCGACATCTCGATTCTCGAGATCGGGAACGGCGTCTTCGAGGTGATCAGCACGGCGGGAGACACCTTCCTCGGCGGCGAGGACTTCGACAAGCGCATCATCGACTGGCTCGTTTTCGGGTTCGCCAAAGAGCACAAGATCGACCTGCGCAAGGACAAGATGGCGCTGCAGCGGCTCAAGGACGTGGCCGAGAAGGCCAAGTGCGAACTGAGCGCGGTGAAGGAGACGGAGATCAATCTCCCGTTCATCATCAGCACCTCCAGGAACGACGCCCTGCACCTCCAGAGGACGCTGACCCGTGAGAAGCTCGAGGAACTCACCATCGACCTGGTCGAACGAACCGTTCACATCTGCAAGAAGACGCTGCGCGAGGCGGACATCGACAAGTCCGAACTCGAGGACGTGATCCTGGTCGGCGGGCAGACGCGCATGCCGAAGGTCCAGGAGATGGTCGCGGAGTTCTTCGGACTGGAGCCCTGCAAGGGGGTCCACCCGGACGAGGTCGTGGCGCTAGGCGCAGCGATCCAGGGACAGGCGCTCATGGACGAGGACAGCGAGATGCTGCTCCTCGACGTGACGCCGCATTCCCTCGGGATCATGATCGTGGGTGGGCTCTTCCACAAACTCATCGAGCAGAACACCACGGTCCCGACGAGCAAGAGCCACATCTTCACGACGGTGAAGGACAACCAGACTTCGGTGAAGATCCTCGTGCTGCAGGGCGAGTCCGAACGGGCGGAGGAGAACGAGCTCCTCGGCGAGTTCATCCTTACGGGGCTCCGCCGGGCGCCGCGGGGTGAGGTCGAGATCGAGGTCACCTTCGAGATCAGCGCCGACGGGATCGTCTCCGTTTCGGCCAAGGACATGGAGACGGGCCAGCAGCAGAGCATCACGGTGACTGCGACGAGCGGTCTGACCGAGGACGAGATCCGTCGGATGGTCGAGGAGAACAAGGACTATCTGCTCGAGGTGCGCGACGGTGAGGAGTTCGAACGCGAGAAGCAGCTCATCGAGCGCATGGTGGACGAGATCGAGAAGCTCTTCCCCAAGGTCGAGGAGATCATCGCCGGGAGCGACTTCGGGCGCGACGCGGTGAAGAAGGCCCACGCCGTGCTCGACCGCGCGCGAGGCGCTATCGCGTCGCGAGATCGCCAGGGTATGTCCGAGACGAAGGAGGCCCTCAGTCGAACGTTGAACATGTTCAAGGGGGTGGTTTCGAAGACCCAGCTCGGCTAGGCCGCCCGTGAGCCGACGCCGCGCGAGCGAGCTTCGCCTCCGCTTGCGGGAGGCGACCAACGAGCGGGGGAACCCCGCGACTGCGATCCCGGGGGCCGGAAAGTAGCAGAGGATGTCCGACGCCGAGTCCACCGCGCATGCTCTCGTAGAGGAAGGGTTGCAGCTCTACGGACGCGGGCGCCTGGAGGAAGCCCTCTCGCGCTGGCGGCAGGCGCTGGCCCTCGTCCCCGGCTTCGAACGCGCCGAAGAGTACGTCCGTTACGTCGAGGACAATCGAGCGGCGCTCGAGGCCACCTTTCAGCCGATGACAGCGGGAGCAGCCGACGAAGCGGCCACCGAGGGGGCAGCCGACGAAGACCTGGACGTGGACGTGGACCTCGGTGAACTCGAGGACTCCTCGCCGCGCAGCGCCTTCGACGGGCGCCCGCTCATCGTGCCGCAGGACGAGGTCTCCGAGGCGATTCGTCTCCCCCCGGAGGAAGGGATGGGAGCGGGGCGGGGGACGCGTCCGACGCAAGACCGCCTGCCGAGGATAGACCTGGACGGCAGTTCGCCCGAGCATTTCGGCGCGGACGAACGGACTCCGATGGGCCAGGTCACCTGGGAGATGGCCACGCCGGCCCCCGCGGAGCCGCAAGCAGAAGATCACACGCCTCGGTTGGAGCTGAGTCGCTGGCCCGACGACGTAGAGCAGCGTGGTGCTGCGGTGGGTGAGCCCGAGGTCCACGTCTCCGTCAGGCATTCGATGGACGCGATCACGAGACCCATCGACCTGAACGAGGTGCAGGGACTCCTCGAGCCCGAGGAGGAGCCCGAGCCTGCTGCGCCTCCGGAGGTGCCTCCGCGGCCGAAGGAGCGAGAGGATTCGCCCCGGCGGCCCACGCCCCTCACGCTGCTTCCGGGCGGAGCGGCCTTCGACGACACCGAGTTCGATCCTTTCGAGCCGACGCCGGTAGGGTTCAGCATCCCGGAGCCCGCGAGGATGGTGGGTGCGACGCAGGACGAGGTGCGGCAGGGGCGGCCTCCGTCGGGGGGCCGCGGCCGGGCGGAGTCGCCTCCTTCGGGGAGCCACGACAGACCCGTGGCTCCTCGGCCCGCTGGGGTCCCCCAGGGCCGATCGAGGGGACCGCAGGTTGGCGGGGCCGCATCGGAATGGATGCGGCCGCAAGAGCCCGACGCGCGCGGAGCGGCGGTTTCGAGCAGCACGCTCCTCGGGCTGCCTACGATGGCGAGCGAGGTCTCGCACGCCCCGGGCGTGGGCGCGACGCCGGTGAACGAAGAGCGCGCGGACACCATGCTCGATGGGGCGCGTCAGCTCTACGAGCAGGGCACCTTCGAGGGCTCCCTCTGGCTTTGCCAGCGCGTCCTGGCGCTCGAGCCCCGCAATCGCGAGGCGACCGAGTTGCTCGAGCTGAACCGCAACGTGCTGCTCGCCCACTACGAGCGACAGCTCGGTGACCTCGGACAGACCCCCGAGGTGCGGCTCGCGCCCCAGGAGGTGCTCTGGCACAAGCTCGACCACCGAGCCGGCTTCTTGCTGGCTCAGATCGACGGGTCCATCTCGTTCGAGGACATCCTCGACGTGAGCGGCATGAGCCGGTTCGAGGCGTGCCGCATCCTGGCTCAGCTCCTCGAGCAGCGGGTCATCGGTCTCAAGGGGTAGCGGCGCTCGCGAACTGGTAGACCGCCTCGCGGAGCGCCTCGATGCTGGCGTCGTCCTCCGTCGAGACGAGCAGTGGTCGAGCGGCGAGGCCGAGGGCGGCCTTGGCTCTCTCGGCCGCGCCGAAGCGCTGAGCCTTCGAGAGCTTGTCTGCCTTGGTCAGCACGACCCGCCGCTCGAGCTCCCTCGCGCCGGCCCACGTCAGCAGCCCGGCCTCGTCCGGCCCCAGGTCCCGCCGAACGTCGCAGAGCACGAGGAGCGCGCGGAGCTGACGGCGCTCCTCGATGTAGCCTTCGATCAGCGGCGCCCACGCGTCGCGCTCGGACTTGGGCGCCTTCGCGTAGCCGTAGCCCGGGAGGTCGACGAGGACGAAGGGGGGCCTGGCCGGCGCGGTGACGCGATAGAAGAAGAGCTGCCGCGTTCGTCCGGGCGTGCTCGAGGTGCGCGCGAGCCGACGGCGTGCAGTGATGGCGTTGATCAGCGATGACTTGCCGCAGTTGGATCGTCCCACGATCGCGATCTCTGGCAGATCGGATGTGGGTAGAGCCTTCAAGGTGCCGCACGCGGCGAGGAGCTGCGCCTCCATGGTCCCGTTGAGGTAACATGTCGGGACTCGGACCTTCAAGTGGAGGCTGCGTTGTCGACCCCGCACCCCTTGCTCGTGGGCCTCACCGGCGGTATCGCGGCCGGGAAGACCACCGTCGCGGAGGTCTTCGCGGAGCTCGGGGCCGGCGTGGTGGATGCGGACCGACTCGCCCGCGAGGTGACTGCGCCAGGTGCTCCCGCTCTCGTCGAGATCGTCCGCGTGTTTGGGCACGAGGTCCTGGGGGCGGACGGCTCTCTCGACCGCGCGGCGCTCGGCAGACGGGTCTTCGTCGACCCTGCGGAACGCGCGAAGCTGGAGGCGATCACGCATCCGGCGATCGCGGCGGCTTCCGCGGCACGGCTCGAGCAACTGCGCGACGCGGGGGCTCCGCTGCTCATCTACGAGGCCGCACTGCTGGTGGAGACGGGACGGTATCGGCAGATGGATCGTCTGGTCGTCGTCACGGCGACCGAGGAGGTCCGCGTCGCGCGCCTCATGGCGCGAAACGGTTTCACGCGAGCCGACGCGCTGGCTCGCTTGGCGGCGCAACTCCCCGAGGAGGAGAAGGTGCGCGTCGCCGACTACGTGGTCGACAACTCGGGCGCCCTGGCGGAGACTCGGCGCCAGGTGGAGGCGGTGTGGCGCGCCCTCACGCAAACGGAAAAGACGACATGACGCTCAAGCTTCCCGTCGAAACCACGCTGGTGACGGGCTTCCCGTCCTATACCGCTCGCCGGATGATCCTGCGCCTGCTGCGGGAGGACCCGCGCGATCGGCTTTTCGTGCTCGTGCGTCACCAAGACGCGGGGGCGGCGAGCGAGTTCGTCGCGCCTCTGCCGGTGGCCGACCAGCGCCGGATCACCGTGCTCGTGGGCGACGCCACGAGCATGGACCTCGGGCTCTCCGGCAAGGAGTATCGCGCCTTGATGGCGGAGCTGACCTGCATCCACCACATGGCCGCGCGATATCACCTCGGCGCCTCGAAAGAGGAGGTGAACCAGGCGAACGTCGGAGGAACGCGGGGAGTGCTCGAGCTCGCGCTCGAGTGCCAGGAGCTGCGACGGTTCGTCTTCTGGAGCACGATCCACGTCTCGGGCGACCGCGAGGGCGTGATCATGGAGGACGAGCTGGACGTGGGGCAGCGCTTCAGGAACGCCTACGAGCACAGCAAGTACGCGGCCGAGAAGATCGTGCGCGCCATGTCGCGTCGCGTCCCCTCGACGATCGTGCGACCCGGAATCATCGTCGGGGATTCGACGACGGGAGAGATCGACCGCTTCGACGGTCCGTACCACCTCGTCGCGGTGCTCACGAACTCGCCCTTCGACCTGCAGCTCCCGCTGCCGGGCAAGGGAGAGGGGCCTTTTCACCTCGTGCCGGTGGACTTCGTCATCGAGGCGGCCAACACCATCGCGCGGCTGGAGAGCACCGTCTCGAAGACCTTCCACCTGGTCGACCCGTGCCCCCTCTCGGGGCGCAGCGTCTATCAGCTCGTCGCGGATCGCGCGCACCGCAAGGTGCCAAAGGGGGTCATCCCGCCGGGACTCGCGCGCGCTCTCTTGAAGGTGCCTTGGGTTGGCCAGCTCAAAGGCTCGCCGCGCACGATCATGGAGGGGTTCAACCAGCACGTGTCGTACAACTGCCGGAACACCCTCGAGGCGCTGCGCGGGACCGACGTCTGGTGTCCGGCGTTCGAGCGCTACGTCGACAACCTCGTCCGGTTCGTGCGCAGCGCGCAGAGCTCGCGGCGTCGCCAGGACGACGAGATCGCGGACGCCCTGGACGGCGGGGCGCTCTGACACCGTCCTGCTACGCGGGCAGCGGGCAGAGCAGCATGACCAGCGCGTCTTCTCCGTTCTCGTAGTAGCGGCGCCGCACGCCGGCCGTCTGGAAGCCGAGCGAGGCGTAGAGCGCGCCGGCGGCGTCGTTCGAGCGCCGCACCTCGAGCGTGACGAGCCGGCAGTGGCATCGCCGTCCCTCCTCGAGGAGCTCGCGGAGCAGCGACCGTGCCACGCCCTGACGGCGAAGCGTCGGCGCCGTCGCCACCTTGAGCAGGTGCACTTCGTCCGCGACGATCCAGTAGTTGGAGAATCCGCCGATGGTGCCACCACCGGCGGGCTCGGCTACGCGCAGGCGCGAGAAGGGGCGAGCGAGCTCTCGCTCGTAGTCGTCGGCAGTCCAGGGCACGGGGAAGCTGCGCTCCTCGAGCGCGACGAGGGCTAGAAGGTCCTCGCTCCGCGCCGGGCGGACCCGCCACGATTCGGCAACGGAGGCCGGCGAGTCGGTCAACGCGCCCACTGGACCACCGCGTCCACGCTGTCGGGTGAGCGACGCAGCCCGAGCACCGCGGCCGTGGTGGCGCCCGAGGCCACCACGCCACCGACGATGGCCCAGACCCACCAGTGCTGATACCAGCGCGGAGGGGGCGCCCCCGCGCGCGGGAGGGATGGAGTGACCTCGACCGCGGCCTCCGGAAGGACGTCGAGCCGCGCAACGAAGTCGAGGTGACCCGGGCGCCGCACGCGAATCGTGTATCGGCCGGGAGCGGGGACCACGAGCGGGGAGAGGGGGGTCCGGCCCTGGCGTCGCCCGTTCAGCAGCACGAGGTCCCCCGCCACGTCGGAGCGGACGGCAATCCGACCGTAGCGGCGGAAGTC
The DNA here is from genome assembly GCA_020848905.1 of Deltaproteobacteria bacterium. Taxonomy (NCBI): domain Bacteria; kingdom Pseudomonadati; phylum Myxococcota; class Myxococcia; species Deltaproteobacteria bacterium. The sequence goes on from JADLHG010000004.1 coordinate 146,282, forward strand.
GTCCGGAGGAAGGAGTTGCTGGAGGTAGCCGAGGAGCACGTCGGCGGTGAAGACGTGCGAGGGGGCGGCGGAGTCGGCCATCCGCGCCAGCACACGCCCCGAGGGGACGGCGATGCGCTGGATGGCGAGGATCAAGTCGCCGAGCTGGCTCACCCCCACGAGAATGACTTCTTGTGCCCCGAGACGCGCTCCGAGCGCGGCAACGCAGGCCGGCAACCCCTTGCACCGCGCCACTTCTGCCTCGAGTGCAGGGCCGAAGCGGCGTCGGGCCTCTTGCGGATCGAGCGCGACGTTGGCGGTGGAGCGCGCGAGCTGCGACGCCATGGCCGAGGCGAGGCGCTCTCCTCCACGCACGCCGGCGCGATACTCGAGGACGGCGATGGTGCGACCGGAGGCCGCCTGCGCCTCACGCCCCCGCGAGGCGAGAGCCACGAATGTCAGCAGGATCGTACCGAGGGCGCGCACGCGGAGGGACTCCTTGCGACGGTCGGAAGAGGAACAAAAGTACCAGAGCGCCCGATGGTGAGCAACGCGCCCACCCCCGCTCCTCCGTCGCCTCCTCGATGCGGATTGCGCGCCGGACTCCACGTGTGGTCAAGTGCGGTTCCAACGGTCAATGGCCCTGTCCCCGCCGATAAGCCTCCCTGCGGTCTTCGGTCGCTACGTGCTCTTGCGGCGGCTGAGCCGAGGGGGGATGGGAGAGATCTTCATCGCCAAGCTCGGCGAGATCCGGGGCTTCGAAAAGCCGCTGGTCCTGAAGATGATCCTGCCCGAGCTCGCGCAGGACGAGGAGTTCCTGCGGCGCTTCATCACCGAGGCGAAGATCGCGATCACCTTGAGTCAGGCGAACATCGTGCCGGTCTACGAGGTGGGGATGGTGCAGGGGCAGTATTTCCTGGCCATGCAGTACGTCGAGGGGCGCGACCTGCGCGCCGTCGTGCAGCGCGCCGCGGAGCGGCGTCGGCGTCTCGAACCGGCGCTGTGCCTGCTCGTCGCGCGGGAGGTGGCGAGCGCCCTGGCCTACGCGCATCGCAAGGCCGACGAGCGCGGGCGTCCGCTGCACCTCGTGCACTGCGACGTCAGCCCTCCGAACGTCTTGCTCTCCTACGAGGGGGAGGTGAAGCTCATCGACTTCGGCGTGGCCAAGACGGCGCTGCAGCTCGCGCAGGCGCGAGAGGACGTGGGCTTCGGAAAGTACGGGTACATGGCGCCAGAGCAGCTCGTGCAAGGCGCCAGCGTGGATCGTCGAGCCGACATCTACTCGACGGGGGTTTTGCTCTACGAGCTCCTGACAGGGCAGCGCCTTCATGCCTTCCCTCCGGACGTGGACCTCCGGCGCGTCGTCCGCGAGGTGACCTCGGGGCGTGCGCCACTGCCGAGCGAGCGCGACCTCAGGCTCGGGGACCGCTTCGACGCGCTCGTCTCGCGCGCGATGAATGTGGATCCGGCGGCGCGCTTCCAGAGCGCAGAAGAGCTGCGCGACGCGATCCAGCAGGTGCTCTATGCGCTCGAGCCGACCATCACGACCGACCGGCTCGCGGCGAGCATGCAGGAGCTCTTTCCTGAGGAGAGCGTGGCGGATCGATCGATGCTGCGGAGCGCGACGCAAACCGACCTCGCGCGCTTTCGAGATGAGCTGCACGATGCCACGCACCGGACGGTCTCGCTGGCGCTTGGCCCGCAATGGGCGCCGGTGGTGGGTGCGAGGGCGGCGCCGACGGTGGGAGCGGAGGAGGGGGACAGCGCCGAGGGCGGCGGGACGCGGCCGCTGTCGGCGACGGCGCGTCGGGCGGCCGCCGAGCCGGTCGGCGGCGTGGTTGCAGGCGGAACGGCCCGGCGGCGTCGGTTTGGCGTGAAACGGCTGCTGGCGGTTGCCGCGGGGGCTGCGGTCGCCACGCTCGTGGCCACGGCGGTCTGGCTCGCCGCGGACCTCGGATTCCAGGGGGCCAGCGGGCCGCAGTCGGGGGATTCGACGGGCGGCGATACGGACTCCGACGGGAGGGTGTTCGTGCGAGTGCTTCCGCCGCAGGGGCAAGGGGAGGTCGATGGGCGCGCTTCGGCGGCCGGAGGCGCTCGAGCCGAGGAGCCCGACGCCGAAGGACCCGATGCCGGCGTGGGCGAGGCGCCCGAGGCTCCCGACGCGGCGGTGCGGCCTTCGCAACCCACACGCCGTGGATCTGCGGGGACGCGAAGAGGTGCGCGGCGGAGCGCGTCACGGCGGCCTGTCCTGCGACGCGAGGCGCCGATCACGAGTGCGCAGGTGCAGGCCAAGTTCCAGCAGGTGCGGCTCGAGTATCAACGCTTCGCGAGCGCCTATGGCGCGCGCCTCGACAGGGAGTGGCAGCGGATCCTCTTTGCAAACACGTACGGCACGATGGACGAACAAGGGTATCGTCGGCTGAGCCGCATGCTCGACGAGCTTCGTCAGAAGATGGCCGTGGTCCGGAAGGGGAGCGGCGGTTGAATGCGGTCGGAGCCCTTGCTATATCATCGGGCCTCGCCGGGCGCGGAGGCGCCGAAGGGAGACGTGACGTGAAAAAGGTCGAGGCGATCATCCGGCCCTTCAAGCTGGACGAGGTCAAGGAGCGCCTGAGCGAGCTCGGCGTCCAGGGGATGACCGTGACGGAGGTGAAGGGCTTCGGCCGAACGGGCGGCAAGACGGAGGTCTACCGGGGCTCGGCCTACGTCGTGGACTTCGTGCCGAAGGTCAAGGTGGAGGTGGTGGTGGGGGACGACCTCGTGCGGCAGGTGGTGGACACCATGGTCGAGACGGCACGCACCGGGCGCATCGGCGACGGCAAGATCTTCGTCACGGCGGTCGAAGAAGCCGTGCGCGTCCGGACCGGCGAGACGGGCGACGAGGCCCTGTGAAGGGCGGTCTACTGGCGCGAACCGCGCCGTCGCCGCGTTTGACCCTGAGCCGTCGCTCACCTATAATGGCTCGAATCCGATAAGGTAAGTGAGACCTTGCTCCAGGAGAAGCTGGCGCAGTGGGGCGAGCGGGCCTGGGTGAACCTCCTCGGGGTCGCCCCGCTGCGGACCTATACCCGACTTGTGAGAGCGCTCGCGGACCTGCCTTTGCCCCGTGAGCTCCGGCGCCCCGTCTTGGGGCGGCTCGCGCAGAACCTGGGGATGGACCTGGGCGAGGCGGAGCACGACGTGGCCGAGTATCAGAGCCTCGGCGAGCTCTTCGTGCGGCGGCTCAAGCCCGGGCTGAGACCCGTGGACGAGCAGGCCGACGCCGTGGTGAGCCCCGTGGACGGCTGCGTCAGCGCGGCGGGTCGCCTGGACGGGGACCGGTTGCTGCAGGCGAAAGGGATCGACTACCGGCTCGAGGATCTGCTCGGGGACGGGGAGCTGGCGCAGCGCCTGACGGGTGGGCACTTCCTCACCATTTACCTGCGCCCCAAGGACTATCACCGGATCCACGCGCCCCTGAGAGCCTCAGTGGTCGGAACGCGCTACGTCCCCGGGCGCCTCTTCCCGGTGAACCCGCCGGCCACGCGCAACGTGAAGGGCTTGTTCGTGCGGAACGAGCGGCTGGCTCTTGAGGCCGAGACCGACGGGCGATCGTGGGCCCTGGTTTGCGTGGGCGCCACGGCGGTCGGGTGCATCACGACGGTTTTTCCGCACCAGCGTCCGGGCCACCAGCAACTGCATCCCCCCCTGCACCTCGAACGAGGAGACGAGCTGGCCGCCTTCCATCTCGGTTCCACCGTGATCTTGATCTTCGGGGAGGGGTGCGTGGAGCTCGCGCCGCTCGCCCCGCGACAGGAGCTCCGAATGGGGCAGGCGGTGGCGCGCTGGCTACCTCGGCCGCGGGTTTGGTCATGACGCCGCCCCTCGGACCCCTGACGTAGGACGAAGAGGACGCGCGTGGCGGACAAGAGCTGGGACGACGAACTGGAGTTCTCCGCCGACGAGCTGTCGGAGCTCGAGCGCAGCCGCGAGGAGAGGTCCAGCATCTCCGAGCCGGGTCAGCCGCGTCGACGCGTGCAGCGCCGCGGACTCCGCGTGCCGGCGGAGGCCGTGCCGCGACGCCCGCCCTCGGGGGCGATCACGAGCTCTATGTCGCTTCCTCCACCCGCCCCCGACGCCGAGCCGCCGCGGACGAAGACGCTACCCATGATGTACGCGGTTCCCGCACCTCCGCTGGGACCTCCGCCGGTCCCCGCCGGAGAGGCCGCCGCGGCGCCGAGCTCGATGAACCCCGAGGAGCGGCGAAGTCTGAACCTCGCCCTGGAGATGGCGGCGGAAGCGGTGCACGGCTCGCCCGCCTCGTCCACCGATTCGGCGTTCGACGTCGATGGGCCCACGCTGCCCGGGGCATCTCTCGCGATGGAGGATCTGGCCGCGCGCCAGCACGGGGATGGGCCGTCGCCGGATTCCTCCCCCTTCGAGGCGGACGAGGAGCGGTCGAATCGCGTCGCGATCCTTCTCTCGGCGCTGCGGGTCTCCGTCGAGGCGGCGGCTGCCGGAGCGCGCCGCGAGCGGGCCTTGTCAGGGGAGCACGCCGAGGCGGGTACGCCCACGTCCGACGAGGATTCGCAGGGGGGAGCGGCCGGCGGTCGTTCCTCGTGGCTGTCGGGTCTCCTTCCCGCGGCCGAGGCGGCGGACGCCGAGGCGTTCTCGGGGGAGGCGCGGGATGCGGGCGACGCGGTGCCGGAGAGCACCGAGACGGTCTCCGCCGTACCGGAGGGCTCGTCGACGGACTCGTGGGGAATCGCGGCGATGCCCACGATGGAGGACTCGACCCTGGCGGTCGGCCTGAGCGTCCCCCCGTCGGCGTTGCGTGACGTGGAGACGGTCGAGGACGGGGATCTGGAGACGATCGAGGACCCGGCTTCTGCCTTTTCCGAGGTCGAGCCGGACGACGCCTTCGAGGAGATGCACCCACAGCTCGCCGCGCAGCGGCCCGCGGCGGCGGCAGAGGTCCCAGCGCAATCTGCTGCGGAGTCGGTGGGAGCGCGCTCGATGGAGGAGTTGCCGGCCGATGAGCTTCAGGAGCTCGTAGCCCCGCCGCCACTGCCGGTTACCGAGGGCGAGCTCTTCGGTCAGGAGACGGCGGGGACGGGGCTCGTCCTGCGCGTGCCCCTCAGCGAGGAGGATGGAGCGGGGGCGGTCGAAGAGGACGTGATGACCTCAGCGCCGCCCGATGAGGAGCTCGCGGGCGACGCCGGGGCGCGGCGCTCCATTCCTCCGGTTCCGCCGGCAGACCGCGAGCCCACGGCGGCCCCCATCACCGTTCCGCCGCTTCCGCCACAAGCCCCCGCGGGGGCTCCTGCCGCTCCACGCGCTGCCGCTGCGGCGGAAACTGCCGCTGCCGGTCTTCCGCCGCCGATGCCCGAAGCGCCCGCCGAGCGCCGCGCCGACAGTCCCCCGGTGGAGCGCGCTCCGACGCCGGCGGCCGAGGCCGACCGTGCGGCCGAGGCGCAAGCTCGTGGCCGCAAGCGGGCCAAGGCGTGGTTCGAAGAGATCTTCGACGAGGATTTCCTGCGGACCATTCCGCACGTCACGCCGAGGCTCACCGGGCAAGAGGTGGACTTCATCGAGGAGACGCTCCAGCCTGCCCCGGACAGTGAGATCCTGGACCTGGGCTGCGGGGCCGGGCGGCACGCCATCGAACTCGCAGGGCGCGGCTACCGGGTCACGGGCTACGACCTCTCCCTGCCCCTGCTCATCCGGGCGGCGGACGACGCGCAGCGCCGCAATCTGCAGGTCAACTTTGTCCACAGCGACTTCAGGGAGCTGGGCTTCGACGCGCAGTTCGACGCGACCTTTTGCCTCGGCACCTCCTTCGGCTACTTCGACGACGACACCAATCGAAAGATGATCGTCCGCGTGAACCGCGCCCTCAAGCCGGGTGGGCGTTTTCTCCTCGAGGTAGTCAACCGCGACTACCTGATCCAGGACCTGCCGGCCCGCGTCTGGCGCGAAGGGGCCGGCTGCGTGGTCCTGGAGGAGGTCGATTTCAACTACTTCACCAGCCGCGTGCTCACCAAGCGGTCGGTAGTGTTCGAGGACGGACGGCACCTGGAGCAGGAGATCTCGATTCGCTCGTACAGCCTCCACGAGCTGGGCAAGGTCCTTCACCATGCGGGGTTCCGCGTGCTGGAAGTCACCGGACACCTGGCCCACCGCGCCCGCTTCTTCGGCAATCACTCCCGCCAGCTCTTCCTGCTCGCCGAGAAGATCGCGCGGCAGTAGGGTCCGTCTCGCGACCACGGCCATGACTCCAGCACGCGGCCAGAATGCGATGCTCGGCGACGGCAGCGCGCCCGGCGAGCACGGCGCCCGGTCGCGGCCCGCTCCGGCGTGGCTCGCCGCGTACGGCGCCCTGTACGCCCTCGGAGCGCCGTTTCTGCTGCCGCTGCTAGCCCTGCATCCTCGGCTGCGTGGCGGCTTCCTGGACCGCCTCGGAGGCCGGAGGGTCCCTCACCCGCCGCGGCCCGCCGAGCGCCCGGTCTGGTTTCACGGGGCGAGCGCCGGCGACGTGCGCGCGCTGTCGGCGCTCGTGCGGGAACTCCAGGCGCAGGGGTGGCCCACGCTCGTCTCCGCCGGGACCCGGGCAGGCCACGAGATCGCCCGAGCAGAGTTCCCCGGGACCACGACGCGCAGGGCCCCGCTGGATTTCGCGCCCTGTGTGCGGCGCGCCCTGCGAGGCGTGCAGCCGCGCCTCCTCGTGCTCGAATGTCTGGAGGTATGGCCGAGCTGGATGCGGGCCTGCGAGGACGAGGGGGTTCCCGTGGCCGTCGTGAACGGCAGGCTTTCGGTCGCCAGCTTCCGGCGCTATCGGTGGGCCCGGCCGCTCTTCGCGCCGTGCTTTCGCTCGCTGAAGCTGGTGGGGGCGCTTACCGAGGAGGATGCGGAGCGCTTCGTGGCGCTCGGGACGCGCCCCGAGGTCGTGTTCGTGGAGGGGAGCAGCAAGCACGCGAGCCTTCATTTGGCTTCCGCGCCGCCGCGGGAGGACGACCCGCCCGTGCTGGTGCTCGGTTCCGTGCATCGGGAGGAGGAGGCGCTCCTCTTTCCGCAGCTTCGATCGCTCTTCGCGGCTTGCCCCCGGCTCCGCCTGGTGGTGGCGCCGCGCTATCCGCATCGCGCCCCGAGCACGGTGCGGGCCCTGCGACGGGCGGGGCTCCGTGCAGAGCTCGAGTCATCCGTGGCTTCTCGTGGTGGAGAGTCTCCGCTCGCTGCCTGTGCCCTGGTCCTGGACCGCATGGGGACGTTGCCCAGATACTACCAGGGGGCCCGTGCAGCCTTCGTGGGGGGGAGCCTGGTCCCACGCGGGGGGCACAACGTGCTGGAGCCTGCTGCCGCCGGTGCGGCCGTCCTGACGGGGCCTCATACGGCGCACTGTGCGCGCGAGCTGGAAGCACTCGTCGCCGCCGGCGCCGCGCAGAGCCTCGCACGCCCCGAGGAGTTCGGCGACCGAGCGGCCCGGTGGCTCGGGGACCTGGGGGCGAGGGTCCGCGCCGAGGCCGCGCAGCGCACCGTTCTCTCCTTCCAAGGCGCCGCCCTACGGACGGCTCGTCGGCTCGAGGAGCTCCTCTCCTGATGGTCGCTCCGTGGCGCTGGGGCCTAGCCCCGCTGGCCGGCCTCTACGCGGGGGCGGCCTTCGCTCGCCGCGAAGCCTACCTCCGCGCATGGGTGTCGAGCGTCCGACTGCCGGTGCCGGTGCTCTCCATCGGGGCGATCACGATGGGGGGGAGCGGGAAGACGCCCGTGGCGCGTCTAGTGGCCGAGTTCTTCCTCGCCAGAGGCGTGCGGGTAGCCGTGGTCACGGGTTCCTGCGGCGTGCGATTCCGCGCTCGCCCGCAGGTCGTGGCCGCGGCGGGCCCGAGCGGCGCGGCGTCGGCGCGTGAACTGGGGGACGAGGCCGCCCTCTTCGCCCGCTGGCTCGCGACCCCCGCCATCGTGAGCAGCGGCGCGAACAAGCGGGAGGCCGCCGCCCTGGCGGTGGGCGCGGGGGCGGAAGTCGTGATCCTGGACGACGGCCTTCAGCACTGCGGCCTCCGTCGGGACGTGGACGTGGTGGTGTCGAGTCCCGACGAGAACCGAGCGCCGCTGCCGATGGGCTGGGGGCGCGAGTGGCGGCCACGCCGCCTCGTGCGTCCGCTGCGGTGGTGGCACCAACGGGACGGACGAAGCGTCCCGCCACGCCCGGACGCGGAGGTCGTGACGCGGAGCAGGGCCACTGTGCTCGCCCGACCAGACGGGGAGGTTCTGGCGCCTGCCGCGGAGCTGCGCGGGCTCCGCGTGGCCTTGGTTGCGGGCGTGGCGAGACCCAGGCACTTCGAGACTCTCGTGCGCGATCTGGGGGCGGAGGTCCTCCACACGAGCTGGGTGCGGGACCACCAGCCCTTGACCCGTCGCGCGCTGCGTGCCGCTGCCAGGTGCCGCCCCGACCTCGTGCTGTGCACCGAAAAGGATGCGGTGCGCATGCACGGGAGCCCGGAGGCCCGGCACCTCGTTTCGCTCTGCTGCGAGGCCGAGCTGGTGCGGGGCGCCGCAGCGCTCGAGGCGCTCGTGGGGCAGCTTCCCGAGCTTCGCGCGAACGTCCTGGGGGAGGCGGGATGACGGAGCTCCTGAGTCGCCTGGCGGAGAGACTCTCTCCTCGGGCCGTCCGGGTGATCGCGCGGTGCCTCGCGTTCGTCGCCTTCAGCCTGCTTCGAATCCGACGCCGCGTCGTCCTGAATAACCTGCGGCGCGCGCTAGGTGTATCGCGCTCCGCGGCGCGGCGGCTGGGCTATTCCACCTATTGCGAGCTCGGCGTGACGTTCCTCGACTTCTTGCGCGTCGGCCGCCTCACAGCCGCAGGGGCGGAGGAACTCCTCGGGCGGCGCGCCGTGCAGGAGCTCGAGGCGCTGCGCGCGCAGGGGCGCGGCGTGCTGGTCCTGAGCGCCCACCTCGGGCATTGGGACCTCCTCGCCTGCGCCGCGGGCCGCATGGGGTGGCCCGTCAACGTCGTCACGCGTCGCATCAAGACCTCCTGGATCGACGCGTTCTGGATGGGCCAGCGGCGTGCGTGCGGTGTCACGCTGGTACCGGCACAGGGGTCTGCGCGCGCGATACGCGCGGCGCTCGCGCGAAACGAGATCGTCGCCCTCGTGCTCGACCAGCACCAGCCTGATGGCGTCGTCGTCGACTTCTTCGGGCAGCCGGCGGCAACGAGCTCTGCACTCGCCCGACTTGCGCGAGCGACGGGCGCTCCGGTGATCGGCGCCTTCATGGTGCGCGACGCCAGCGGTCGCTATTGCGTGGAGCTCGTGGGGCCGATTCATTATCAGGGCGCGGCGGACCGGCGCGAAGAGCTGCGGCTGAACACGCAGACCTACACCAAGACCATCGAGAAGGTCGTTCGCGCCTATCCGACGCAGTGGTTCTGGGTGCATCGACGATGGAAGGTCCGACCCCCACCTACTCCCGACCCGTTGGGGTCACCCGCCCTCCGGACCAACGAATCCGTTGAACCGAGTGTCTAAAGCGAGACCGCCGAAAGCCGATGGAACGTCCGGCGCGGCAGGGCCGTACTAGTCAGAGAGCTGAACGGAGCTGTGGGCGGGCATTGGTGACGCGGCCTTAGCCGTCGGATGCTCTGATTTCGCGCGCGCCGACGAGGGCCTGCGTCGGCGCCATGGAGGCCGAAGGAATAGAGGGCCGGTGGCGTTTGTCTCAATTAGTAGTGCATTCGAGCTCGATGGGCCGGAGCGTCAGATAGGAGTCGTCGATGTCCAGAACTGCAGTATCACGCGTGTCTCCGTTCGTGGCTCGGCGGGGGAGGCCCTCACGGGAGAGGAAAGATCCGCGTTTGCACCACGATCCGGTGGCGAGCGAGACGGTCGCCGAGGGCGAGGTGCAAGGACCGCCGCGGCGGCAGAAGGGCCCTCCGGAGAATTTCCTCGCGCGCTACTTCAAGGAGATGGCGGAGCTGTCGGTGCTGCGGCCGGAGGAGGAGTTCGAGGCCGCGCGGCGCATCGAAGAGCTCGAGGTCCAGCTCTGGGCGCAGCTCTTCCGCAATCCACATCTTGCCGAAGGCGTGCTGGCGGTCGTCGAGCGGGGACTCGAGAACACGCTCACCGAGTGCGCCTCCGTGCGTCGTTCGGCGCGGGCGATGAAAGGGCAAGGGACGGCGGTTCAGCGGAAGCGCTACGCCGCGCAGTGCGGGCAGCTCGCCAAGCGCTTGCACGCGGTCGACGTGGATCGACGCCTGCTCTTCGCGTCTCTCCGGGAGTTTCGCAAGATCGCCCGCGGCGAGGAGGATCGCGCCTTCGCCGGGAAGCTGCGCGTGAACGTGCAGACGGAGACCTTCAAGCGGCACGTGCGCGAGGTGAGCATGCTCTTTCATCGGTCGCAGCGCGCGCGCAACGACTTCGTCAAGGCCAACCTGAGGCTCGTGGTGAGCATCGCACGGCGCTTCAATCACGGCCGCATGCCCCTGAGCGACCTGATCCAGGAGGGGAACATCGGCCTGATCAAGGCCGTGGAGCGCTACGACTACCGTCGAGGGTATCGCTTCAGCACCTACGCGAGCTGGTGGATCAGGCACTCGATCAGTCGCGCGCTGGCCGACAAGGGACGGGCCGTCCGGCTCCCCGTGCACATGATCGATGCGCATCACAAGGTCGCGAAGGCGCGGCGTGAGCTCAGCAGCCAGCTCGGGAGGCCGCCGACCAAGGACGAGATCGGGAAGACCACGGGCCTCTCGACCGACAAGGTGGACAAGCTCGAGGGCTACCTGATGGAGCAGGCCGTCTCGCTCGACCGCGAGGTCTCGGACGAGGACGGTCGCCGCTTCATCGATTTCATCCAGGACCCGGAGGCGTCCTCTCCGTCGGATCAGCTCATGGATCAGTCGGAGAATACGCAGGTGCTGGAGCTCTTCGACGAGCTGAAGCCCATCGAGGCCGACATCCTGCGCAAGCGCTTCGGTCTGGCGGGGGGCAAGGAGCTCACCCTGAAGGAGATCGGTGAGACCTACAACCTCTCCCGCGAGCGCATTCGACAGCTCCAGGAGCAGGCCCTGGGCAAGATCCGTCGCGCGCTTCAGCGACAGCAACCGGCGTAGGGGTGTGGTGGCGCTGGCCGAGGTCGGCGCCATCACAGCTCTCCTTCGCCCCCACCGCTTCCCCGCACCGATTTGCGCTGTTCACCTCCGCCGGGCTAGGATGGTTTCGACCGATCCACCGACGAGGAGGCGGGCACATGCGCAGGTTGACGGTGGTCCTGGCCCTGGCGTTCGTGGGCGGGCTCCCCGGGTGCGAGTCCACCGGCACCGGGTTGAGGACGGTCGAGCCAGCCTTCGGCAACGTGGCCGGCAACGACGACGTGATTCTGACCGGCAACGGCTTCGGGCCCGGGATGACGATTCACTTCGGGCGAAACCAGGTCCGTAGTCTGATCATCGAGTCCGCGCTGCGTGCGCGGGTCAAGACGCCCTCCGGGCCCGAGGGCGTCGTGGACGTGGCGCTCACCACGACGGACGGCAGGACGTACGTGCTCAAGCGCGCCTATCGCTACCGCAGCGAGGCACAGACGAGCAAGTAGCCGTCGCGCGTAGCTATGCGCGGATCCGCTCCACGCGAAAAAGCTGCTGACCCATGAGCACGAAGGTGCCGAACGGGATGACGCGCGGCTTTCTGAGGCGTGCGAACGTGCCGTTGGAGCTGCCGAGGTCCGTCAGGTAGACCCGGTCGCCGCGGAGCGACACCTTCGCGTGGGTACCCGACACGTAGCCGTCGTCGGAGAAGAGGATGTCTCCGCGCTCGCGGCCGAGGATCATCTCGTCTCCCATGAGAGGGAAGGCGCTGCCGTCCACGCCGCGGCCGACGATGAGGCTCAGGCGACCCCAGTATCCGGGGTTTGGGCTGCCGAGGACCTCCGTGCCGTCGGCGAGGACCTGCGGTGCGCCGATCGCGTCGAAGCGCAGGAGCTCCTGTCCGATGCGGAACACGTCGGAGTTCTCGAGCGGCTCGTCGTCCACGATGCGCACGAACACGCCGTTCAGGCTTCCGGCGTCCTCCACGACCAGGTGATCGCCGGTGAAGAGAAAGCGCGCGTGGGTGGGGCTCAGGTAGCCGTCGCTGTCGAAGAGCGCCCCGGTGCCGCGTCCGATCACGGTGTCGGCGTCGAAGAGCGTATGGCTGCCGCCCTCCGATCCGTCGGGACGGATGAGTGCGAGCCTCGCGCGGCCGACGGGGGCCGCCACGCGTTCCGACGGAGATCGGCCTGCCCGGAAGAGCGTCGCCTGCGAGGCCTTCTGCATGCGGGCGCCGCAGTTGCCGCAGAAGACGAACTCCTTGGGGTTCGACGTGCCGCAGCCGGCGCAGCTCACGCTCCCGCTCCCGCTGGGCGCTTCCGCCGGCGTAGCCTCGGGGGGGACCGTGGGTTCTAGCTCGCTTACAGGGGGCCCCGGCCTTGCCGTCGCCCGCTTCGCGGTCAAGGGGATCACCGGCTCGACGGGAGGCGGGGGCATCTCGACGGGAACCGGGCGCGGGCTCGCTGTCGGCCGGACGGACGGTCCTCGCGCCTCTGGCTTCGGCGGCGCCTCGGCGGCCGTCAGCTCCGCGCCGCAGCCGAGGCAGAACTTGTAGTGGTCCTGGTTATCCTTGCCGCATCTGCTGCAAATGATCACGGCTGTGCCTCCGCACCTCGTGGGCGCTATGAAATCTCGACGCGAAGCAACTGTTGTCCGAGAAAGACGTAATCCCCGTGGGCCACGGCGGTCGGCGCATCGACGCGAACGAAGGTCCCGTTCTTCGAACCGAGGTCGCTGAGCTGAACGCCGCGCGGCGTGACGCTCACCATGGCGTGCTGCCCCGAGATGAAGGGGTCGTCGGGGAAGTTGATGTCGTTTCCTTCACGTCCCAGCGTGACCTGCGGGGTCGGCGCCCTGAAGATCATGCCGATGTCGCCCCCGCGCAGGATCTGAGCCAGCTTGAAGTGCCCGGGCCGCTTTGGGCTCCCGTAGAAGAAGGTGCCGTCTTCGTCCGCCTCCGGCGCTCCCGTGTCCTCGGCGACGGGGTCGAACTGGATGAGCTGCTCTCCCACGAGGAAGCGTCCTGCCGGCGCCAGCAGCACCGGCGAACTGATGCGCACGAAGACCCCGTTCGCGCTCCTCTCGTCCCGCACGAAGAGCTTTCCGCCGTCGTAGTAGAACGTGGCGTGCAGAGGGGAGAGCAGCGGATCCTCGGGAAAGCGGATGTCCCCCTCCGTTCGGCCCGCCAGGTGTTCCGTTCCGGCGAGATGATACGAGATACCGTCGAGGCCCTCGCCCTTGATGAGGATCAGCTTGGCGCGATTCGGGACCTGCATCGCGCCGAAGAAGAGCGTCCGCGGCGCGACGTCCGCCTGAGCGGGGGCTACCTCGAGCCGACCGCCGCAGTTGCCGCAGAAACGGAACCCATCGGGGTTTGGCGTCCCACACGCGGGGCACTTCATGGGGCTCTTCTCCTTGCTCGCCGGCGCTGCTGAGCGGGCAGCGAGGGGGGCAGCCGGGGGCGGCCACGCTTCCAGACGACGGCCACAGGAGCAGAGCCGCGCGTCCATGGGATTAAAGGCGTCACAGTGGTCGCAGACCAGGCCGACGTCCATGGGGTTCTCGACAGTTCGACCGGGAGTCTAGCAGGGGACGTCGGAGGAACTCAATAATTTCGGCGAGTCGGCCTCACACACTCACGGCCAATGGGCGAGGGCGGCTTCCGCCGCGGCGCGGACCCGCGCGGAGGGGTCGCGCAGTCTGGTGGTCACGGCCGCTCGAGTGCCCGGCAGGCGCAGCGTGCCGAGGACCCTGCAGGCTGTGGCGCGGACGTGGGTCGCCTCGTCCGAGAGGCCGGCCACGAGCGACGAGGCCCCTTCGGCGTCCCCTGACCGTCCGAGCGCGACGAGTGCAGCCTCCCGAACGAAGCCGTTCGCGTCCCGACTCAGGGTTGCGAGGAGCTCGCGCCCCGGCTTGCCGAGGCTGGCCAGGACCTCGGCTGCCGCCTCCCGCTCCCGGTAGTGAGCTCCACGGGCGGCACGTGTCGCGTCGGCGAGCAGGTCTTTCGACGAGATGACGCCGCGCGCCCGGGCGACCTCCAGACTTCGCAACGCCGCCACGCGAGTGGACCAGTTCGCACCTTGCGCCGCGCGACGCAGGGGAAGGAGCGGGTGGCGAGCCAGCTTGGCGTAGACGGTGAGCGCGGCCGTGCGGAGGGCGGAGTCGCCGTGGGAAAGAAAGCGGGCGAGGGGGCTCTCCAGTCGCATCCCGAGGTGCGCCATGGTTCGCTCGAGCTGCTGGCGCCGTCGGTTGTCGAGACGCTCCAGCCCAGAGGTGAAGGGACCGAGACCCAACCGGCCACCGGGCCCATCCAGGTCGTGGAGCGCGCGAAGCACCACGTCTCGATGGCGGTCGAGCGCGCTCTTGAGTCCTTCGAGGAGGAGCGGGCCGTGTTGCTCGATGACCCACGCGAGTTGTTCGGCCCCGAGGGAGTCGACTTCGGCGCCCGCGGCAAAGAGCCGCGCGGCGAAGGCGTCTACGTCAACCTGCCCCTGGCGCACGGAGATCTCTGGCATCGTTAGCCCAGGCGCAGGAGCGGAGGTCGTCGCCCCCAACAGCGACAGGCCGCGGAGCATCGCGGCGCGGACGGTGGGGCGCTTTACCCAGAGCGCTCGCACCAGATGCGGTGCGCCGCGCCGGTCGCCGAGCCGCGCGATGGCCATGGCGGCGCTCGCCTGGAGCTCGTCGTCGGGTGCGTCCGTCGCTTGAACGAGACTCCCGAGCGCGCGTGGGTCGCGGAGCGCGCCGAGACCCCAGGCGCAGGCGGCACGGACCCGCTCGCTGCGCGTGCCGTCGTGCAGGACCTCCTCGAGGACGGGCCGCAGCTCTCGGTTCTGCTGCGCGCCGAGCCCCGCGCAGGCCATGAGCTGCACGGAGGGGCGGGAATCCCCGAGCGCCTTGAAGAGGGCGGCCTGGGCTTTGGAGTCGCGCTGCTGCGCGAGAGCCCACGCGGCGGCGTCGCGCAGGGCCCCCTCGCGACTGCCGAGGAGCCGTACCAGGCCCGGGACAGCGCGCCCGTCCGCGAGGCGTCCGATGGCTACCAGCGCCTCGAGCCGCAGGGCCATGCGACCGGAGGCCTGTTCGGACCTGCCGAGGCCGGGTCCCCCGTACGCCGCGCTATAGATGTGGGAATACCCGCCGCCGTAGTACGAGGACGCGGAGCCGTAGATGGTGAAGACCTCTTCGTCGGCCTCCCGCTCCGCCACGCGCAACAGCGGAAGGACGGCCCCGGGATTCCCCAGGTAGCCCAGCATGCGGACGAGCTCCCGCTGCCCGGTGCTCCCCGAGGCCAGCTCGTCCAGCAGGGGGCCCAGGGAGCGCTGCCCGATTCGCCGGAGCTCCGCCCGCGCCGTCTGCTGCGTGGGCGTCGATCCGTAGCGCGCCTGACGGACGAGCGGCGGGACCCGCCGACGAAGCACCTCCACCACCATGCGACGGTAGACCTCCGCATGCTGACCGCTGCCCTGCGCTAGCGGCACGAGGTCGCGCTCGAGGGATTCGAGGCGTCCCAGGTACCCGCAGAGATCGAGCGCGAGCTGGAAGGCCTTCTGCGCCACCTCGGGGGTCTGGCCGGAGCGGACGAGCTGGCGGTAGATGCGATCCGCGTCGTCGTACTCCCCACGCCAGGTCTGCAGACGTGCCAGGGCGAAGTGCACGCGATGGAGGGCCGGGTTGATCTCCAGCGCCTTGCGGTAGGCCTGGACGGCCGACTGGAAGTCCTGGCGCCTCTCGTAGAGCTGCGCGAGGCGCAGATAGGCGGGCGCGTCGTGCGGTCCCGCGGCGATCGCCTTGTGGGCGTAGAGCAGCGCCTCCTTGTCGTTGGAAAGCTGGACCTGCAGGTTGGCGATGCGCTGGTAGTACTCGCGCGCGTTCTTTGGTTGCAGCTCGGCGAGCCTCTTCAACAGCTTGACGGCCTCGGCGAGCTTCCGCTGGCGTCGATAGACGGCCTCGAGCGCCACCATCGCCTCGGCGTGGGTCGCGTGGTGCTGCAGAATCCGCCGATAGGCCGTCGCGGCCAGCTCGTAGGCCTTGAGCTTGAGGTGCCCTTCCGCCAGGAAAAGCCCGGCGTCCACGTCGGGCGGATTCCGATCGAACAGCATCTGGTAGCCGCGCATGCGGAACTGGAGCTGGTAGGTGCGCGCGAGGATGTCGAGGATCCGCGTGCGCGCCTCACGGCGGCTCTGCCGATGGCCGTCCCCTTGCGCCTTCTTCAGCACGTCTTCCCACGCCGCGATGGCCTCGTTGTTCATGCGCTTCTGCTCGAGGAGCGCCGCGAGGCTCTTGGCGTAGCCGACCTCGTGCGGCGCGAGCTTGATCGCCTTGCGGTAGAGGTCGATGGCCTCCTTGGTCAGGTCGTGCTGGGCGTAGACCTCCGCGAGCTTCGCCAGCGCCTGGTGCCGTTCCTTGACGGTCGTCAGGAGCTTGCGCCACACCTCGACCGCCTTCTTCTTCTGTCCCGAGGCGAAGTACTGTTCCCCGAGGCTGATCAGGTGGCCGTCGTCCTTGGGTTCGATGCGCACCAGGATCTGCGCCTCCCGCATCGCGCGCTTCTGGTCGCCCCAACGGCTGAAGAGGTCGGAGAGCGCGGAGTGCACGGAGGCGTCCGAGGGGAACCTCTGGCCGAGGCGATCCAGGACCTGCGTCGCTTCGGCCACCGCGCCCGCGCGATGCAGGCGCTTGGCCAGCTCCAGGTGGTACTTCGCCTCGCCGGGCGCCAGCTGGGCCAGCGTTCGATACTCTGCGACGACTTCCTTGTCGCGTCCCATCCGGTCGAGCAGCCCGATCAGCCGGACGCGCACGTCCAGCTCCTGCCGGGCCAGGGCCAGGGCCGACCGATACTCCTTGAGCGCCTTCGCCTCGTCGCCCGTCTCCTCGTACAGCCGCCCGAGCACCTGATGCTCGAACGCACCCCGGCGCTTCCAGGTCTTCTCGTAGTGGGTGATGAGGCCCTTCAGGTCGTCCTTCTTGCGATAGATGTCGATGATGCGATCGGTGAGTTCCCGCTGCAGGTAGTGCCCGCGGGCGGCGAGCCCCATCGCCTTCTGAAAGGTGTCGACCGCCTCGGTGTCGCGCCCCAGTTGGTGGAGCAGCGTGCCGATCTCTTTGAGCAGCTCGGCGCGCGTGGCCGTCTCCGACGTGCGCTTCAGAACCTCGCGGTAGAGGTCGACGGCCTGTCGCTCCTGGCCGCTCTTCGCGAGGAGCTGGGCCAGTTCCGTGCGTAGCATCGTGTTGCGTGGGTCGAGCCCGAGCAGCTCCTCGACGATCTTCATCGCGCCCTTCACGTCACGTTGCGCCAGGGCGAGGTTCGCCATGGTGCGAAGGTGCGTCTTCTTCTCGCCGGGGCGGCCGGACAGCGTCACGGCGCGGCGGTAGGCCTCCATGGCTTCGGTCGCGCGGCCCGCCTTGCCGTAGAGCGCCCCGAGCGCGGCGGCGACGCTGGCGTTCTTCGGGGAGAGCTTCGCGACGCGCTCGTACTGGGCGAGAGCCTCGGTGGCCCGCCCGACGCGTCGGTACAGATGCGCGAGGACGAGCTGGTGCGGGACGCTCGCCGGATGCGCTCGGGCGAGGGCCTGGTACTCCGCGACCAGAGCGGCGATGGAGCGGTGCTGGCGATAGAGCCGGACCAGCGCCGACAGGGATGTGGCGTCACCGGCGTTACGGGCGAGCAGAGCCTTGTAGCGCGCGACGACGCGCGGGTCGAAGGGGGAGCGGGTGACCTCCCAGTCGTCCCCGCGGACGGTGGCGGCCGCTCCGAGGAGCACAAGGACGACGACAAGCCGAACGACGATCATGCGTGCGTGATCTCGCTGAGCCGTAAGTATAGGGCCGATCGCGAGGGGTCACCCGCGCTCATTTCCTGCGCGGGCTAAGCTCGCATTGCTTGTGCATTAGTACGGTGGAGATGGGAGGAGCTTGGCGGGTTGGCCCCGCGGTTCGCGGAGCGCTGGGTAGGGCGAAGGCGCCCTCGCGTCAGGAGCGGCGGTTGCGGCGAACCGCGGAGAGGAGCCGCTGCAGCTCGCGCGCCCGGAATTCCGCCAGGTAGTCCTGGATCATGCGGTGGTGGCCACGGGCCATCGCGCGGAAGTGCACGCCCGTACCGTAGAAGTGGCGGTCGTGGTGGTCGAAGCGCACGTCTCCCGCGGCCCAGATCGTCTCGCCGGTGCCCGGCAGTTCGAACTCGAGCGCCACCTGCCGTCCGTCGCGGCTGGCCGGCCGCACCAGACGATTCAGATAGAGGCCGGTCGCGCTCACGTTCATGGTGAGGCACCGCTGGGCGTGGTCCGCGCGGTACTCGTTGATGAGCATCTGCAAGGGGATGCGGAAGCCGCCTCGTCGATTTGCTGAGCCCATGCCGTCCTCCTGGTGCCGATATGACGCATTGTCCCATGATTCCAGGCTGGTGGAGTACAAGCCGGGTTCAAGGGGATGATGTAGGACAATGTACTCAAAATACCCCGCGCGCCAGTTTTCTCGCTCCGCGCAACGCACCCGACCGGGTCGCCGAAGAGGTGCCCATGAAAACGATCGTATCGGACGGGACCACCCGCCTCCACGACCGCCTGGCCGGGCTTTCCCAAGGCATCACCGGAGGCGGTGGGCTCGCGGGAGGCGGGGCGCTGCGCTTTTCCGACGTGCTGCGAACCCCGCCGGCGGAGAGAGCGGAGGTTCGGTCCTCGAGCGATTCCGCGCCGCCTGCCGAGGGCGGACCAGGGGATTCGCCCAGCCGCGTCGAGACCCGGGACGCGCAGCCTCAAGGCAAGCCGGAGCGTCCCGCGGCCGAGGGGCCCCTGCTGGATCCATGGACCGTTGGCGCGCTGCGAGCGGGGTTTGACCCGGCCCCGATGCGCGTCGCGCCGCTGCCGCCGTCCGCGGCGGGCGACCTCCAAGACCTGGCGCAGCACCTCCTGAGGCGGGTGGAGGTCTACCAGTTGGGCTCGGCCACGGGGGTGCGTATGCGGGTCGAGGCCGCCGCGATGGCCCCCGTGGGGGTTGACCTGCGTATGGAAGGCGGTCGCCTTCGGGCGAGCCTCGCTGTGAGTGACGCAGCGGATCTGCGCGCGCTGCAATCGGCGGCGCCGTTGCTGGAGTCCGCGCTCGAGGCGCGAGGCGTCTCCCTGGCGGCCCTCACGGTCCAGCTCGATCCTTCCCGTCACGACGGGGCGGCCGACCGCAATCCTGGAGGAGCACCCTGGCCGGACGAAGGGGAGTCTACGGCGTCCGGCGGCGTCCCGCGGCGTGCAGCCAAGAGCGGACGGCGTGCCGTGCGCACTTCGGACGGGGGCGGCTTCGTAACCTGATCCGACCGCGGCCAAGGCCTTTGCCCACGGGAAGCACCGCGGCCTGGCGGCGATCCCATTGTGCCGTCGCTGCGCGGGTGGGTAAGATGCGGACGCCTTGGTGAGACCGTTTCGACACGAGCTGCTTCCGAGGGTGTCCCGCGAGTCGGCGGCGGCAGCCGCGCTGCTGCGGCGAGAGCTCGGAGATCTGGCCGAAGGAGCGCTCGCGCGGTGGGCCTCCGCCTTGTTCGGGGTGCCCGCCGGAGAGATCGCCGCGCGCGTGGCCGGGCTGCGGCCGCAAGGAGAGGCCGCTCCGAGGCTCGCCGGGCGTGCGACGGCCTGGATCCCGCTGCACGGGCCAGCCGGCCAGCTCGCCTGGCTGGCCCTCGACGCGCGCGTGACGGCAGGGGTCCTGGGCGTCCTTCTCCGCGTGCCGCTCACGGGAGTCCACGCGGCGCGTTCTGCCGGTGAGCTCGGGCTTCTGACCTATGCCATCGCGGCGCTCGTGGACCAGCTAGGTAACGGTTGTCCCTGGTCCGTCGGTCCGGCGCGAGCGCGCCCTCCGCGGGAGGCAGAGCTGCCGCGCCGAGCCCTGGAGGTGCAGCTCGTGCTCCCGCATCATGCGGGGCTCGCGTGGCTCCTCCTCCCCGAACCGTGGGTGCAACCGAGCTCCCCAGAGGCCCGGCGTCGGGCACGAAGGCAGCGCCTGGGGCGTCTCGGCGCGGTCGAGGTGCCGCTCGCGATCGCGGCGGGAGCGTTCTCGGTCCCCCTCGCCGAGCTCGAGAGCGTGGAGCCTGGCGACCTCATCGTTGCAGCTGGCATTCCTCGAGCGGTGGCTGGATGCCCGGTGCGCGTGCTCGTGGCCGACGGATCGTTTTCTGGGCGCGTCCAGGGGGACACGGTCAGCATCGACGGGCCCTTCTCGCAGGGAGTGAGCATCATGTCCAAGGAGACCGTGGAAGGGGACCAGCTCGCCGACCGCCTGCCGGTGCAGATCACGGTGGAGGTGGGGCGGGTTCAGGTCATGGCCGCGCAGGTGCTGGACCTCGGGCCGGGCGACGTGCTCACGCTCGAGCGTCCGGTCTCTGCCGAGGTGGAGCTCCGGGTCGGCGGCCGCCTGGTCGCTCGGGGGGAGCTCGTCGACGTGGAGGGCGAGGCGGGTGTTCGTCTGCTAGAGGTCTATGACTGAGGCTGCGGGCGTACGCGTCGATAGAGGTCCGCGTATCGCCGGGCGGCCAGGCCCCAGGAGGGCTCCTGGCGCATGCCGTTCCGCCGCAGGTCGGCGAACGAATCCTTGTCGAAGGAGGCCAGGGCACGCTGCGTCTCCACCAGCAGAGCCTCGGCCGTTAGTTCGGGGAAGAGGAAGCTCGTGCCGGTGAGGCTCGGGTCGTCCCAGACGATGATCGTGTCGTCGTACACGCCGGCGAAGTCGTGCGCGATCACGACGGCACCGTAGTGGAGCGCCTTCGACAGGAGCTGCTGCGTTCGCGTCGTGACGCGGCGGTCCGGCACGAGCAGGAAGTCCGCGCCGGCGAGCAACTGCCGCAGCGCGAGGTCATCGGATCGCTCCCGGTAGGCTACCTGTTCGGGACTGGCCGAGACCCACTGCCGCACGGCCGCCAGCGCCGCCTCGTCGAGCGGACCCTGCACTACAAACTGGGCCCGGAGACCGTGCCAGTCGCGCGCCGCCGCCAGGAAGAGCCCCATGCCCTCCTGGTCTGCCGTGGGTGCGGCGACGCCGACAAGCGCCGCATCCGCGCGGAGCGGGAGCCCGGCGTCGCGCTGGAGGGCTCGCTTGCACGCCTCTCGGCCGGTCAAGTCCTTCGCGTCATAGCGCGCGGCGAGGCGGTGGTCGCTGGCCGGGTTGTAGGCGCCGAGGTTCAGCCCCGGAGTGATGCCCCAGAGGCGAGCCCGATGCGCCGCGAAGAAGCCGTGCAGCCCGCCGCCGACCGCCTCGGTCGGGAGACGCTCCGCGAGCGTCTGGCTCATGGTCGTTGCGGCGTGCGCCCACCGCACTCCGGCCTTGAGCAGGCTGACCTGACCGTGGAGCTCCAGCCCGTCCGGATGGAAGTCCTCGCGCCCCAGCGCGAGCTCGTCGAGGATCGCGGCCGGGAAGCAGCCGGTCGCGGACGCGTCGTCGAAGGTGAAGACGCGGGTGGGGCTGCCGGGCCCATCTCCGTAGCGCCGGGCGGCGAGGAGCGGTAGCAGGCCCGCGGGCCAGCCGACCGCGTGGAAGATCTCGGGCTGCCACCGGTAGGCCGGGCAGAGCTCGAGCGCTCCCTGCGCGAGGAGGTACGCGGCGCGATGGCCGCCAGCCGTTCCTGCGGAGATGGTCGCGTCGGTGAAGATGCCGGGTTGGTCCAGGAAGACGACCGGGACGTTGCTCGAGGGCAGCCGCCCCTCGAGGACGCCGACCTTCACGCTCTCGCCGCCGACGGGGATCTGCAGCTCGATGAGCCGGCGGGCCAGCGAGAAGCGCTCGGGGGAGATGCCGCGCAAGAGCGGCGCGACGATGGTGACGGTCGTGCCCTCCTCCGCGAGACTCTGGGCGAGCTGACTCACGACCTCCGCGAGCTCGCTCGACGCGGAAAACGGGGCGACCTCGGCCGCGACAAAGATCACTTGCATGGGTTCTCCTGCGCGAGAGCTACAGCAGCTCCAGCTGGACCTGTGGTTCAAAGGTGGCGGCTCCGCCGGGCGGAAAGCGCCACCCCACGACAATGACGGTCCCCTGGTAGGTGCGCTCGAACCCCGATTCGGACTGCGAGGCCGTCTCGAGCGGGAAGTACGCGACGTCCGCCGCCGGCGAAAGCGACAGCGCTACGGTCAAGGGGGTGAAGGGATCGCGCAGCTCGATGCGCGTGACCTGCGAGGCCTCGCCCGAGGCCACGACGGAACGTTCCGTGCGCTCGTCGGAGCTCACGACGGAGAGACGTCCGTCGGGGTGCGGACCCGACGGCAGAACCAGGCTCAGTTCCGTGGCGAAGCGGACGTGCCCCAGGTCGGCCTCGGTGTGAAAGCGGTAGGCCGCCGTGATGCGTCGTTGCTCGACACTCAGCTGCTTTCGCAGCGTGACGGGAGCGCGGCCGTAGGGGGAGCGAACGTGCCCCTGCCGCTGGAGACTGATCTCGGCCGCATCGCCTGGGATGGCGCGCAGCAGCTGGTAGGGGGTGTGGACGAAATCCCCCAGCTCATCGCTTGCTCCGTGGGCCAGCGCGCCGAGGCTCGTCGTCTCGGGGAGGAAGTGGTCCAGCAGCGCCGTGCGCGAGTGGGGGTCGTAGACCAGAAGGTCGGCGAGCCCCTCGTCCTTCAGCGTGGCGATGTGGTGGATCGACTGCGGGGCCTCCCCCTCCTGCGGGGCGCTCGCCTGCTGCGCGAGGGCGCGGATGCGCGCGTGATAGCCCTCGGGCCGCCGGCTCAACACGTCCGTGACGCAGAAATCGCGACGTCGGTCGTCGATGGCGAGCAGGCTTCCGCCGAGGCCGGGCGCGACGATCGCACCGAGCTCGGGACCGTAGACGTAGACGTCGTCGAGGAGGTCACCGTTCAGATCCGCGAGCTCGAGCTCGACGGCGGACCGCGTGCCGAGCACCTCTGCGGCGAGCCGGTCGGCGCGGATGAGGTGGGTGTGCACCGCGCTCCGGAGCTTGCCGAGGTAGAGCCCTCCGAAGAGGCCGTGCCAGTAGGCGCAGTTGCATTGGCCCCGGTACAGCTCACGGACCGCGAGCGTCGCCGTCTCTTGCAGCGCGCCGTGGCTCCCTGCCTGCGCCACGGCCCGGGCGACGCGGTCGCTGACGAAGCACATGCGCTTGTGCATGAAGTTGGCTTCGGGGTAGCGGGCGAGGAACCCCTGCCAGATGCCTCCGCGAACGAACGGGCCCCAGGTGTCCTTGCGCCCCTGCTGGTCGATGGTTTCAGTCAGTTCGTGGAGCCGGTGCTGCGCCGCCGCGGGCAGAGACCACTCGCCCATCTCGTCGTAGGAGCCGGTGGGCAAGTACACCAGGCCCGACGGTCGATGCCGCTGGAGCGTCTCGCTGAAGGTGGCCGTGCGGATCCGGTCGCCGTTGGCCTCGAGCAGCGTCAGGAATCGCTCGAGCCAGCCCTTCTCCCAGACCCACTCCTTCGTGTGCGGCCACATGCCGAACTTCTCGCCGTCGTCGCCGTAGGTGACGACCACGTCCTGCTCGCCGCTCGCGTCGGCCATGCGGAGCAGGAGATCGATGGCCTCTTCTGCGGGACGGAACGGGATCGCGTAGCGCAGCTCCATCGCGATGGGAAAGAGGCAGAGCGGCAGCCCGGCCTTGTCCGTGACGTAGTAACCGCGCATCGGACGCTGCATCCCGGCGGCCAGGAAGTGACCGTCGTCGAGCAGCGTGTAGCGGTACCCGGCGCTGGCGATCGTGCGGGCCAGCCCCGGCTCCCAGACGCGCTCTGCGAGCCACATGCCACGCGGGCGCTCGCCCGTGTGCTGCTCGAGGTAGTCCGCCATCATGCGCAGCTGCCCTTGCGCGTCGGCCTCCGGGAGCACGGAGAGCATCGGCTCGTAGAACCCGCCGCCGAGGAGCTCGATCTGGCGCGTCCGCCCGAGAGCCCAGAGCTGGTCGAGATAGTCGGGGTGGTGGTCCTCGAACCATTCGAGCAGCGGCCCCGAGTGGTGGACGCTGAAGCGCAGGCTCGGGTGTCGGGCCATGGCGTCGAGGAGCGGGCGGTAGCAGTCGACGTAGCCCTGTTCGAAGACATGGTCGAAGTTGCCTTGGGGCTGATGATTGTGGATGCCGAACAGCAGGGTTACGGTACCCATGGGCGTCGCCGCTCCTCTGACTGCGGCGGACTATAGGCGGGTGCCGAAAGGGGTGTCAACGCGAGTGGAAATGGGGTAGAGGGTCGGGCACCGCGAGTGGGACCGCCTGGCGCGAACGAGGCCTCGGCACGTCGCCTCGTCGCGTAGCGCTCGGAGGAGAGGGCATGCCCGCCACTATCATCGATGGCAAAGCCTCGGCGCGGAAGGTTCGCGAGGCGCTGAAAGGGGAGGTGGATCGCCTGACGGCGCGCGGCGAGCGTCCCGGCCTGGCGGTGGTCCTCGTGGGCGACGACCCCGCGTCGGCAGTGTACGTGCGCAACAAGACGCGGGCGTGCTCGGAAGCCGGCATGGCGCACTTCGACCACGTCTTGCCCGCCGAGACCTCGCAGGCCGCGCTGCTAGAGCTGGTCGCGCGCCTCAACGCCGACCCGCAGGTGCACGGCATCCTCGTGCAGCTCCCGCTGCCGGCCCACCTGGACGCCGCGGTTGTGCTCAGCCGCATCGATCCCGGCAAGGACGCGGACGGCTTCCACCCGCTGAACGTCGGACGGCTCATGCTGGGTCAGCCCACGGTGGTGCCGTGCACGCCGCTCGGCGTCCTCCACCTCCTCGACGAAGCGAAGACGCCGCTGCGCGGCGCCGACGCGCTGGTGATCGGGCGCAGCAACATCGTGGGCAAGCCGATGGCGCAGCTTCTCCTCGCGCGGGACTGCACCGTCACGATGGCGCACTCGCGGAGCAGGGACCTCGAGGAGCTCGTGCGCCGGGCGGAGGTCCTCGTCGCCGCGGTGGGTCGGCCCGAGCTGATTCGTGGCGAGTGGATCAAGGAGGGGGCGACTGTTATCGACGTGGGGATGAATCGCGTCGGG
Source organism: Deltaproteobacteria bacterium (assembly GCA_020848905.1). Taxonomy (NCBI): domain Bacteria; kingdom Pseudomonadati; phylum Myxococcota; class Myxococcia; species Deltaproteobacteria bacterium. The sequence goes on from JADLHG010000004.1 coordinate 171,263, forward strand.
GACCGGCTGGTCGGGGATGTGGAGTTCCACGCGGCAGCGGAGCGCGCTCGCGCCATCACGCCGGTGCCGGGCGGGGTGGGGCCCATGACGATCGCCATGCTGCTCTCGAATACGGTGGCGGCGGCCCGGCGGCGCATCGACGACGCGGCGTAGGCGCGGACTGCAAGCCGCGATCAGCGTTTGGTCCCCATGGGACGGCCGAGCAGGTCCAGCACGAGCTGCCGCATGCGCTCGTAGCTCGGGGGATTCGCGAGGGTCGCGGCGGCCCCGGCATCGAGTGCGAGACGAGCGGTCGCCGGGTCTCGACTGAGCGCCACGACCGGCGGTGCGGGTGAGATGCCCTTCGTGGCTCGGAGGAGCGTGAGTCCCACCTCGCCGAGGGAGTCGAGGTCGATCGCGACGAGGTCGGGGGGGGCGGCGACTCCCGCTTCGGTGCGCTCGTCCAGCCGGGCGAAGGCCTCGGCCGCCGTGCCGGTCGTGATCACGTTGCAGTGCAGGATGCTGCCCAGATACCGGCCGAGGCGCTCCGCGGCGCCCGGATCACCGGCCGCGGCCATCAGTCGAACCCCGGCGAAGTCCTTGACGAGGGAGTCGATGAGCTCGCCGATGCCGTCGTCGAGCCGGTCGAACTGGACGCCCAGGCCGGAGGGGAGTCCGTCGTCGCTCGTCCCCTCGCGCAGCCACATCACCTTGGCTTCCGTCTCAAAGGGATGGTTCGTGCCGGGCACGGTGAAGCGCAGGCGCAAGGTGCTGCCGGAGGGTAGGAGGTCCGCGGTCTCGAGGAACAGCCCCCCCTTGGAGAGGTTCATGGAGTAGCTGATCAGGAAGGAACCGGTGGTGCGGTAGTGGACCTCCATGACCACCGGTACGCGACGGAACCTGCGGGTGTCGGCGCCGCTCACCGGATCAAGACCTCCAGCAGGCGGTCTAGCTCGTCCAGCGAACCGTAGGAGATTTCGATCCGTCCCGCATTGCTGGCGGTGTGCGCCAGGCGCACCTTCGTCTTCAGGCTGCGGGTGAGGCGCTCCTCGAGGTCCTTCACGTTCGCCGAGATGGGGCGTGCCGCGGCAGCCTTCGGCGCGCCGTCGGACTGCCGGAGCTTGCGAACCAGAGCCTCCGTCTGCCGGACCGAGAGCTCTCGCTGCTGCACGTCCTTGAGCGCGGCTGCGAGCACCTTCGGCTTCTCGAGTCCGAGGAGCGCGCGGGCGTGACCCGTGCTCAGTGCGCCCGCAGCGAGCAGCCGCAGCGCGGGTTCGGGCAGCTTCAGCAGGCGGAGCGTGTTGGCGACCGTCGAACGGTCGCGACCGAGGCGCGTCGCCAGCTGCTCCTGGGTGTGCCCGTGCTCCTCGATGAGGCGTTGATACGCCTCTGCCTCCTCGACCGGGTTCAGGTCCTCGCGCTGCAGGTTCTCCACCAGCGCGAGCTCGAAGGCCTGTGCGGGCGACACGTCGCGGATGACGACCGGGACCTGGTGGAGTCCGGCCCGCTGCGCGGCGCGCCAGCGTCGCTCTCCGGCGATGAGGACGTACTTGTCCGCGCCCGCTGGCCGCACGACGAGCGGCTGGACGACCCCCTGCTCCCGGATGGAGGCGACGAGCTCCTCGAGGCGGGCCTCGTCGAAGTACCGGCGCGGCTGGCCGTGCTGCGGGGTGATGAGCTCGATGGGGCAGACGAAGTACTCCGTCCCCCCCGCGCTGCGGCGTTGGGGCGCGTCCGGGATCAGCGCGGAGAGGCCACGACCGAGGGCCTTGCGCTTCACGCTCATCGACGGCTGTCCTGCCCGCGCTCCGCTCGCGTGCGCGCGACCGGGCGGTTCGTGGCGGAGGCGTGTCGGCGCATCAGCTCCTGCGCGAGCTGCAGGTAGCCGCGCGACCCCGCCGAGTCGATGTCGTAGAGCAGCACCGGCTTGCCGAACGAGGGCGACTCGCTCAGTCGGACGTTGCGGGGGATGACGGTGTCGAAGACCTGACCGTCGAAGTGCTGCCGCACCTCGGTGGCCACCTGCCGGACGAGGTTCGTTCGCTTGTCATACATGCAGAGCAGGATGCCCTCTAGGTCCAGCGATGGGTTGAACGCACCGCGAACACGCTCGATGGTGGTCAGCAGGTGGCTCAGTCCTTCGAGGGCGAAGTACTCGCACTGCAAGGGGACGAGGACGGATTGGGCGGCGACGAGGGCGTTCAGGGTCAGCAGGCCGAGGGATGGAGGGCAGTCGATGAGGACGTAGTCGAAGCGGTCGGCTGCGGCCTCCAGCACGTCGAAGAGCCGGCGATGCCGATCCTCGGCATCCACGAGCTCGATCTCGGCGCCGATGAGGTCGGTCTGGGCCGGCACGAGCTTGAGGAACTCGAGCTCCGTCTCGAGGAGCACGTCGTCCAGTCCGAGCTCGCCGGTCAGCAGGTGATAGACGTGGGCCTGAACGGCAGCCTTCGGGTACCCGAGGCTCGAGCTCATGGTCCCCTGGGGGTCCATGTCCACCGCGAGGACTCGTTGCTCGGCCGCGGCGAGCGAGGCCCCGAGGTTGACGGTGGTCGTGGTCTTGCCGACCCCGCCCTTCTGATTCGCGACCGCGATGACGTGCGCCATGAGCCGTCTTCGTGTAGCACGAAGCAGGAGCGTGCGAAAGGAGGATTTGGCTTTGTGTTTACAAGGCATTGGCCAATTGCAGCGCCATATTTTTGACCCCTTCGCCGCGGAAAGGTAAGGTGTGAGCAGATGTAGGACACAAACCTTCATGTCGGGAGGTTCGGCGGAGATGGCCAGGGGCACGCGAGGGAGAGAGGGCTTACGGGGGCGGGACGCGCAGTACTGGTGGGAGCTGCTCACCGCCGTGCCACCGCAGCGGCAGCCCTTCGGCCGCTACTTCTCAGAGGTGGGGACGCTGGAGAGTCTGAGGCGCGAGGGGAGCTCGCCGTGGGGCGAGGACGCATCTCTCATCGAAGGTTGGTTTGCGGAAGGCGAACGTCTGGACGAGTCCGGCGTCTACGAGCCGCGCGGTGACGCGCGCGCGTGAAGGGGCACGACGATGCAGCTGTTCCCAAGGGTCTATCGATCGTTCGAGGAGTTCGAGCGCGCGGAGCTGAGCCGCCTCGACCAGCTATATGGATCCATCACCGCGATGGTGGACGAGATGCTGTCCGCGGAGCTCGAGGAGGAGCGCATCGGGGTCTCGGATGCCGCTCTCTCCGACGAGCTCGACGAGCTGTGCCCCGCGCCGAGCTGATGGTGCACTTACCACGCGCGCGCCTCTGACCGCGCGCGCAGCGACGAGTTTGCCAGCGGTGGCGGGCGGTATCTCCGGTCCCCCCCGCCCGCCACCGCACCCCTTATCACTCCCGCCAGGTAGTCCTTCTTGTCGCGGCGTGCCGACCACGCTACCTTCCACAGGCCGCTATCCGAGTGGAGGAGCGGCGCGTAAGGCGATGGTTTCCGAGGCAGTTGCTGCTTGACAGGTGACCACTGCGCCCGTAGGTTCGTCTCGCCAGCATCTAGGAGCTCGTGATGACATCACAAAAAGCCCCGGGGGGTCCCGAGGGCCCGGTTGAGATTCCAGAGCAGTTGTCCATCCTGCCGCTTCGCAACTCTGTACTCTTCCCCGGCAGCATCATTCCGATCGACGTTGGGCGGAAGAAGTCCGTTCGACTCGTGGAAGAGGCCATCAGCAAGGAGCGGCCGGTCATCGGCATCCTCACCCAGCGCGACGCGCGGACCGAGGATCCCACGGACGCAGACCTCTACACGGTGGGTTGCGCCGCGCGCATTCTGAAGGTGATCAAGCTCGCCAAGGACAACTTCAGCGTCATCCTGCAGGGGGTGAGCCGCGTCCGGATCGTGGACTACTCGCAGCGCGACCCCTTCATCGTGGCGCGGGTCCAGCCGGCTCCCGATCTTTCCAAGCCCGACGTCGAGCTGGACGCGCTGGTCCTCAACCTGAAGGACATCGCGAAGCGCGTCGTGAAGCTGATGCCCGAGCTGCCCAAGGAGGCTGCTGCCCTGGTGGACAGCGTGTCGGAGCCGGGGCAGCTCTCGGACCTCATCACCTCGAACCTGGACATCTCCGTCGAGGAAAAGCAGGAGATCCTCGAGACCTTCGACCTGAAGGCTCGGCTCCGGAAGGTGCTGGCGTTCCTTTCGCGGCAGCTCGAGATCCTGAAGGTGCGCGAGAAGATCAACACCCAGGTGCAGGAGGAGATGGGGCGGAACCAGCGCGAGTACGTGCTCCGCCAGCAGCTGAAGGCGATCAAGGAGGAGCTCGGCGAACTCGACGAGGCCGGAGGCGACCTCGACGACTTCAAGGAGAAGATCGCCAAGGCGCAGATGCCCACCGACGTGGAGAAGGTGGCCTTCAAGCAGCTGGATCGCCTGAAGGTCATGCAGCCTTCGTCCGCCGAGTACACGGTCACGCGGACCTACCTCGAGTGGTTGGTCGAGCTCCCCTGGGTCACCTCGACCGAGGACAATCTGGATATCACCAACGTCCGGAAGGTGCTGGACGAGGACCACTACGACCTGGACAAGGTGAAGAAGCGCATCGTCGAGTACATCGCGGTGCGCAAGCTGAAGCCGGACAAGAAGGGTCCCATCCTCTGCCTCGTCGGACCTCCCGGCGTGGGGAAGACCAGCCTCGGCCGCAGCGTCGCGCGGGCCATCGGCCGGAAGTTCATCCGCGTCTCGCTGGGCGGCGTGCGGGACGAGGCCGAGGTTCGCGGCCACCGGCGGACCTACGTCGGCTCGCTCCCCGGCCGGATCATCCAGAACATGAAGAAGGCGGGGACGATCAACCCGGTGTTCATGCTGGACGAGATCGACAAGCTCGGACACGACTTCCGCGGCGACCCGGCCGCGGCGTTGCTCGAGGTGCTCGACCCGGAACAGAACAACGCGTTCTCGGACCATTATTTGGAGGTTCCCTTCGACCTGTCGCGCGTGATGTTCATCGCGACGGCGAACCTCATGGACCCGGTCCCCGCCGCGCTTCGGGACAGACTCGAGATCCTCGAGCTGCCCGGCTACACGCGAGACGAGAAGCTCGCCATCTCGCGCCAGTTCCTCGTGCCGAAGCAGCTCGAGGAGCACGGGCTCTCGTCGGAGCAGCTCGTCATCACGCAGGAGGCCGTCGGAGAGATCATCGACTGCTACACGCGTGAAGCGGGGGTCCGCAATCTGGAGCGGGAGATCGCGAACGTCGTGCGCGGCTGCGCAGTGAAGGTCGCCGGGGGAGTGGCCGAGGGCGCTCTTCCCTCCATCACGATGGAGAACCTCTCCGAGTTTCTCGGCCCGCAGAAGCATCTCAGCGAGGTGGCGGAGCGAGCCGCCGAGCCGGGGGTCGCGACCGGTCTCGCCTGGACGCCGGTGGGCGGGGACATCATCTTCGTCGAGGCCACGCGCATGCCGGGCAAGGGGAACCTGGTGCTGACGGGGCAGCTCGGGGACGTGATGAAGGAGTCCGCGCAGGCCGCCCTCAGCTACGTCCGTTCGCACGCCAAGGAACTCGGGATTGCCGAGAACTTCCTCGAGAAGCAGGACATCCACGTTCACATCCCCGCCGGCGCGATTCCCAAGGACGGACCCTCGGCGGGCATCACGCTGTTCGTGGCCATCTGCTCGCTGCTGCGCGGCGTGGGGGTCCGACCCGACGTGGCGCTGACGGGCGAGATCACCCTCCGCGGGATGGTGCTCCCCGTCGGGGGGATCAAGGAGAAGGTGCTGGCGGCCCATCGGGCGGGGATCAAGAAGGTGATCCTGCCCGATCGTAACCAGAAAGATCTTCCGGACATCCCGGAGCAGGCCCGGACCGAGCTCGAGATCGTGTTCGTGCGCCGCGTGGACGAGGTGCTCCCGCTGCTGGGCCTGAACGCCGCGCCCGCGGCCGAGGTCCCCGGGGAACAGGGGGCGCCGCTGCCGCCGGCCGTACCGGCGACCGAGCCCCCTCCCCAAGCCGCTATCTAGCCGCGAGGGCCTCCGGGTCGCTCTCCATGCGGGAGCTCGGGGGCCTCGCGGACGTCCCTTCCCGGCGCCTCGCTGGGCCGATTGACATCTGAGTGAAAAGGCTTACGTTGACCCCTGCACCTGGAGGCCGGGAGCCCCTAGCCCGGCAGGACTTACGTCGGAGGCGAAGATTATGGGCAAGATGATTGGCATCGACCTCGGCACCACCAACTCCGTGGTCGCCGTGATGGAGGGCAAAGAGCCCAAGGTGATCACAAACGAGGAAGGGGGGCGGCTGACTCCCTCGGTCGTTGCCTTCGATGACAAGGGCGAGGTTCTCGTCGGACAGATCGCACGCCGGCAGGCCATCACGAACCCCGAGAACACCGTCTTTTCCGTCAAGCGGTTCATGGGCATGAAGTTCGACGAGATTCAGGACGAGTGCCGCCGCGTCCCCTACAAGGTCGTGCGGGCGAACAACGGCGACGCGCACGTCGAGGTGCGTGGGAAGCGCTACTCGCCTCCCGAGATCTCGGCGAAGGTGCTGCAGAAGCTGAAGCGCGCCGCCGAGGACTACCTGGGGGCAGAGGTGAAGGAGGCGGTGATCACCGTCCCAGCCTATTTCAACGATTCGCAGCGGCAGGCGACGAAGGACGCGGGGCGCATCGCCGGCCTGGACGTGAAGCGCATCGTGAACGAGCCCACGGCCGCCGCCCTGGCCTACGGGCTCGACAAGAAGAAGGACGAACTCATCGTGGTCTACGACTTCGGGGGGGGGACGTTCGACGTCTCCATCCTGGAGGTCGGCGAGAACGTGGTGCAGGTGATCAGCACGAACGGCGACACGCACCTCGGTGGCGACGACATCGACGCCCGGATCATGCAGTGGCTCACCGACGAGTTCCGCAAGGACCAGGGGATTGACGTCTCCAAGGACAAGATGGTGCTTCAGCGGCTGAAGGAGGCCTCCGAGAAGGCCAAGATCGAGCTCAGCTCGCTCACGGAGACGGAGATCAACCTGCCGTTCCTCACGGCGGACGCGACGGGACCGAAGCACCTGCTGATGAAGCTCTCTCGCGCGCAGTTCGAGCGCATGATCGCCGACATCATCGACCGGACGATGGAGCCCTGTCGAAAGGCGCTCTCCGACGCCGGCAAGTCCTCGGGCGACATCCACGAGGTAGTGCTGGTGGGAGGGTCCACCCGCATCCCGATGGTGCAGCAGCGGGTGAAAGAGTTCTTCGGCAAGGACCCCCATAAGGGCGTCAATCCCGATGAGGTGGTGGCGCTCGGGGCCGCGGTCCAGGCGGGCGTGCTGGCCGGCGACGTGAAGGACATCCTGCTGCTCGACGTGACGCCCCTCAGCCTCGGGATCGAGACGCTCGGCGGCGTGATGACGACGCTCATCCAGCGCAACACGACGATCCCCACCAAAAAGAGCGAGGTCTTCTCGACCGCCGCCGATAGCCAGCCCTCGGTGGAGGTCCACGTGCTGCAGGGGGAGCGGCCCATGGCGCGGGACAACCGCACCCTCGGGCGCTTCCATCTGGACGGCATCCCCCCGGCGCCGCGCGGCGTGCCGCAGATCGAGGTGTCGTTCGACATCGACGCGAACGGCATCGTTAACGTGACGGCGGCGGACCGCGCCACGGGGAAGAAGCAGGCCATCACGATCACGGCGTCGAGCGGGCTGCACGAGGGGGACATCCAGCGCATGGTGCGCGAGGCCGCCGATCACGAGTCGGACGACAAGCGCAAGCGGGAGCAGATCGACACGCGGAACAAGCTCGACTCCATGGTCTACAACGTGGAGAAGCTGCTCGGCGAGAACCGGGACAAGGTGGCCGAGGAGGACCGCAAGCGGGTGGAGGCGGCGATCGAGCAGGGGCGCAAGGTGATGGAGCGTGAGGATCTCGATCAGATGAAGGCCGCCCTGCAGGAGCTCGAGCAGGCGTCGCACCGCATGGCGGAGGCCATGTACCGTGCCGCGGGAGCAGCCGGAGGGGGTGCCTCGACCGGAACGGGGGGCGCAACGGGCGGCAAGCCCGGCGGGTCGGGGGGGAACGGCGGCCCCAAGGATGGCGTGATCGACGCGGAGTTCGAGGAAGCGAAGGACTAGATCTTCAGCGCGGCGCGGCGGGCACGGGCGACGGTGGCCCAGCCGCTCGTGGAGTCGAGGGCCACGTACTTCTCCCAGGCCTTCGCGGCTTCGACCTTGTTGCCGAGCTTCTCCAGCACCAGCCCCAGGTTGAAGAAGGCGCAGGCGTACTTGCCGTCGAGCTTGACCGCGTGCTGGAGCTGCGCGGCCGCACCCTTCAGGTCGTTCTGCTGCGCTAGGACGATGGCTAGATTGTTCATCGCTTCCTTGTAGCGCGGGTTCACCTTCAACGCGTTCTGCAGGTGTTGTTTCGCCCGCTTGAGGTCCCCGAGGTCCGAGAGCGCCGTGCCGAGGTTGCTGTGCGCCTGCGCGTAGCCCGGGTCCTTCTTCAGCACCATTGCGTATTCGCCCGCCGCCTCCCAGAGCAGACGCTTGTTGAGCTTGCGGCTCCGGCGCTCCTCGTCGGCCGTGCTGCGCAGCTTGATGGTCTTGATGCGCGCCTCGGGGTCGATGTCCGTGCTGCGGCGATAGACCGGAGCCGCCTCCGTGGCCATCAGGGCCTTCTCGTGGAGCGCCACCGCCAGGTTGTTCCGGGCGGCCGCGCTGTCAGGGAACACGCCGAGGAAGATCTCGAAGTGGTCCACGGCCACGTCGTACTTCTTCGTCTTGAGGGCCTCCACGCCCTTGTTGAAGTTGCGCACCTTGGCCCGCAGTTCGAGCATGTAGTCGCGCAGCCGCTCGATGCGCTCGGCGTGCTGCGGATGCGTCATCCCCTTCGGGATCTCGCCCTTGTTCTGCAGCATTTTCTGATGCAGGAGCACGGAATAGGAAGGGTCGTATCCCGCGCGGTAGGCGTAGAGGACGCCGTACTGGTCGGCTTCGAACTCGTGGGTGCGGCTGAGCGCGTTCATGAGCATCATGAGCTGCCAGAAGCTCTGGTAGTCCTTCTGCGTGGAGGCCATCTTGATCATGCCGCTGCCATGGCGCAGCGTGTTGTGCGAGATCTCGTGCGCGAGCACCGCGGCGTAGGCGTCATCCTTGTCGCCCATGCGCGTGCGAATGAGGTCCACGAGGCCGGTGAAGAAGTAGATCTTGCCGTTCGGCACGGTGAGCGCGTTCACCACCGGAACGTTGATGACCGCGATCTGGTAGCGCAGATCCCGCTTCGGGCGGTCCGAATGGACGAGCAGCCGGTCCATGATGCGGGTGAGACGCTGCTCGAGGCGCGGGTCCTTGATGACCGGCCATCGCTTCTCGATCAGCTCGCAGGTCCGCTTCCCGATCAGGATCTCCGAGGCCGGGTCGATGACCTGGCCCGCGGCGAGCGCCTGGATCCTGCCCGTCAGCACCTGCATTTTGGTGTGCGCCCACTGCGCGATCGGCGTGCCCGGGCCGAGGCTCACCGCCTTCTGCCAGGCGTCGATAGCCTTCTTGTCGTGCCCTTCCTCGCGATAGAGAAGTCCGAGCTGATAGTGGGCTTGCTGGTGGGTCGCGTCGGCCTTGATGGCGGCCTTCAAGCGCTCGGCAGACTTCTTCAGATCGCCTTCTTCGTAGTGCAGGACGCCGAGCTGGAAGTCGGCGTCGGCGACGCCCTTGGCCTTGCCGAACGCGGTCATGGCCTGCTTCCGGTCGTCGACCGAGGGGTTCAGGCAGGCGAGGCCCCGCAGGTAATGGACGTAGCCCACCTGGCTGTTCTGGGCGGCGATCGTGTTGAGAGCCCGAAGCGCTTCCACGGCCTTGCCGTCGGCGAGCTGCTCTTTGGCCACGAGGATGCGCTTGCCGAGCTCGCCGAACCGCATGGTGAGTCCGGCCTCCATTGCGGTGCGGCGGAGGTGCGGGTCGCTGGCGGACTTCTCGATCTCGGCGAACAGCTCGATGGCCTTCGTCTTCGCCTCCGCATTGCCGCCCTCGGCCATCTGGCGGTAGCACTGCGCGAGCTGGAGCTTCAGAGACAGGTCAGAGCTGCGGCGGGCGACGAGCTTCTCGAGCACCCCGGCGGCCTTCTGATGTTCCTTCGCGTCGAGGTAGATGTCCGCCAGCAAGCTGAGGCCGTCTACGTTCGGGTTCGCTTCGGCGGCCATGGGTTCGAGGAGCTTGAGCGCTTCGGCGACCTGGCCCGCCTTCCAGAGGCAATGGGCCAGGCGCACCTTCGCGAGCGACAAGTTGGCGTCGGCGTCAAGCGCCTTGCGGTAGGCCTTGGCGGCCTCGTCGAAGCTACCGACCATCGCGAGGGCGTCCCCTTGCTTCAGCAGCTGCTCGGCTGCCGGGCCGGTCTTGGGCTTGCGTGTCTTCTTGGCCCCCGCGTCTTCAGGCGCGAGCAGGAAAGACACCAGCAGCACGGACGTGGCGACGATGGACCTCATGGACGCTCCTCGCAGGGAAGACACAGACGGCAACGACGAACGCTCGATGGTACGAGCAAGCAGACTGGCAGACAAGACGCACGCCCGCCGTTGCCACCGTCTTCGTTACCGGGGTGATACGCCCCGCGGAGCGCGAGCTTCCGCCACGCAGCGATGCGGAGAGCGCGCGTCGGGGACTAGAGGAAGGGGTACCGAATAGGGGCGAGCGTGAGCTGCTGTAGGTCCACCTGAGTGGCCTGGCGGAAGGGTGGCAGGTGGCTGTACTTCAGGCTCTTCTTCATCCAGCGTGGTGGCCCGCGGTCGACGCAGCCGAGCTGGCGATCCGAGAGCGGACAGAAGACCCGTACGTGGACGTGGTCGTCGTGGGCCTGGGCGTCACCGGGCTGGTGCATGAGGCTCTCCGCGCGCTCTACGACCCAGGCCGGCTCGTTGATACGCTGTGCGTGAGCGAGCAGCTGTCGGGCCACCGTGCGACCGATGAAGATCCACTGCACGTGGACCTCGGGGTCGGTGACGAGCGCGCGCACGAGGGCCCAGGTGCGCTGGACGTCCAGGCGCCGCGGCGGTGGCGTTCCCGCCGGACCTTCGGCCGTCGGTGGCGGCCGCTGCCAGTACGCGGCCGCGCCGGTCAAGATCCCGCCCGCTCCCTCCGCCGAATCGGAGCGGCTCAGCCCGGACTCGTCGTAGTGCAGCATCTCCGAAGGGAGCACCGGTTTGCCCCGGAGGTCCGTGGTGTAATAGATGAGGTCCACGTCACGACCCGAGCGGTGCGACAGGTGCTCGGGCGACGGTCCGCCGCCGCGGGGGCTCAGGTCGGCCACCCCGAGCATAGCGTTGCGGTGCTGGCGCTCCACCCGCCGGGCGGCCCGGAGGATGAGGGAGACGAGCTCGTCGGTGCCGTAGCTTCGGTCCCGGCTCAGCCACCGCGGGGGTACGACGTAGCCCTCTCCTCGGGCAGGGAGCTTGTGTCCACGGCGCAGTAGACCCCGGGAGTGGGTACCGACCGAGACCGAACTTCCATCGGTGAGTAAGCCTGGGCCAACGCAGGCCGCGAGTCCGACGAGCAGGGGGGAGGCGAGCCAGCGACCCATGATCGGATTATTGGTGGCGCGCGTTACGGGGGCAAGTTCCGCGACGGGGTCGTGGGTCGGCGATAGCGCGCCTCACGGCGCGAGCTGCGCGTTGTCCAGCAGGCGCAGGAAATCCTGCCGCGGCCGACGGGTCCGGTCGCGTGGCGCCGTGAGCGTGAACACGACCGCGCGGCCACGGACCTCCAAGTAGACCTGCCGAAGCTCGCTGCGGCCGTCGCGCGTCTGGGCCACGACCTCCCAGCCCGTGCGCTGAGCGCGTTGCGTCGGGTTCGTCGAGAGAACGCGGAAGCCACGCTGGCTCAGGATGCGGTTGTTGTCTGCGACCTGGCTGCGGAGGGGGCGTCGCCACGACGGGTCCTCGACGGCCACGCTCACGGTGGCGGGATCCAGCGAGCTCGTGAGCACGGCCAGGATGCGCGGGTACCCGGTTTGAAGGGTCAGGGTCCAGTCCTCGGGGGGCTCGACCTTGAGGCCAAGCTCCGAGTTACTGTAACTTCCATAGGGCTCTGCGGCGGCGGGCAGGGCGAAGGTGATCGAAGTCAGGATCACGCAGGTCGCACTGCCGCAACGCATGGGGTGATGATACGACGGCTGCCGACCGCGAGCCAACCTTCGGGGGTCTGGGCGACATGGGTGAACGCTTCGGCAAGTACGAGCTCGTGCGACGCATCGGCGTCGGCGGCATGGCGGAGGTCTTCGTCGCCAAGACGCACGGCGCGCAGGGCTTCGTCAAGCACGTGGTGATCAAGCGCATCCTTCCCGCGTTCAACGAGGACCCCGACTTCGTCCGCATGTTCATCAACGAGGCCCATCTGGCGGCCCGCCTTCAGCACGCGAACATCGTCCAGATCTTCGATTTCGACCACGTGGCGGGGGTCTACTACATCGCCATGGAGTGGGTGGACGGCACGGACCTGCGGCGCGTCCATCAGGTGGCGCGCAGGCGTTCCATGGCGCTCCCCCGCACGCTGGCGCTCCATGTCGGCGTGGAGACGCTCAAGGGGCTGCACTACGCGCACACCCGGAGCGAGGGAGGAAAGCCACTCGGCATCGTTCACCGGGACATCAGCCCTCACAACCTGCTCCTCTCGTTTTCCGGCGAGCTGAAGGTGACGGACTTCGGTATCGCGAAAATGGCTGCGCTGGCGAGCGCCACGAACAGCGGCGTGGTCAAGGGCAAGCTGACGTACATGTCGCCGGAGCAGCTCGACGGGTCGGGAGTCGACGCGCGAACGGACCTGTACGCGCTCGGGGTCGTGATCTGGGAGCTTCTGACCGGGCAGCGTCTGTACCAGGGGAGCGCGAGCGAGGCGGAGCTCATCGCGCAGGTGCGGCGCGCGCAGGCGCCGCCGGTTCGAAGCCTCGCTCCCGACGTACCGGTCGAGCTCGAGGCGGTGGTGACGCGCTTGCTCGCGTCGCGGGCCGAGCAGCGATACGCCACCGCGGCCGAGGCGCTCTCCGATCTGAGCCGGTTTGCCGGCGTGCAGGATTCCCTGGAGGTCGCGCGCTTCCTGAAACTCCTGCTTCCGGGCGAGGCGGAGCGAGGGGAACGGGAAGAGACCCAGATGCTGGCGACCCCCGTCGACGGGTGGGGAGGGTTCGAAGCGCCGCCCGACGCGCCGACGCACACCCATGGGGAAGACCCGGGGCTCCCGGAGTTCCTCGCCGCAGATGAGGTAGGGGTGCTGGCCCCGCCGGGTGGTGAGGGCGCGAGCGAACCGAGCGCTCGACCGAAGGAGGGCGAGGTGTCGCTCGCCGAGGCTCAGCCGGAGGGGGCCACCGTGGGGCGTCTCGCGCCGCGGGGGCGACCGCGCTATGGGCTGATCGTCCTCTCGACCTTGCTGGCGTTCTCGGTCAGCGGGACGGCCGCCTGGCTTCTGGCGGAGCAGCTCGGACTGGCGTCCCGTCCGCGGCCCGCGCCGTCGGAGACGCGGTCGGACGTGGCCATGGTTCTGGTCGAGACCGATCCGCCGGGCGCTGCGTTGCGGGTGGACGGAGTCTCCATCGCCGCACCGTCGCCCCATCGCCTTGCGGGGGCGCGTGGCACCGTCCTGCGCCTGGAGGCGCGGCTGGGAGCACGTAGGGCCGTGAGCGAGGTGCGGCTGGGTGACCTCGAACGCACCGTGCTTCGATTGAATGGCGAGACGGCGGCCCTCCAGCCGAAGGGGTCTGACGGAACCCGCCCGGGCAGCCAGCCGTCTCGCGCACAGGACGACCCAACCCCAACCCCGGCCCAGGCCCCGGCATCTGCTCCTGTCCCGGAGGCCGCGGATGGTCACGCGAGTCCTGGTCCGGCCCTCAAGGAAGCCCGCGGCAAGGCCTCCCGGCGGACCTCTCGTCCGAGCGGCAAGCCACGAGGGCAAGGGCTGTTGGACGTGGTGGTGGCTCCGTGGGCGAGGGTGCTGGTGGATGGAAAGGAAATAGGCGAGACCCCGATCCGCGGCCACCAGATCGCCGGCGGGAGCCACCGCGTCGAGCTCAGCAACCCCGAGATCGGGCGACGGGAGCTGGTGAAGATCCGCGTCGCGCCGGGCCAACTGCAGCGCATCCGCCGCGACTGGACCGCGCAGTAGCTCCGTACCGTTTCGAGCGCCAGCGACTTCTGACCCCGTTGCAGGGCTCGCACTGACCCCTCTGGCTCCGACAGCGGCATTCTTCACCCTCTACTCACCTAGTAGCCGAAGGGGGGCCGTTCGCGCGCCGAGCGGTTCGATCCAGGCCGCGCGTTCTTAGCGCACGACGCTCGCACCGTAAGCTGCGTTGCGCATTCCGGAATCCTCGGAAAGGCACCACGCACTGCTTTGAGGGACGAGATCCGCCGCCGCCGATGGCGGTGTCGCGGCGTGTTTTCGAACGGCGGCGAGCGCCGTCGAAAAACAAAAGCTACAAGCCGGCTTGGGGTCGCGTCCTGAACGGGCGCTCAGTGTTCTCCGCCTTCAATTGCGTGCAGCTACTGAAGATTTTTCTTGGCGAGAATCCATTGAGTGGAATATAGTCAGTTCACACCAATCAATATACTCCTCTAAATGGAATACATTCAATGGTCGCCATCGAATGTATCCATCGTTGTAGTCGTGTTGGTTGGATCCGAGGTGGGTGGGGCGTAGGGGCGAGCGGAGCGCAGGCTTAGGCGAAGGCCGAGAACGAAAGGGAAAGGCCAGGTCGGTGGAGCGAATTCTCGAGAGCGAGCCGCTGCTGAACGAGCGGGACCTGACCCAGATCGAGAAGGTGCACGCCGATGGCCTGACGTCCGCTCAGATCATTCAGATCTTCCAGGCTCGGGGCGCGCGCCTTTCCGAGGCCACGTTTCGGAAGTACGTGCAGCTCGGCTTGCTGCCCCGCAGCAAGCGCGTGGGAAGCAAGGGCAAGCATCGGGGCTCGCACGGGATCTATCCCTGCGCGACGGTGCGTCGGATCAACTCGATCAAGCGCCTGATGGCCAGCAGCTACACGATCGAGGAGATCCAGCGCAGCTTCAGCGCCTTCAAGCAGCAGATCGACGACATCGAGGCCGCTCTCGACGAGTTGTTCAAGGGATTCGAGCGCGAGATCGGCCAGCCGGCCTTCGACCTGTCACGCCGTCGCACGCTGTCGCGCGACATCGGTGTGGCGCGTCGCACGGCGACGGATCTGGTCCGTCGGATCATCGAGATCGAAAACGAAGTCACCCTCGCTGATCGGCCCCGTCGCGTGGTTGGGGCCGGGACGCTCGCCGACTTCTGACATTGGTGCCGCATTCGAACGCCGAGGAGGAGAGCATGGATCAGGACACGCAGCTCAAGTTGGACCCCGCGCTGGATCTGGAAATCGACCAGCCTGCCGCTCCTGCAGACGAGGTGGACGAGGTAAGTCGGAAGATCCGTCGGCGTCGGCGGCGCGACCGCCCGCGCAGCCGCACGATCGCGATGAAGCGGCTGACGAAGGAAGAGCTTCGGCAGGGCGCGCTGCTCATTCCGTTCCTCGACCACGAGCGGCCCCAGACTCGCGCCGAATGCTGCGGTGGCGCGCGTCCGTGTCCTTTCGTGAGCTGCAAGCATCACCTCTACTTGGACGTGAACCCCGAGACGGGGTCGATCAAGTTGAACTTCCCGCACCTCGAGGTCTGGGAGATGGCGGACACCTGTTCGCTGGACGTGGCGGACCGCGGCGGGATCACGCTCGAGGAGGTCGGGGAGATCATGAACCTGACCCGCGAGCGGATCCGGCAGGTGGAGGTCCGTGGGCTGCTGAAGTTGAAGATGACGGCGGCCGCCGACGGCATCACCCCCGGTAGCTGAGGCCGTTCTCCCAGTCTCCTCCTGCCGACCGCCGCCGACCCGCCGCCGACCCGCCGCCGACCGCCGCCGACCCGCCGCCGACCCGCGAGCCCACGGGTCTGCCCTCGTGGGCCCGGCACCTTGACGGCTCAGATCCTCGCTGTTACAAGCCGCCCTGGCGCGTCAGAGTGGGAGCGATCCGAGCGCCGGTGCGCCGCACGGTGCTCCGCTCGCTTCGCACGCGGTGCCGTCGTCCCGAGTCAGGAGGTGTCCGATGGTCCGAATCCGCCGAGCTCTCGTCAGCGTTTCCGACAAGACGGGGGTCGTGGAGCTATGCCTTGCGCTCCAGCGGTATGGGGTCTCCGTCGTTTCGTCCGGGGGAACGGCCCAGGCGCTGGAGGCGGGGGGCGTTGCGGTGACCCGGGTGTCCGAGTACACGGGCTCCCCGGAGATCCTGGGCGGACGCGTGAAGACCCTGCATCCGCGGATCCACGCTGGGATCCTCGCGCGCGCGACGCGGGAGCAGCAGGACGAGCTGGTCCGTCACGACATCGATCCCATCGACCTCGTGGTCGTGAACCTCTATCCCTTCGTTCGTGCGGTCGCGGATCCGGCCGTGACCGATGAGGTCGCGATGGAGAACGTGGACATCGGGGGGCCGGCCATGCTTCGCGCGGCGGCGAAGACCTTCGAGCGGGTGGCGGTGGTCGTGGATCCCGCGGACTACGCGCGCCTCGTCGAGAGCCTCGATCGCGAGGACGCGGGTCTCACGCTGGAGCTGCGGCGACAGTGGGCTGCAAAGGCGTTCGCCCACACCGCCGCGTACGATGCCGCCATCACCGGCTACCTGGAGAGGACGGCCCCGGGGGTGGCCGCCGAGGAGGAGCTGCCCGAGACTCTGACGCTCCGCCTCGAGCGTGCGCAGGGGCTGCGGTATGGGGAGAACCCGCATCAAGCGGCCGGCTTCTATCGTGTGGCCCGGGCCGGTCAGACGATGGGTGAGCTCGCACTCGAGCAATTGCATGGCAAAGAGCTGAGCTACAACAATATTCTAGACGCCGATGCGGCCTGGGAGCTGGCGGCCGATCTGCCTCCCGGGGCGGTCTGCATCATCAAGCACAACAACCCCTGCGGGGTGGCGTGGGAGACGTCGGGCGACCCGGCGGTGGCATACAGGCGGGCTCTCGCGGCCGACCCGGTCAGCGCCTTCGGGGGGATCGTGGCCTGCCACGGGACCGTGACGGCGGCCATGGCGGGGGAGATGAAGGAGCTGTTTCTGGAGGCGGTGGTAGCTCGCGCGTACGAGCCGGGTGCGCTGGAGCTCCTGACCAAGAAGAAGAACCTGCGTCTTCTCCGCGCGCGCCCGGGGGCGAGCGGCGCCGACCTGCACCTCCGATCTGCGGCGGGTGGGATCCTGGTCCAGCGACGCGATCTCTCGGTGGAGGATCTCGCGACCGCTCGTGTGGTCAGCGAGCGACGCCCGACGGAGGACGAGCTCGCCGACCTGTCCCTCGCCTGGCGGATCTGCAAGCACGTCAAGAGCAACGCCATCGTGCTGGCGAGGGCGGGGCAGATGGTGGGCGTGGGCGCCGGTCAGATGTCGCGGCTGGACTCAGTTCGCCTCGCGGCGACGCGAGCGGTTCTTCCGACGGCTGGAACGGCGCTCGCGTCGGACGCCTTCTTTCCCTTTCGCGACGGACTGGACGCGGCCGTGGCCGCTGGGGTGACGGCGGTGGTTCAGCCCGGTGGATCGGTTCGGGACGACGAGCTGATCGCCGCTGCGAACGAGCACCGCATCGCCATGGTGTTCACGGGCGTCCGGCATTTCAGACACTGAGCGGAGTTTCGTCTCGCGGGCCGAATCGCGACTGCGTCAGGAGCATACGTGATGCGAGTGCTGGTGTTGGGATCCGGAGGGCGGGAGCATGCATTGTGCTGGCGGCTCGCGAGGAGCCCCTCCATCGACCGCCTGTACTGCGCGCCGGGAAACCCCGGCACCGGGGCGGTGGCGGCAAACGTCGGGATCCGGGTGTCGGACACGGAGGCGTTGCTCTCGCTGGCCGTCGATGAGGCGCTGGACCTCGTGGTCGTGGGCCCCGAGGCACCCCTGTGCGACGGGATCGCCGACCGCTTCGCGGCAAAGGGGATCCCGCTCGTCGGGCCGACCCGAAGTGCGGCGCGGCTCGAAGGGTCCAAGGCCTTCGCCAAGGAGTTCATGGCGCGGCACGGGATCCCGACCGCTGCGTTTGGGGTTTTCGAGGATCCCGCGGAGGCCGCGCGATACATCGACGGGGAGCGGGGAGCGCGGGTGATCAAGGCGGATGGCCTGGCGGCGGGGAAGGGGGTCGTGGTGGCGGGGGACGCGGAGGAGGCCAAGCGCGCGGCAGCCGCCATGCTCGGCGGTGCGCTCGGGGGAGCGGGCCGCCGGATCGTGGTCGAGGAGCGGCTGGAAGGGGAGGAGCTGTCGCTCATCGCGCTGACCGACGGGGAGCGGATCCAGGTCCTCGCGGGGTGTCAGGATCACAAGGCGCTGCTCGACGGAGACCGGGGACCGAACACGGGCGGTATGGGCGCCTATTCACCGGCTCCGCTGCTTCGTCCCGCACTGCTGGAGCGTGCGATCCGGGACGTGCTCGAGCCGACCGTTCGCGGCATGGCGGCGGATGGCGCGCCCTTCCGGGGCTTCCTCTACGCGGGGCTCATGATCCGCGACGACGAGCTCCGGGTGCTCGAGTTCAACTGCCGGCTCGGGGATCCCGAGACGCAGCCCCTCATGCTCCGGATGGAGAGCGACCTCGCGCCGCACCTTCTCGGCGCCGCAGCCGGGAAGCTGCCCGACGAGGCGATCGTCTGGGATCCGCGGGTCGCGGTCTGCGTGGTGCTGGCCAGTCGCGAGTATCCGGGGGAGTGTCGGACGGGCCTTCCCATCACCGGGGTGTCGGAGGCCGAGGGTCTCGCGCAGGTCACGGTGTTTCAGGCGGCCACGGCCGAGGCGGGCGGGCAGCTCGTGACTGCCGGCGGGCGCGTGCTCGGCGTGACGGCGCTGGGAGGCGACGTGGCGGAGGCTCGCGCGCGCGCGTACGACGCGGCCAGCCGGATCCACTGGGAGGGAGTGCAATACCGCCGCGACATTGGGTGGCGCGCCCTCGGAGCCGCCCCCGGGAGCGGCGCGTGACGGCGCCTTCCGGGTCCGTCCCCGACCGCACGCGGGCCGACGCGGAGGGGATCCGCCGCGCGGCGGTCGCGATCACCGAGGCTGCGGTCGTGGCCGTTCCCACCGAGACGAGCTACGGGCTCGCGGCCGACGCGTTGGATCCGCTCGCCGTCGCCCGGGTGCTCGCGATCAAGGGACGCTCAGAGGGCCATCAGGTCTCCGTGCTCGTCGCGGACAGGGCCATGCTGGCGCGCGTGGCAGCGCGCATCTCGCCTGTCGCGGAGGAGCTCATGGCGCGGCACTGGCCGGGCGCGCTGACGCTCGTGGTGCCCGCGCGGGAGGGGCTTCCTGCGGCCCTGGTGAATTCTACCGGTGGAGTCGGCGTCCGGATCTCGTCGGATCCGGTGGTGCAGGCCTTGTTGCGCGCCGTCGGGCGACCGATTACGGCTACGAGCGCGAATCGGTCGGGGGAGCCGGCGGCAACGGAGGCGGAGGGTGCCGGCCTGGCAGGCGTAGCGCTGGTGCTCGACGACGGTCCGCGCTGCGCGCCGGCGAGTACGGTCGTGGACGTCACCGGTGTCCCGGTCGTGCTGCGGCAAGGGGCGGTGGTGATATGACGAGCGACCGAGGTCGGACGCTCGACACGGTGTGCCGCGGCCTGCTTGCGCTGGAGCAGCCCCGGCGCGGCTACCGCTTCGACCTGGATCCCCTGCTCCTCGCGCAGTTCTGCCTCGGGCGTGTGCAGGCCCCGGAGGCGGTGGTGGACCTCGGTGCCGGCTGCGGCGTGGTGGGGCTCCTCCTCGGCAGGCATTGGCCCCGGTGCGCCGTGCACTTGGTCGAGCTGCAGGCGGAGCTCGCCGACCTCGGGCGTGAGAATGCCGCGCGCAACGCGCTGGCGGAACGCGCCGTGGTGCACCACGCAGACCTGCGGAGCTGGGGGGCATGGCCCCGATCGCCTCGCCGGCCGGTGCTCGTGGTGAGCAACCCTCCCTATTTCCCGACCGCGTCCGGACGCGTGAGCGCTGACCCCCAGGTGGCGATGGCGCGGCACGAGCTGCGCTGCACGCTCGAGGAGCTGGTGGCGACGGTCGCCCGGAACGTGGCGCCCGGGGATCTCCTGGCGTTGATTCATCTGGCGACGCGGCGCGAGTCGCTGCTGGCGGCGCTCGGCGACGCATTCGTCGTGCGACGGGTGCGTGACGTTCACCCGCTGCCCGGACGTCCGAGGCACCGCGTCCTGGTGCTCGCCGAACGCCGCGGAGCGGAGGGCTCCCCGCCCGACGGAGAGGTGGCGCGCGTGGACCCACCACTCGTCGTGGCCGAGGCGGTCGGGCGGTTTTCCGAGGAGCTGCGAGACCTCCTGGAGCCGATGGGGCCCTTGCAGCTCTTGACAGAGGAGGAGCCCTCTGAGAGGTTCACGCGGTCCTAGCGTGACACGCTGAGCGGCGCCCGAAACCTCGGAGCGTAGCGCCAGATCCGGTCCGGAGCCGCAATGACCAACCTCACCGTAGTCGGTGCCCAGTGGGGAGACGAGGGCAAGGGGAAGGTCGTCGACCTCTACACCGAGAGCGCGGACGTCGTCGTCCGCTACGGCGGCGGGAACAACGCAGGTCACACGCTGGTCGTCGAGGGGCGAAAGGTCGTTCTGCACCTCATCCCGAGCGGGGTTGTGCGCGGTGGACGCGTGTGCATTCTCGGCGACGGGATGGTCGTGGACCCGGCGGCGCTGCTCGACGAGCTGGACCAGCTGGCGCAGGCCGGCCTGGCGGTGGACGCGGGGGCGGTGCTGGTCAGCAGCCGCGCGCACGTGGTCCTGCCGTACCACCGGGTGCTCGACGAGCTGCGCGAGCGCGGCGCACGCCCGATCGGGACGACGCGGCGCGGCGTCGGGCCGGCGTACGAGGACAAGGTGGCGCGTCGCGGGCTGCGCGTGGCGGACCTGCTCCATCCGGCGCGCCTGCGCGAGCGCTTGAGCTTCGCGCTCGACGAGGCGAACGCGAGGATCGTCCGTCAGGGTGGAGAACCGCTGGAGCTCGAATCGGTATGGAGCGCGCTTTCGGAGCAGGCCGCACGGCTCGCCCCCTCCATCGCGGACACCGTGAGCTACCTGCGCCGGGCGATGGAGGCTGGGCGCAGTGTGCTCTTCGAAGGGGCGCAGGGGGTGCTTCTCGACGTGGACCATGGGAGCTACCCGTTCGTCACGTCGAGCACGACGCTGGCCGGAGGCGCCTGCGCGGGGGCGGGGGTGGGGCCTCGTCGGCTCGGTGCCGTGGTAGGGGTGGCGAAGGCGTATGTCACTCGCGTCGGCCGTGGCCCGTTTCCCACCGAGTTGCCCGAGCCCGAGGGGAGCTCGTTACGCCAGCGCGGCGCCGAGTTCGGGGCCACCACGGGGAGGCCCCGTCGCTGCGGATGGCTGGATCTTCCGGCGCTGCGCCATGCGGCGTGGGTTTCGGGGCTCGACTACCTGGCGCTGACGAAGCTGGATGTCCTGTCGGGCATCGACCCGCTCGAGGTCTGCGTGGCGTATACCCTCCGAGGCGAACGTCTCGACACGCTGCCCGCTGACCCCGAAGACCTCGGCCAGGTGCAGCCGGTCTACCAGCGTTTGCCGGGATTCTCCGGGGACCTCTCGGCGGCCCGGTCGTACGAGGAGTTGCCGGAAGCCGCCCGAGAGTATCTCGAGCTGGTTTCCCGGGAGGTCGGGGTGCCCATCTGTCTCGTCTCCGTTGGACCCGGGCGTGACCAGACCATTTTCCGGGCGGATGCATTCCGGGTCCGATGAACCGCACTTTCTGCAAACGGGTGGCCTCGGGCGCGTGTCCAAGAGACGAGCGCCAACCAGGAGTGGCGCCGAAAAGTGGTGAGCTTTTGTCGATTTGCAATCACCCAGGCAGGTTCATATAATGGAGCTCGTTGAACTCTGGATCGGCGAGCCGGCGGCGAAGCAACCCGGGGCGCCTGGCGGCCCGGTGGGCGACGCTGGCGTACCGGTTGAGGACCATCGAATAACCCTTCGTCACGACGTGCGGTCAGGGCGCCTGGAGCGCGGGAGCCGGCCTCGTCAGCGCACGCGGCCCGCATCCGCCCGACAGGCGCGAACGGCGCATCGGCTACTGAACACGCTTTTCGAGGCACAACGATGAAGATCATTTGCGACAACTGCGCGACCAAGTACTCGATCGCCGACGACAAGGTGAAGGGGAAGGTCTTCAAGATCCGCTGCAAGAAGTGCCAGCACATCATCGTGGTGAGAGGCAGCGGCGAGGGCGAGGATGCCTACGCCTCCAGCGAGGCCGAGTCGAGCCCGGAGTTCGGAGCCGCGGCGGCGGCTGCGACAAGCGGTGAGGCACCCATCTGGCACGTCGTCATCGACCGGGAGCAGGTAGGCCCGATCACCGCCGGCGAGGTGAGGGACCGCTTCTCGCGCGGTGAGGTGAACGGCGAGACCTTCACCTGGCGAGAGGGGTTTGCCGACTGGGTGCGCTTGAGCTCGGTTCCGGAGTTCGCCGACATGGCTGCGTCGGCGGCGCTCTCCCCCGCGGCGGGGGGACGCGCGAGCAGCCCGTCTCTCGGCACGGGGCCCACGATGTCCGTCGGGGCCGGAGGCGGGGGGGGCGCGGGGCTCGGGGGGGGGGCGGCCTCCGCCGGCGGCGGGTGGGGCGCTTCAAGCGAACCTGCGCGGCATGACTCGCCCGGGCTATTCGGGGGTGGCGCCGCGTCCGCGCCGGCTGGCGACCTCTTCGGGGGCGGCGGGGGAGGCGGTGGACATGACGCCGCCGCGGCGGGCGGACTCTTCGGGGTGTCCTCGGCGCAGACCGGCGGCGGGGATTTCTACGGGGGCGGATCGGGCGGGGCTGCTCAGGGGGGCGGGGCGGACATTTTCGGCGCGCACACCGCCCCGGCGGCGGGCGGCAAGCAGCAGCTCTTCCCGGCCGAGGAGGAGCAGGCGGGCGGCGCGGCGCGCGGAGGCGGTGGGGCGAGCGCTCCGTCGCAGATGACGGCGCAGCGCGGAGAGAACTCGGTGCTGTTCAGTCTTTCGAACCTGCAGCAGCTCGCGATGGGCGGCAAGTCAGCTCCGGTGCCTTCGTCCTCCAGCGCGAGCTCGAGTGCGGCGCCGGTCGGTAGCTCGGGTCTGATCGACATCCGCACGATGGCCGGAAGCGGGCCGTCCGCGGGCGCGGGCTCGGCCGGACGGGGCGACGAAGACCACCTGCCGAGCTTGAGCGGCTTCTCGGCGCCGATCGTGCCGGCCTCGGTCCTCATCCCGGCGGCCGTGGACGAGAAGCCCAAGTGGTTGCTTCCGACCATCATCGGTATCGGCGGGACGCTGGTGGTAGCGGTCGTGGTTCTCACCGTCGTGCTGGTCCTTCGGAAGCCCGAGCAGGTGGTCGTTCCGCCGCCGACCCTGACGACGACCCCGGCAGCGGGTGCGGTGGCCGCGGCGACCCCCGGCGACGCGAAGAAGGAGGGTGCGGCGGGCGCGACCGAGAAGGCGGCTGCTGGCAAGGGGACCGAGGGGAGCGGTGAGGAGAAGACGGCCAAGTCCGAAGAGGGAGAGCGCGAGGACTCGGGGGGCCGTGGCGAGGGCGGCAAGAAGAAGGGCAAGGGGAGCAGCAAGAAGAAGGGCAAGTCGGGCGGCAAGTCGTCCGGCGGGACGCGTGTGGCCACGGCCCCCGCGCCTGCGCCTTCCGAGGAGAAGCCGAGCCGACCGGCGGCGAAGTCCGGACGACGCGACTCTCTCGACGATCTGATCGATGGGGCGCTCGCGGGCGGGAAGAAGCGCTCCCGCGGCGGCGGTTCTTCGGGGGCTGTCGCCGCATCGGTTGACTCGAGCCTGCCCGACACGCTCACGCGCGCGCAGATTCAGGGTGGAATGCAGTCGGTGAAGGGGCGGATCCAGGCCTGCTACGATCGCTTCAAGGTGCCGGGCCTGGCGAACGTCCAGGTGAAGATCGGTAACGCGGGCAAGGTCTCGTCGGCGCGTATTCAGGGCATCTTCACCGGCACCCCGACGGGGGCTTGCGTCATCTCGGCCGTCCGCGCGGCCGGATTCCCCCGCTTCAAGGGCTCGCCGATCACCATCACGTATCCTTTCGTCCTCCGCTGACCTCCTAGGCGCATGCTGCGCGTCGGTGCCTGGCTTCCCGTCCTGCTCCTGCCACACGTAGCGGTCGTGGAGGAGTTCGTGGGGCGCGGCACGGCGACGGTCGAGCGCGGAGACCTGGATGCCGCGCGGCGCCTGGCTCAACGCCGCGCCCGCGAAGACGCTGTGGGACGCGCCATCGCCGGCGTGCTGGGTGCCGAGGCTGCCGGTCCAGCGGCGTACGAGTTGCGATCCGCCCTCGCCGGGTCCGCCACCCGGTACGTGCTCCGCGAGAGCGTGCTACGCGAGGTGAACGCGCGTGGCGTGATCCAGGTGGAGCTCCGCGCGACGGTGAACCGAACGCGGTTGACGGCGGAGCTGGAGCGCCTGGCGCGCCGGCGAACGAGCCCTCCGACGGTCCCGCACATGCCCGTGGCCGCCTGCGTGGTGGCGCAGGCGCCCACGGATCTGGGCCTAGCGGGGCAGCTTCGAACGCGCCTGCAGATCGCGCTGCGTGCGCTGGGGCTCGAGGCGCTCGACGCCTGCTCGACGCAGGCCGTGGGGCAGGCGCGGCTGCGAGGCGCACAATTGGCGGTGCGTGCGCAGGTGACCGTGGTTGCCGCGGAGGGGGTGCGAGGAGTGGAGCTGGCTGGTGCGCGAGGCGAGGCGCGGCTCGAGGTTCAGGTGATGGGTGAGACGCGTCCGCTGGTGAAGGGCGAAGGAACGGCTTGGGGCGTGGAGCCGGCGCCCGCGGAGGCGGAGCGGGCCGCAGGGGAGCGTGCTCTGGCCGCGGCTCTCGGTCCTGTGGCGACGCGCATGGCGGGGCGTTTCCCGACGGCGGGAGCTCCCGACCTCGGGGAGAAGATCCTGCACGTCTCGGGGCTGACCGCCTTTGGTCAGCAGGACCAGATCTGCGGAGCGCTCGAGCGCGGGGGGACGGCGCAGCTGCAGTGCGAGCCGCGACGCTTCTCGCAAGGCGACGCGTGGTACGCCCTCCGGACGCCGCTCCCGGCGGCAGCCCTGGTGGAGCTCCTGCGGCGTGAGGCCTTCAAAGGCTTCAGGCTGCGTCTCCGAAGCCTCGCGGCCGGGACGATCTGGATGCAGGTGGCGGCCCAGTCTGCGGCGGGGAGCTGAGACCTGACGATGCTCGACGGCTGCGTGGCGCGCGCCCTGGGTGTCATCGCTGCGTTGTCGCTCGCGCTCGCGGTGTCCGCCTGCCGGGGTGGCCCGCCGGGCGCAGGTGTTCGGCACACCGCCCTCGGTGCGCTCGTCGTGTCGGTCGTGCCGCAGGATGCCGAGCTCCTGGTCAACGAGCGACCCGTCGCCGCGCGGCGAGGTCGGCCCATCGGCGTCCCGGCGGGCCCCTGCCGCATCGAGCTACGCCGTCAGGGATATTTCTCCCACTTCGCCGAGCTCGACGTCGTGGCGGGCCGCTCGTTCCGGCTCGAGGTGCGCTTGCGTCCCGAACCGTTCTGAGTGACGCTCGGGTCCCCGTGGACTCCGCCAGAAAGCTCTCTCGCCTCACCCATCGGTACTGGCACGCGATCTTCTTCGCGGCGGTCCTGCTCCTCCTCTTTCTGGCCATCCGCCGGCTGAGCGGCGTGCTCGCTCCCGTCGCAGGTGCGCTGCTCCTCTCGTACCTGCTCGACCCCTTGGTGGGCTGGCTCGAACGCCGCCTTCGGCTGCCGCGCTGGGCCGGGACGCTGCTCCTCTTTGTCGCGGGGCTGCTGGTGCTTGCCGCCGCGCTGATCCTCGTCGTCCCTCTGGTGGCGCGCGAGCTCGAGATCTTCGCCACCGCACTGCCGGGCTACCTGCGGAAGCTCCGAGCCACCGTGGACCCGTGGGTCGCCGCGCGCTTCGGGGTCCATCTACCGCATTCGCTCCAGGAGCTGACGGATCAGGTGGGCTCCGACGTCGGACAGGTGGCCTCGAAGCTCGCCGGGTCGCTCGGCGGAGTGGCGGGGCAGGTCGCGCTCCGTACGGCACGCATGCTTTCTGCCGTCTCCTCCTTGCTGCTGGTTCCGATCTTCACCTTCTACTTCCTGCCCAAGTTCCCGGCCTTCGTGGCCAGCGCGCGAGAGATGGTGCCCCGACGCTTTGCGACCTGGGTGGACGGGACAGCAAAGGAGGTCGACCGCGTCCTCGCGGCCTGGATCCGCGGCCAGCTCACCGTGATGGCGGTTCAGGCGGTGCTCTATTCGGTCGGCTTGTCCGTCGTGGGGGTCAAGATGGGCGTGCTCATCGGGATCACCACCGCGCTCCTGGCCTTCATCCCGTACGTCGGGGTAGTCGTGGGGCTCGTGCTCTCCGCGCTCCTCTGCCTGCTCGAGTACAGCGGCCCCGGTCCGCTGATCGGCGTGGGGGTCGTATTCCTGGTGATGCAGCTCCTCGAGGGGCTGTTGCTGACGCCGTGGCTCGTGGGGGAGAAGGTGGGTCTCGGGCCCGTCGGGGTGCTCTTGGCCCTCATGCTGGGAGGGAACCTTTTCGGCCTCACCGGCGTGCTCCTGGCGGTGCCCGTCGCGGCGGCGCTCGTGGTCGTGCTGCGACGGGCTCTGGAGGCCTACCGGCGGAGCGACTTCTACCTGCGAGGGGAGGCCAGGGTGCCTACCGATGGGGGCGAAGAAGCGCCCGACAGGGGCGCCTGATCGCCTGGTGCGCTGCGCCTACAGCGCGTCGCAGATCTCGATGCGCCGGGGGACCTTGTAGGGCGCGAGATTCCGAGCGCAATGATCGATGATCGCCTCGGGGTCGACGGACATCTTGTCCTTCATCACCACCCGCGCCACGACCATCGGCCCTCCCAGCGGGTCGGTGATGACCTGGGCCTGGGCGGCGCTGACCTTCGGGAAGGCTTCGATGCACCCCTCCACCTCGCCGAGTGCCACGCGCTTTCCGTCGAGCCGCACGAGGTCGTCCTCCCGCCCGGCGAGCACGAGCCGGCCGGAGCGATCGAGGCTCGCGAGGTCACCCGTCCGGAAGTACCCCGCCGCGTCCCGCGTTCCGGATGGCGCGCTCTTGCTCGAGCCCGGGGATGTGCCCAGCTTCAGCGGGGAGATGGCGTCGCTTTTCACCCAGAGAGCCCCCAGCTTGCCCGCGGCGAGCGGCTTGTCCGTCTTCGGGTCGGCGACGCGAAGCTCCACGCCCTCGAGCGACTTGCCGACGCTGTCGCCGTTCTGACCTCGCGCGTCCAGCGACACCGTACCCGTCTCGGTGGTGTGGAAGCAGCTCATGGGGCGGACGCCGTACTTCTCGCGGAACGACTCGAGCGCCGCCCCGGTCAGGCCACCGCCGAGCGACACGAAACGGATCGGCTTGTGGCTCAGAGGGCGAGAGGCCGGGAGGCGCCCCATCTCGGCGAACAGGGTCAGGGTTCCGGGCAGGAGGGTGATCTTCTGATCGCGCACGAGCTTCGCGATGCGATTCGCGGCGATTTCGTCCTCAAGGTAGATGGTCGCCCCGGCGAAGAAGCAGGCAGCCATGCCGACGTCGAAACCGAAGGAGTGGAAGAGCGGCACCGTGAGCAGGGCGCGGTCCTCCTCGGTGAGCTCGAGCGCCTGGGCCAGGTGCTGCGCTTCGGCTAGCAGGTTGGCGGCCGTCCGCTCGACGGGCTTGGGGTCGCCCGCCGAATCGGCCGTCACGAGGACAGCGCAGGTCTGGTCCTCGGCCTTCTTCGGCACGGGGCGCGCATCCACACCGAAGATGGAGCAGCTGAGCAGCGTGCCCTGCAGCCGGCGCCGGCTCTCGGGGACGGCGCGCCGACGCGAGCCCTTGCCCGCGGGGGTGGCGGTGGGCGCGGGCGCTGGAGCGGAGGGCGCGGGCGCCTGGGTGCTCGAGGCGGTGGCCTGCGCCCCTTCGCCGCCGCGGGGACGGGTGATCAGGCCCCGCAGAGGCACTTTGGCCATGAGCATCTCGAGCTCGCGGCTGCTGGCCGTCGGGTCGAGCGGAAGGGGGGCCGCCTTCAGTCGACTGAGAGCGAGCGACAGGATGATGAAGTCCGGCACGTTGCCCAGCATCAGGCCGACGAGGTCGCCCGGTCGCACTCCCGCCGCGGCGAACTCATCGGCGCGCCGATCCACGCGGTGAGCGAGCCCTCGCCAGCTCAGGTACGTGTCGCGATAGATGAGGGACTTCGTGCCCCCTCTCGCCTTGGCAGCCTTCTGCAACCACCCGTAGAGCAACATGTCACTTCCCTGAAGGGTAGGTAGACAATAGCCGGCGGACTATAGCGCAGAGCGTGCGCCGCGTTCAATCGAATCTGACGGGCCAGTTCTCGTCGGGCGGGGGAGCTCGCGGCCGAGGGAAGAGGGGTGACGCTGGAAGAGGTCAGGCGACGGGAGACGGGGGAGCGGGGGGGCGCCAGCTCTTCAGGGCCGCACGCTGCACCTTGCCCGACTCGGTGCGGGGGAGCTGCTCGCGAAAGACCACGTGTGCGGGAACCTTGAAGCGCGGGAGCTGTTCGAAACAGGAACGCGCCACGTCTCGCTCGGTGAGCTCGGCCCCGGGGGCGCGAATCACGAAGACGGCGATGATCTCACCGAGCAGTTCATCGGGGATGCCCACGGCCGCGCACTGGGCCACGCCCGGCAGACGCTCCACCACCTCCTCGATCTCCTGAGGGCTGATGCGGTGGGCTCCCGACTTGATGATGTCGCTGTTGCGCCCGACGATGTAGAAGAAGCCGTCTTCGTCGACGCGAGAGAGGTCGCCGGTGCGAAGCCCCTCCGGGCGCAGCACCTGCGAGGTGGCCTCGGGATCCTTCCAGTACCCGAGCATGATGTTCTCGCCCTGGGCGACGAGCTCACCGACCACGTTGGGGGGCAACACCCGTCCGGCGTCGTCCATCACGGCGAGGCGCACTCCCGGGATGGGGATGCCCACCGAGCCCGGCTTCCGGCGCAGGTCGGCGGGGGGCAGGTACGAGAGTCGCGGCGCGGCCTCGGTCTGCCCGTACATCACGTAGACCTGCGCGTGCGGGAGGGCGCGCTGGAGCTTGTCGGCCAGCGCGGGGGTCATCGGGCCGCCCGCCTGAGTCACGTAGCGGAGGCTGCTCAGGTCGAAGCTGCCGAACGAGGTGGAATGGAGCAGCCGCGCGAAGGTCGACGGAACACCGGGGAGCCCGGTGCAGCGATGGTCCTGGATGCCCTGCAGCACCGCGGCCGGGAAGGCGACGCTCGGCAAGAGCACGAGCGTCCCCCCGACCGCCACGTGCGTGTGCAGCACGGAGTTTCCGTAAGAGTAGAAGAGCGGCAGGACGAGCGCGGCGCGGTCCGTGGAGACGAGCCCGAGGTACTCGACGATGGACTGCGTGTTGGAGACCACGTTGCGGTGCGAGAGCATGACGCCCTTGGGCGCGGCGGTGGTGCCCGAGGTGTAGACGATGGAGGCCAGGTCGCCGTCGTCGACGCGGACCCCGTCGAGGGGCGGGGCGGCGTCGAGGACCTCGGCGAGGGTGTGCACGGCGAGACCTTCGGTCGGCGCGACGAGCGGCGTTCCCACGGTGAGTAGCAGGCGCAGCGCCGGAAGCTGTGCCGCAGCGTCGGTGAGCAGCCCGCTCCCCTTGCCCGAGATGACGACCGCTCGTGCCTCGCAGTGGGCCAGGGCTCGCGCGAGGGGGGCCTCGCGGGTGTCCGGACAGAGGGGGACCACGGCGGCGCCGCACGCGAGGACGCCGTAATAGGCGATCACGTATT
This sequence comes from Deltaproteobacteria bacterium, assembly GCA_020848905.1. Lineage (NCBI taxonomy): Bacteria > Pseudomonadati > Myxococcota > Myxococcia > Deltaproteobacteria bacterium. The sequence continues at coordinate 200,926 of JADLHG010000004.1, forward strand.
CGGGGACGTTGTCGAGGACGAGCGCCACCCGATCGCCGGCGCGAACGCCGAGAGCCGCGAGCGCTCCCGCGAGTCGAGACGCCGCGGTGGCCGCTTCCGCGTAGGTCAGGGATCGGTCGCGCAGGACGAAGAGCTCTTGCTCGGGGTGCCGCTCGGCTGCGCGCCGGAGGAGGTCGTGTAGGAGGGCCACGGGGTCACTCCTTCTTCCGGGTCGACGGCGACGCGTCGTCCAGGAACCGTTCGATGCGTCGTACCGAGTCGTAGTCCGAATCCCGCGCCTCGGCGAAGCCCGTCACGCGGCTCGTGGCTCCGAGCACCTCCTTTGCGCGCGGCGATTCGGACTTCAACTTGAGCAGCGCCGCCTGGAGCGCGGCGGCCACCTTCGGCGGCAGGCGTTCCGAGGTGCAGTAGGCGTCGTTCGGGATGCGGTCGGTGACGGCCAGGAACCGGAACTGGTGCTTCCACATCCCGTGTCGCGAGCTCTCGAGGAACACCCCAGCGAAGACGGCGGCACCGTCGCACGCGCCGGATTGGAGGGCCCGAAGCGCTCCGAGATGGTCGCCGGTGAAGCGCGTGGCGGAGAACGCGCGGTCGGGGTCGAGTCCCGCGCGCCGGAAGAGCGAGCGGGGGTAGAGGTATCCCGAGGCGGAGGTCGGATTCACGTAACAGAACACCTTCCCGTTGAGGTCCTTCAGCGAACGCAGCGCCGACCCCGTGCGCACCAGAATCGCGCCCTCGTACGAGCTCTCGCCGGCGGTGACGTACGTGGCGAGCACGCGGATGCTCGGAGATCGGCGCTTGGCCCGCACGTACGCGTATCCAGAGAGCCCGGCCACGTCGAGCTCGCCCGAGAGCAGCTGCCCCGCGAGGTCCACATAGTCGTCGAGGATGCGGAGCTTGACGGGGCGTCCGAGCTCCTTCGAAAGGTACCGCATGAGCGGCTCGTGGGTCCGCACCAGGATCTGCGGCGGCAGGTAGCGCGTGATGCCGAAGGTCAGCGGGGGCGCCGTCGCGGCGCTGGCGGGAAGCTTCGTCGAAGCGGTGTGGGTCTTCCAGTACCAGAGCGGGACCCCGACGAGAGGGAGGAGCGCGAGCGGGAGCAGCCACCGGCGGCCAGATCGTCGAGCGGGGGGCGCTGCGCCCACTTCGCCCACTTCGCCTTCGCCCGCGGGTGGCCTGACCTCGCTCTGCCACGCGCGCGTCTCGCCGGTGACGAAGTTCTCCGCCGACGGGGTGGGGAAATCCATCGCCGGCAAGAGCCCCGCCCCTACGATGGACGGGGTGGGCGCGGGGATGGGCCCCGTGGTGCTCGCTGAGAGGATGAGGTGCGACGGCAGGCGCAGCGTTGCCTCGGCGGAGAGTCCCGGGGTGGCGTCGAGGAGCGCGGCGTGGAAGTCGGCGGCGCATGCGTAGCGGTCGTCGCGGCTGGAGGCCATGGCCTTCAGCACCACGGCCTCTTGCGCGGGAGAGATGTCGGGGCGCAGCTCCCGCGGCGGCGTGGGGGCCGCGTCGAGGATCTGGGCCAGTAGGTCGTCTTGCGTCGCCGCGTTGTAGGGCAGCCGCCCGGTGAGCATGCGATAGAGCAGGACCCCCACGGCGTAGAGATCGACGCGCGCGTCGAGGTTCAGCTGCCCCCGCGCCTGCTCGGGCGCCATGAAGCGCGGCGTGCCGATCACGGCACCGATCGCGGTCACGTCGGGGACGTGGCCCCCGGTGAAGAACTTGGAGATGCCGAAGTCGAGGACCTTGACCTGGTGGCCGCCGTCGGGGCGGATGGCGATGAGCACGTTCCCCGGCTTGAGGTCACGGTGGATGACGCCCTTCTCGTGTGCCGCCTGCAGGCCGGACAGGATCTGGCAGGCGATCGCGGCGGCCACCTCCGGCGCGAGCTGGCGTTCGCGCCGAAGGAGCGAGCTCAGGCTCTCGCCCTCGAGGAGCTCCATGACGATGAAGGGGACGCTCCCCTCGTCGGTGCCGGTATCCGTCACGGTCACGATGTTGGGGTGCCGGATGGCGGCAGCGGCGCGGGCCTCCCGACGGAAGCGCGAGACGGAGTTCGGATCGCTGGCGAAGATCTCGTTGAGCAGCTTGACGGCGACCGTCACGCCGAGGCCGATGTGCTCCGCCTCGTAGACGGCGCCCATCCCCCCTTCGCCGAGCAAGCGGCCGAGCCGGTACTTGCCGCCCACCAGTCGTTCGGGGGGACGCGTCGGGGCCGGGGAATCCTGGCCGTCCTGCGGTCGATCTTCTTCGGGCATCGGGGACACAGCTCGCCGGCTCTTACGGGGCCGGTGGCGACGAACTACATACGATACCGCGAAGTTGTAGTCGGGGAAAGGGCGGCGCCCGCGGGGCGAGCCCGACAGGGTGGTCCGCCTCAGTTTCGCGCGCGGGCGGTCGATGGGGTTCTTGGGCGGTCACTCAGCCGGCCGTCCTGCGTCTCTGGCGGGGCCCGCGGGGAGGACAGACGAGGAGCAATGACGTTTACCCTGCGTGTCGAAATGATGGTCGCGGTCGTCCAGGAGCTGTCGCTGGCGCGAACTCTCGAAGGGGTCATGCGGGTGGTGCGTCGCGAGGCCCGGGCGCTGACGGGGGCGGACGGCGCTACGTTCGTGTTGCGGGACGGGGACAGGTGTCATTACGCGGACGAAGATGCGATCGCGCCACTGTGGAAAGGGCACCGCTTCCCCATGTCCGCGTGCATCAGCGGCTGGGTGATGCTCAACCGACAGACCGCGGTCATCCCTGACATCTACGCCGATCCCCGCATCCCGGCGGAGGCCTATAGGCCCACCTTCGTGCGGAGTCTGGCGATGGTGCCGATCCGGAGTTCCGCCCCCATCGGCGCGATCGGGGCCTACTGGGCCTCCGCGCGTCAGCCCCGCGCGGAGGAGGTGCGGGGGCTTCAGGCTCTCGCAGACACCACCTCGGTGGCCATGGAGAACGTCCAGCTCTATCAGGAGCTAGAGGCGCGCGTCCGCCGACGGACGGCGGAGCTCGAAGAGACCGTCGGGCGACTCCAGGCGGCGATGGGCGAGATTCGAACGCTTCGCGGGTTACTTCCGATTTGCAGTCATTGCATGAAAATCCGCGACGACGAGGGCGCGTGGCAACGGGTCGAGGCCTACGTCTCCAAGCACACCGAGGCAGAGTTCAGCCACAGCATTTGTCCTCCATGCCTCGAGCAACACTACGGACGCGGCAGCGGGACCTGAGCCGGAGCAGGACGCGAGGGTCTAGGCGACCGGAGAGGGGGCCCGGACGGCAGGTCGGCTAGGGCCACACCCCCCTTTAGGGACAGCTCGAGAAGTTCGCGGGGGCACCGGAGGCGACGGCGCTCTGCGTCACCTTCACGCGCTTGAGCTCACCCCCCTCGGTCCCCTTGCCTACGAACTGGAAAACGAGGGTTCCTTTGGTCAGGCAGCTGCCGGAAACCGTCAGCTTGTAGCCCTGGGCGTCGTCGGCGCCCTTCAGCACGACATGCGCCGTCGAGACGGCCTTCCCGGTGCCGTAGGCGTAGGTGATCGGCGAATCGCCCTTGCGCAGGGCCACGGCCACGTCCCCCTTGGTCGCGCCGCCCCCGCCGAGGAGGCCGCTCATGCTCTGGCCGAGCGGGACGTATTCGATGACGAGCTCCTTGGTGTCGGCGGCCACCTCCACCTTGTACTGCACGAAACCGGGGACGCCGTCGGTGAAGACGGCGGGGCTGCCCAGCGTGCCGAAGTAGCGCGGCGCGAGCGGGCTGCCGGAGGCGAGGTAGTCGTAGTCCTTGTGCTCGAGGAGGCGCTTGCAGCCGAGGAGGCCGTACTCCTCGAACAGGGCCTTCACCGCGTCGTGCTTGTCGGGGACGGCGAGCTTCACCTCGGCGAGGAGAGCCTGGGCCGCGCCCTCGAAACCGGTGGTGCCGGCGAGGCCCAGGACCGCGCCGAGGAAGGCCTTGTCGGCGACCTGCGGGGTGAGGATGGTGCGTGCGGCCCACAGCGCGCCGGCGGCCACCTCGCCGTCGTGGTGGACCTCGCCGACGAGATGCCCGGGGCAGAGCAGCTTTCTGCGCAGGTCGCGCGCGCCCCCCAGGTTCGCCAGCGCGTAGGTGCCGATCGTGGGCACGTTCAGGTGCGACGCCGCGAAGTAGTCGGCGAAGCCCTCGTTGAGCGCGCCGGGCGAGGGGTCCACGCCGTACTCGTCGTAGGCCAGGCCGCTGAGCGCCATCCCGATGACGGCGTGCGTGTATTCGTGATTGATCACCGAGGCGTCGTAGGACATGTCCACGGCGTCGGCCTGGGCGAAGATGATCGTGTCCTCGCCCTTGTTCAGGTCCACGCCGAAGGACTGGAAGAAGCTGCCCGTCTCCTTGGGGACGAAGGCCGCGTTCGGGATGCTCATCCAGCGGCCGAGCAGGTCGACGTAGGCCTGGACGTTCACGAGCGCTCGCAGCGACCGATCGATCGTCTTCTTGAAGCCCAGCGTGTCGGCGAAGTAGTCGTGCACGGAGGTCACGTGGTGGTACATCATGACCTCGGCGAAGGGGTCGTTTCCGTCGGACTCGCTGGCCGGCTTGATGTGCAGGTAGCTGCCGTCGGGGCCGCTGGTCGCCACCTTCTCCATCTTGCACATCCGCCCCGTGATCGACATCCCGCCGAAGGCGGCGCTGATCTTCTCTCCGCCGTCCTTGCGCGTGCAGTTGAAGACGTTGGCGTACTTGCCGGTGAGAAACCCCTTGGGGTCCGTGAGGTGATTCAGCCGCACCTGGACCGTCTTGCGCTGGTCCTCGACCGGGTTGACCGCGTAGACGTTGGCCATCGGTTCGCCGCGGCCCCCGCCGTCGGCGCGAGAGGTGGCGTCGCCCGTCCGGCCGCCGTCTCCGGCCAGGCCCGCGTCGCCCTGGGGTAGCGCGGGGTCGCCGCACGCAACGTAAAGAGGGAGGCAGAGCCACGCCGCGCGCTTCATCGTCGCACCTCCGCCGAGGCGGCCGTTCGTTCCCAGATCACGCCGGGGCGATGTCCGAGGTAGGCGCCCGTCTGGGCGTCCACGTAGTGCAGTCGCCCTCGCGGGTCTAGGCCGAAGGGGAGAACCACCTGGTGCGCGAGGCGGGCGGGGCCATCGGCCAGGATCACGAGCCGCGTCTGCGCTCGCGTTAGCGCGTCGGTGGGCGAGGCGGTCGCGCCGGCCAGGGTCCGCCAGGCGACCTCGACGGCCTGGCGGGCGGAGGCCGTGGGGCGCGTGGAGCCGAGCGCGACGAAGCGCGCCGTCGAGTGCACGACCTGCAAGCGGTCGCGCGCGTCGAACGTGGCCGTCACGCGCTGGCCCACCACCGGCACGCCCTGGAGAACGTGCTGGAAGCGGAGGATGCGTCGCGACCCCAGCCGCAGGGTTTCGACGAGCTCGAGCTCTCGGCGGTGGGAGACGACGAGCCCCGGGTAGCGATCGACGAACCCCCGCAGGCGTTCCTCGTCGGTGGCGCCCGGAAGGATCATCGCGAGGCCGTGCAGCATGGTCGGCCGGGCCTCGGTGGCCGCCCAGCGCACGGTGAGGCGGGCGCCGGTGGCGCGCACCGCGCTCTCGACGGAGCTCAGGGCGGCGCGGGCCTGCTTCTGCGCTCCGTCCCATTGAAGACGGAGGGCGTCGGCGGCGTGCGCGCGCGAGCAGAGCCCCGCGAGCGCAGTCAGAAGGATGGCAGTACGCGACATCGTGAACCTCGGTTCCTTTTGGTGGGCGGACTCTACCCTCAGAGCGCGTTCGAGTCGAACGGGATCCGCGACGTCCGGGTGCCCGGAACCACGAGAGGCCACGCGAGGCGAGGCTCGCGGGTTGAGGCTTGCGCCGCGCGGAGGGGACGGGGCAGGATGCGGCGGTCATGGCGCAGGACGAGCAGGAAGCCGGGACGGGAGGGCCGCAGGAGCGGCTCGCGGAGCTCACCCGGCAGGTGGTCGAGACCCGCAACCAGGTCATCAAGACCGGCAACGGCTTGGGATTGCTCGCCACCGAGGTGCGCGAGATCGGTCGGCTGCATCAACGCCAGAACCGCGCCCTGACCATCAACTCCGTTGGGGCGTACCTGATCTTCGCCGTCATCATCTCGCTCGGGTTCTACCTCACGCACCGGAGTCGGATCGAGCGGGTCGAATTCGAGAAGGACGTCCTCGCGCGCGAATACGCGGCGGTCCAGAGCCGGCTCGAGGAGCTCCGACAGGCCCACGAGCTCCGGCGCAAGACGGAGGCGCAGGCCGCGGCGCTCTACCATCTGATCGACGCGGGGGAGATCCATAAGGCCATCGAACGCTACGGCGAGGTGGCCCGCCTGCCGCTCTCGCGGGTCGAGGCGACGGTCCTCGGCGAGCTGCTGAAACGACGCCGGGAGCGGCTGGCCTACGGGGCGTACACCGCCGGCATGGCGGCCATCGGCGAGAAACACTACAAGCGGGCGGTAACGGAGTTCAGGCGCTCGCTTGCGCTGCTGAAGGATCCGCCGCACGCCGCGTCGCTCCTCTACTACCTGGGCATCGCGCTCACGAAGCTAGGCAGCTTTCAGGAGGCGGCCGACGAGCTCGAACGCGCGATCCGCGCCGACGCGGAGAAGCTGGTCGCGCGGGAGGTGCGCTTCTACCTGGCGAGCGCGTTCGAGCAGGCCGACCAGCGCGAGAAGGCGCGCGCGGCCTATCAGGAGTACGCGCGACGGAACCCGGCGGGGGCGCTGGCGGCCCGCGCGCGGCGGAGGATCAAGGAGCTTTCCGCGCCGGTCGGCGGCGCGAACTGACGTCGGCGGGGGCGCCCGGGCTTTTCGTTCCTTGCCCGCCGTGCCGATGGCGGAAATAGGCCGCGAGGAGGAGCTGCGCCGCGGTGCTGGCCTTGATGCGCCACTTCATGGGGTTGCCGAGGAGCACCGAAAAGACCACCTCGGGCTTGTCGGCCGGGGCGAAGCCCACGAACCAGCTGTAGTGCACGAAGGGGTTCTGCTTCGCGAGCGAGCCGGTCTTTCCGGCCACCGGTATGCCAGGGAAGTGGGGGCGTCCTCGACGGGTGTGAAACCCCTGGCGCGCGGTTCCGGTTTCGGTCGCGGCGACCATCATGCGCCGCAGGTCCGCCGCGGACTCCGCCTTGAGCGCGCGGAGCGGGGCCGGCACGGGCAGGCGGACCGGCTTCTGGTCGGGGGTTCGCACCGAGCGGACGATGTGCGGCAAGCGCATCATCCCACCGCTTGCGGCGGCCGAGGCGAGGACCGCGCCGTGCAGCGGACTCAGCTCGGTGTGCCAGAACCCCGCAGCGGCCTTGGCTCGCTCGGGCCCGTCGGCGGGGATCCGGGCGGCGCTCGGCGCCACGGGGAGCTCGAAGGGGAGTGCGCGGTTGAAGCCGAAGCGTCCGGCGGCCGCCTCGAGCGAGCGCCGATCCAGGTGCCGGAGGGCCAGCTTCGCCAGGATGGGGTTGATGGAGTGCGCGACTGCGTCGTGCAGGGTCCGGCACGCTCCATCGAGGGCCGGGTTGTCGCGCAGGTGCTCGGCGGTGAGTCCGTGCAGGCCTCCGTGGTAGCAGACCCGCGTGGAGGCCGAGACCCCTCGGTCGAGGAGCGCCCCGGCCGTTACCAGCTTGAAGATCGACGCCGCCGGGGCCCACGGCGCGAGGGTGAGTCGCTCCGTGTCGAGGGCAGAGGCCTCCGCCTGGTGACCGGCCAGGACCAGGACCTCACCCGAGCGGTAGTCGTAGAGCACCATCGCCGCCATGGGGAGCTCGTAGGTCCGGAGGATCGACCGCGCCTTCTCCTGGAGGACGGGGTCGAGGGTGTAGCGCACCTCCGTCCCGTCCGGGAGCGTCTGCACGAACTGCCCACCCAGCACGCGCGCGCGGTCCAGGTCGAGCTGCTTCTGCCACGATCGGGTCGGCGTGGCCGCCTGGGCCTGGACGAGCAGGGCGGGAGGCTGCGCGGAGGGGCGTCGCCCGTGCACGTAGATCCCAAGCCCGCCGAGTCCGCACAGGGCGAAGAGACCCCAGGCGAGGGGACGGCGGCGGGTGCGATGGGAAAGCGTTGCCATTACGGGGAGCCAGGGGCGATCTCCCGAGTCTAGTGGAGGGCGAGGGGGGGTGTCAAAAAAGGCCCCCCATCCCGTCGGGGAGGCTTCGGCGCGGGTTGCGACCCGTGAGCCTTCTATATATGGTATGAATTAAGAAGGCTTTTCAGCCGCAGACGCCAGTGAGCCAGCGCAGAGACGACTCCTTGAGCAGTGACCTGAAGAACAAGACGGTGGTCACGGTCATCAGCCGGATCACCGAGCGCCCTGCGGCCAAGGAAGCCTGCATGGTGGTCATCTACGGCCAAGAACTCGGGCGAAAATACAATCTGGAGAGCCCCTCGATCATCATCGGACGGTCGTCCAAGTGCGACATCCAGGTCGACCAGGAGTCCGTGAGTCGCAACCACTGCAAGCTCATCAATACGGGCAAGACCATCATCCTCCGCGACCTCGGCAGCACCAACGGGACCTACGTGAACGAGGGTCTCCTCGACGAGCACGTGCTCCGCGACGGGGACCTGGTGAAGGTCGGGCGCACGATCTTCAAGTTCCTCACCGGGGGGAACATCGAGCACGCGTACCACGAGGAGATCTATCGACTCACCACGGTGGACGGGCTCACCCAGGTCTACAACAAGCGCTACTTCATGGAGGTGCTGGAGCGCGAGATCAGCCGAGGGCACCGCTACGGCCGAGAGCTCTCCCTGATCATGTTCGACATCGATCACTTCAAGAACATCAACGACACCTACGGGCACCTGGCGGGTGATCACGTGCTCCATCAACTGGCCCAGGTGGTGAAAGAGCGCATCCGGCGCGAGGACATCATGGCGCGCTACGGCGGGGAGGAGTTCGCCATCGTGCTCCCCGAGATCGACGCGTTCAACGCCCGCCAGTTCGCGGACAAGATCCGCCGCCTCGTCGAGAAGACGGCCTTCAAGTTCGAGGACACGAAGATCCCCGTCACGATCAGCATCGGCGTGGGTTGCGTCACGGCCGACCTGACCACCTCCACCGATTTCATCAAGCTCGCCGACGAGAACCTGTACGAGGCGAAGCGGCGCGGTCGCAACTGCGTGGTCGGCTAGCAGCCGCGGGCATGCCCGAGGGTTCGACGCCTGCGCTGCAGGCCGCCGGGGCGGTTCCGCTCCGCGCGCGGGTGCGGCGCATCCTCGCCCTGGCGCTGCCGATCATCGGCGGGATGCTCAGCCAGAACCTGCTGAACCTCGTGGACACGGCGATGGTCGGCCGGCTCGGCGCGCCCGCATTGGCCGCGGTCGGGCTGGGCGGGATGGTGAACTGGCTCTCGAGCGCGTTCTTCCTCGGCATGGGGGCCGGAGTCCAAGCCATCGCTGCGCGCCGTTCCGGGGAGGGGCGCCCCGGGGAGGCGGTGGAGGCGCTACACGCCGCGCTGGTGGTAGGGCTGTTCGTCTTCGTCCCCCTGTCGCTCCTGCTCGCCACGCAGACGCGCTTTCTCTTCGGTCTCCTCACGAGCGACCCGGAGGTTGCCGCGCTCGGGGCGCCCTACCTGGCCTGCCGGATGGCGGCCTCCGGCTTCGTCGTGGCCAACTTCGCCTTTCGCGGCTTCTGGAACGGGACCGGGCGCTCCACGGTCTACCTCTCCACGATCCTCGTGATCCACGCGGTCAACATCTTGCTCAACTGGGTCCTCATCTACGGGCATCTCGGCGCGCCGAGGCTCGGGGTGCTGGGGGCGGGCATCTCGAGCGCGGTGGCGGTGGCCACCGGGACCGGGATCTACGTGCTCCTCGCACGACGGCACGCGGGGGCCGATGGCTTTCTCTCGCGAGGCCGCTTCTCCCGCGCCGCCGTGGGGGCCGTGCTGCGACTCTCGGTCCCGGCGGGACTCCAGGGGGCGTTTCTCGCGGCGGGCTTCGTCCTCTTCTACCGGCTCGCGGAGCTCCTCGGCACGCGGCAGCTCGCCGCCACGAACGTGCTCATCAACCTGTCCATGGTCTGCATTCTCCCCGCGATGGGCTTTGGCCTGGCCGCGGCCACGCTCGTGGGCCAGGCCCTCGGGGCCGGGGACCGGAAGGGCGCTGCGAGCTGGGGGTGGACGACGGTGGGGCTGGCGAGCGGTGAGATGCTCCTCCTCGGGCTCGTGCTGGCCATTGCGCCGGACACCTGGCTCGGGCTGCTCGCGAACGACCGGCAGACGCAGGCCCTGGCGCGCGTGCCGCTCGTGCTGCTGGCCATGCTGCAGCCGCTGGACGCCGTGGGGGTCGTGCTCTCCCAGTCCCTCCTCGGGGCCGGCGCGGTCCGACGCGTGATGGTCGTGAGCATCGTGCTGCAGTGGGGGGTCTTTCTCCCCGTCGCGTATCTGTGGGGAGTGAAGGGAGGGGGAGGTTTGCTCGCGCTCTGGATCAGTCTGGGGGTCTGGCGGAGCGCCTTCTCGGCGGTGATGCTGCTGCTCTTCTGGCGGGGCGGCTGGACGGCCGCGAAGGTCTAGCGCCGCTCAGGCGCCGCCGTCGATGACGCGAAAGGCGCGCCGCATGCGTTCCCGGCGGAGCGGCTCCAGCCCGGCTTTGAGCAAGGGCGAGTCGGGACAGCGGCGCAGGCCGGCCTCGAACGCGGCCACTGCGTCGTCGGCGCGGTCCAGCGCGTCCAGGATGGCCGCCTTCTCGTAGTAGAGGTCCTCGAGGAGCCATTCGTCCTCGCGGTGGACGACGCGAAAGGCGCGTTCCAGACCCTGCAGCGCCTCGGCGTAGCGTTCCATGTCCGCCAGCACGGCCGAGCGGACGTACAGGGCTTCGGCGCTACGGGGCGCACGCCGGACGGCCATCTCCGCTGCGGCCAGCGCCGCCGGGTCGTCCTCGAGGGACGACATGATCTGGCTCTTCAGGATCCACGCCGCGGGGTCCGTGGGGCGAAGCCTCAGGGCCATGTTGACGTAGTCGTTCGCCTCCCACAGATCGCCGGCGCTCTCGTGTCCTCCAAGGAGGGCGCGGGCCATTTCCACGTAGTCGTCGAACTCCTCGCAGGACATGCTTGGTCACCCGAAGAACGCCGAGGATCGCTGACCCAGTCGCCGGTCCATCATCTCCTGGATGCGCGCCCGTACTTGCTCCGTCAGGCGATTCACGAGCACGCGGTCGGCCGCCGCCTCCGGTCCGTACGTAGTCGCCAGGTCCAGCGGCGGGCCGAAGTGAATATACCACTTCGCAGGCAGCGGGGCCGCTCCGGCCAATCCAAGCCACGGGAATGTCGGCGTGATCGGCAGGTACGGCAGCCCGAGGTACTTGGCGAGCCAGGTGAAGCGAGCCAGGATCGGGTGGGTCTCCTCGGCTCCGACGACGGCGACCGGCACGATGGGGGTTCGCGTCCGCAGGGCGAGCTTGACGAAGCCGCCGCGTCCGAAGCGCTGGAGTTGATAGCGCTCGCGATAGAGCTTGCCGATCCCCTTCATCCCCTCGGGAAAGACCACCGCGAGCTGGTTGCCGACGAGCAGTCGCTCTGCGTTCTCCTGGCAGGCTCGCACGCACCCGATGCGGTTGAGGGCGACCCCGAGGAATGGGAAGTGGAAGAGGAAGTCTTCGACGAGCGGCCGGGCGGTACGGTGCGCCGGGTGGTCGTAGCGCAGGGCGTACATCAGCATCGTGGCGTCGTAGGGGAGCACCCCCGAGTGGTTGGCCACGATCATGGCGCGGCCGTGGTCGGGCACGTGCTCCATCCCGACCGTCTCCACGCGGAAGTAGCGTCGGTAGAGCGCCTCGAAGAGCGGCCGAAAGCGCTCGGCGTAGACCGGATCGAGCCCGAACTCGTCCACGGTCTCGGCCCGGTTGCGAAGTCCGAGAGCGCGGATCGTGGCGCGTAGCGCCGAGGGCCTCCATCGCCCGAGCAGCCCTCGCCCGCGCTCTTCGCCTGAGCGGAGGAGCCCTCCCTTGAGAAGCCGCACGAGGGGCCCGTCGACCCCGGCGCGCCTGCCGCCGGGCGAGAGGCTCGCGGCGCGCGCCGGGCGAGGAGCCTCCGCATCGAGGCTGGGCCCGGGTCGTGGCGCGGCGTCGCCGAGAGCGAGCGGCGACGAGCGGCGCATCACGGCGGTGGCGGCGCGGCGGGCCGCGGCTCCGTCGACGAACGGGGAGGTCGGCTCCGCGCTCGGGGCGTCGGGGCGGTCGGCCGGCGGGGTGCGCGCCGGCCGCTTACGTGCGGGAGTCTTGGGCATGGAGGTGCTCTGCGGTTCGCGGAGCCTCCGCCGGCGCATCGCCCGCGAAGGTCTCGACGACCCGCCGGATGTCGTGTTTCGCCGTGAAGCCCATCTCGCGCTGGCTCTTCGAGAGGTCGGCGACGCAGAGGTAGCGCAGGAAGTCCAGAAATGGGGGCGGCGCGTCGCTGAGCTGCGCCATCCAGAGCAGCCCCGCGAGCGGTCGGGCGGCGAAGAGCGGGAGAGGCAGCGCGATGCGTCCCGCCAGGGCGAGCAAGGTCCCGAGAGGGAGCACGCCCGGGGCCGCGACGTTGTACTCGCCGTGGAAGTCGGCATCGAGGGCCAGCTTGAGCGCGGAGACGGCGTCGTCTTCGTGCAGGAGCTGCATCAGCGGGTCGTAGCCCATCAGGACGGGCACCACGGGGCGCCCGAAGTAGCGCGACACCAGGTTGCCGATGCGCGGCCCGAGGATGGGCGCCATGCGCAGGACCGTCACGACGGCCTGCGGGTTCTCGCTGCGGAAGCGGCGCACCAGGCGTTCGGCCTCGACCTTGTCCCGCAGGTAGGCGCAGTCGGCGCTGCCGACGAGCGTCTGGGACTCCGGCAGGACGTTGGGGTGACGCGGGTCGGCGCCGTAGAGCGCGGTCGTGCTCTTCTGCACCACCTTGCGCACCTGGCTCGCCGCGCAGGCGTTGAGCACGTGCATGGTGCCGATCGCCTCGAGTTCGTGGCTCCAGGCGGCGTTGTGCGAGGCGCGGTAGAGGTAGGCCAGGTGGACCAGCGTGTCGGCGCGCTCCTTCCGGAGCAGCTCGGCGACCTCTGCGTCGGCCGTGGGGAGGGTGAGGTCTATCTTGTGGAAGTCGGTCTTGCCAGCCGGGACGTCGGGCGGGCGTACGTCGAGGGCGAGGATCTTCGCGTAGCGTCGATCCTGCTCGAGGCGACGGATGAGCTCGGAGCCGAGAAACGCCGCGGCCCCGGTCACGGCCACTACGCGGCGGTGAGGCCCCCGCGGAGAACGGGGGACCATGGATCGCGAGGCCTCCGTCGGAGCGGAGGGCGGAGGCGGAGCTGACTTGGCCACCATGGCGAGGACGTTAGGAGATGGTCCGGGGGAAGTCAAAGGCGGAGGCGCGGCGGGCGCGGCGGGTGCGGCGTGACAGTGGCGAACGACCGTGGTACCGAACGAGTCTCGACGAAGAGGAGGGACGTGGAGGCGAGGTCTTCGCGCATCGTGCGGCTTCACGCGGACGTCGTGGAACAGATCGCCGCGGGGGAGGTGGTGGACCGCCCGGCCGCCGTGGTGAAGGAGCTCGTCGAGAATGCGGTGGATGCGGGGGCGCGCCGCATCGAGGTCGAGCTCCATGGGGGGGGGCAGAGCCTCATTCGTGTGACCGACGACGGCTGTGGGATGAGCGCCGCGGAGCTCGAGCTTTCCGTCGAGCGCCACGCGACGAGCAAGCTGCGCCGCCTCTCGGACCTGCAGGAGCTGCGAACGCTCGGGTTCCGGGGCGAGGGACTCTCGTCGGTCGCCGCGGTATCGAGGCTCACGCTGGTCAGCCGGCAGGCGGGGAGCGAGGCGGGAAGCCGGTTGCAGGTGGAGGGCGGTCGCCTCATGGAGACGGGGCCCGCGGGGTGCGCGATCGGCACCCGCGTGGAGGTTCGCGAGCTCTTCTTCAACACCCCGGCGCGACGGAAGTTCCTCAAGAGCTCGACCACCGAGGTGGCGCTCGTCGGCGAGCTCCTCGGAAGCCTGGCCTGCGCCGCGCCCGGGGTGCGTTTCGGCTGGCGACCCGAGGGGCGGGCGGGGTTCGATCTGCCCGGCAGCGAGAGCCGGCTCGAGCGCGCCCAGGCGCTCCTTGGGCAACGCGGGGGGCGTCTGCGCGGCGGGGTCGTCGAGGAGCAGGGGCTTCGGGTCGAGGTCTGCCTCTCGGCGGCCACGCAGAGCCTCGGCTCGCCACGGGGACTGATGCTTCTCGTGAACGGGCGACCGGTGCGGGACCGCCCCCTGCTTCAGGCGGTCCTCGCGGGCTACGGGGAGCTCCTGCCGCGAGGACGGTATCCCGTCGGGGTGGTCCACGTGGACGTTCCGCCCGAGCTCGTGGACGTGAACGTGCACCCGCAGAAGTTCGAGGTGCGCTTCGCGGACGCGGCGGCCGTGTATCGGCTGATCCGTCGCTGTGCGCTCGAGCTCGTGAGCGGCGCGCCGTCGAGGGCCGAGGAACCGCCGGCGCGGGTCTACCGACTGACCGACGAGGGCGCGGCTGCCGCGGAGCGCGGGGACGCGCGGCGCCTCGCGGCGGCGGCGCGTTTCTGGTCGGCGCAGCGTCGACCTCCCGGCGTGGCCGAAGGCCTCGAGAAGCAGGTGGGGCGCGAGGTCTGGGCTGGCCTGCGGGTCATCGGGCGCGCCGGCACTCGGCTGCTCGTGTGCGAAGCGGGAGGCGAGCTGGTGCTCCTGGATCTGCGGCGGCTGCGCGGCGTGCTGTTCGAGGCGCAGTTGAAGGAAGAGCTCGCCCGGCCGACCTCTCCGGGGCGGGCCCTCGATCCGCCACGCAGCCTGACTCTCGACGAGGGGCAAGGGGCTCTCCTCCGGCGTCGCGTGGCGCTGCTCGAGCGGCTGGGGTTTGCGCTCGAGCCGTTCGGAGGGGAGGGGTGGGTGCTGCGAGCGGTGCCGCGCCCGCTGGCCGAGCTCGACCCCGAGCGGATCTTCGAGGTGGCGCTCGAGGAGCTGGCCCGCCTCGGGGAGCGGCCGACCGGCCTCGCCGACGGCCCCGAGAGGCTGTGCGCGCTTCTCGCCCGGCGCGCCGCTCGCCTGGAGACGCGGCTCCCGACGCCGCACGATCTGCTCGCCGAGCTGCGAGAGATGGGCCTCTCGTTCGAGGAGCTGGCCGCGGAGCTTCACGCCGCGCGCGCGCACGGGGCCCGCGACCTTCCGGGAGTGCGGCTGCGGTTGGAGGCGCTGTTCGAGGAGGACGAGGGGTGAGGCTCCTCGTGATCGTGGGACCGACGGCCGCGGGGAAGAGCGCGCTCGCGCTGCGGGCGGCGCGCGAGCTCGGCGGCGAGGTGGTGAGCGCCGACTCGATGCAGGTGTACCGCGGGTTCGACATCGGCACGGCGAAGCCGACCCCGGAGGAGCGCGCGGGGGTCCCACATCACCTGCTCGACCTGGCCGACCCCTCGGAGGTCTTCTCGGCGGCGCGTTTCGTGGAGGCGGCGGACCGCGCCATCGCCGAGGTGATCGCGCGTGGACGCCGGCCGGTGGTAGTGGGCGGGTCGGGCCTCTACGTCCGGGCGCTCCTCAGAGGCCTCTTCGAGGCGCCGCCGGCCGACCCCGAGCGTCGCGCTGCGCACGCCGAGCTGCGCCGTCGAGAGGGCCCCGGAGCTCTGCACGCGGCGCTGTCGCGGGTGGACCCCGAGACGGCGGCGGCGTTGAACGTGAACGACCACGTACGTGTCTCCCGCGCGCTCGAGGTGTTCGAACAGACGGGACAGCCGGTGTCGGCCCTGCGAAGAGCTCACGGCTTCAAGGCCCAGCGCTACGCGCACGTCACCGTGGGGCTCGATCCTGGCCGAGAAGCGCTCGCCGCCCGCATCGACGAACGCGTCGACGGCATGCTCGAGCGAGGCTGGCTCGACGAGGTCGTGCGACTCTGCGCCGAAGGTCACGGCGAGAGCCACGCGATGGGGGCCCTTGGATACCGACAGCTTCGGGCGCACCTCGTGGGGAGACTTGACTTGTCCGAGGCGGTGCGCCAGACAAGGCGGGAGACCAAACGCTTCGCCCGCCGACAGCGGGCCTGGTTTGCGGCCGAGACCGCCGTGGTCTGGCAGCCGGATGCGGCGGCGGTCTCCCTGCCGGGGCTAGCCGCGGCCCTCGACGAAGCGACGGAAGAGGCGGAAGAGGAGCACCGTGGTGGAAGGCCCGGCCCTGGAGTTTGAGCGACCGATCCTGGACCTCGAACGCAAGATCGAAGAGCTCAAGCAGCTTCTCGGCGGCGACGAGACGCTCTCCGACGAGATCGATCGGCTGGAAGCCAAGGCGACGTCGCTGCGCGAGGAGACCTTCGCCACGCTGACGCCATGGCAAGTGGTGCAGCTCAGCCGCCATCCGGCCCGACCGTACACCGTCGACTACCTGGACCGCCTCGTGACGGGCTTCGTGGAGCTCCACGGCGATCGGCTCTACGCTGACGACCCGGCCATCGTGGGAGGTCTGGGCTACTTCGACCGCCGGCCGATCCTGGTCCTCGGACATCAGAAGGGACGCAACACGAAGGAGAACTTGCGCCGGAACTTCGGTATGCCGCGCCCCGAGGGCTACCGCAAGGCCAAGCGTTTGATGGAGCTGGCGGCGCGCTTCTCGGTGCCGGTGCTCACGCTCATCGACACGCCTGGGGCCTACCCCGGGATCGACGCCGAGGAGCGTGGCCAGGCCGAGGCCATCGCGCACAACCTGGAGGTGATGGCCGGGCTGCCGGTGCCGATCATCTGCGTGGTGATCGGCGAAGGGGGCTCCGGCGGGGCGCTCGCGCTCGGGGTCGCGGACCGCATCCTGATGCTCCAGTATTCGGTCTACTCGGTGATCTCGCCCGAGGGGTGCGCTTCGATCCTCTGGAAGGACGGCTCGCGCGCGGAGGAGGCGGCTCGCGTGATGCAGCTCCGGGCCGAGGAGATCTGCGCGCTCAAGGTGGCGGACGAGGTGATCCCCGAGCCCCCGGGCGGCGCGCACCGGAGTCCGGATCAGGCGGCGCAGAACCTCGGGGCCGTGGTGCAAAGACACCTGGCCGAGCTTCGGGGGCTCTCCCCGGAGGTGCTGCTCGAGCGGCGCTACCAGAAGTTCCGGCACATGGGTGTCTTTCTGGAGCGTTGACGGGTTGGATCCTCTCGAGCGTTCTCTCCTTCTCATCCTGGCGGCCACGACCGCCCTGGCGTTGCTCGTGACCGTCAAGCGACGCGGGCGGACGGGCCTGCCGTTCGCGGCCCTCCTCGTCGGCGAGCTCGGCTTGCTCACGCTCTCCATCTCGCGGGGCGAGGCCTCGCCGTTCTGGGTCTACGCCGCGCTCGCGGGTTTCGCCTGGCTCTTGCTCCTTCCCGCGCTGCTCCTCGGACTCTCGCGGCGCCTCCTACGAACGGGTCGGGTCCGGGCGGCGTTCTTGCTGCAGCGGGTCCGGGCGGTGATGCAGCCGGGGACCGGGCAGGGGGTGGAGCAGCAGCTCCTCTCCAGCTTGACGCTCGTCCGAGAGGGGCGGCTCTCCGAGGCCGTGTCGGAGACCCAGGCCGAGCTGGCGCGCGCGACCGACGAAACCGTACGCCTCGTGCTCGTGGAGCGGCTCCTCGTGCTCTACCTCTACGATCGGCGCTTCGGCGAGGTGGTGGCGCAGTTCGAGCGCCACGGCGGAATGCCGCTCGCAGAGGCTGCGCCGGGGATCGCGACGACCATGGTGCGCGCCTACGCCGAGCTCGGAGAGCTCGAGCTCGCGGCCCATTGCCAGTGGGTGGTCGAGCGCCATCCGGCGGCCGTGGAGGGGAGCGCGGCGGAGGTCGTGAACGGCGCGCGGCTCTGCCTGCTCGCGCACCTCGGCCGGGTGGAAGAGGTCTCGAAGCTGCTGGACCCCGCTTCGGGCTTCATGCCCGAGCTCTCAGAGGCGCGACGCATGCTCTGGTTGGGCGTGGCGCTGGCGCGGTCGGGAGGCGCCGAAGAGGCCACGGCGCTATGGAGAACGGTCGTCGAGGTGGGCGCCGACGGCGAGGCGGTCGAGGCCGCGCGCCGGCGCCTCGAAAGCCCACCTCCCTCGCTGGCGCCGCCCGAGGACGAAGGGGTCGAGGAGCTGGTGCGGATCGTCACCGAGCGCGCTGGGGCGCACCATCGCGTGCCGCGCAACGCGAAGAGGGTGTGGCGGGCCGCGCCGGTCACGACGGCGCTGCTCGTGGTGCTCGCGGCGATCCACGTCGGTGTAGAGCTCCAGGGGAGCGCGGAGCGCGCGTGGGTGCTGTGGCGCTTCGGGGCGAACTTTCGCCTGGCGGCCTTCCACGGCGAGCCCTGGCGTCTGCTGGCCAGCATGTTTCTGCACGGCGGCCTCCTCCACCTCGCCTTCAACCTCTACGCCCTGTACCTGCTCGGGCGGTTGGTGGAGCAGCTCTACGGCTCGCTCCGGTTCTGGACGATTTACATGGGCGCGGGGCTCGCGGGGGCCCTCGCGAGCGCGGTCTACGGGGGGGACGAGCGCCTCTCGGTGGGGGCCTCGGGGGCCATCTTCGGCTTGCTCGGAGCGGCGCTGGTCGGCGTGCGCCGCCTGCGGGGACAGGTCCCCGAGGCGTGGCGCAAGGAGCTGACCATGAACCTGCTCATCTCCGTCGGCCTGCAGCTCTACATCGGTTTCACGGTGCCCATGATCGACAACGCGGCGCACGTGGGGGGACTCGTCGGCGGTGGGGCGGTGGCGCTCCTCCTGGCGCTGCCGAAGGTGGCGACTCTTCCGGCGGCGCGACAGGCGCTGATCCTGCTTGCCGTGATCTGGGGCGGCGCGACGGCCGCGAGCGCGGTGATGGTCTCGGTGACGGGACCGGCGCAGACTCTCGCGCGGCTCCCCGGCAGAAACCTCGTCGGAAGCGGCGTCGTGGCGCGTATCCCGCGGCACTGGGTCGAGCTCCGCGGGCAGGCGGGGACGATGGTGCAGGACCCGCTCCTCGAGGACATCTACCCGACCTGGCAGATGCTCGCGCCGGAGGGGCTGAGTGAGCCGGGCACGCCGCTCGCGGAGGTGGTCAGGGAATACCTGGCGGCCCTGCGGCGGGCGGAGACGCGGTCGAACCCCGGCGCCGCGGCCGGCCCGGAGCCGCACCAGCGCGCGCTGCACCCGGACCTCATCGAGGTCGAACGGCGCGTGGTCGTGGATGGCCAGCCCGCGGTCGAGCTGATCTACTTCCGCCGTCAGACCGACCTGCTCCTCGTGGGGCGCTCGCGTCTCCCCCCGGCCCGGCTCGCGACCTACCGCGCGCTCCTCGAGCGGGTGGGCCGGAGCCTCTCGCTCGCCGAGCGCGGCGGTCAGCGCAGCGTCCAGCCGCCGGGCACGTAGAGGTCGACGGGGCCCCAGGCGCGCACGCCGGTCGAGGTGACGGCATAGAGCCGGTAGTAGCCGGCGGGGACCTCCGCGAAGCTGAAGTCGCTTTCGGGAGCCACCCAGCCGAGCCGCAGCCCGTCGAGGTAGAGCCAGGCCGCGAACGGCGAGAGGTTCCGCACACGAAGTGGACCTCCGGGCGCGCCGGCGCGCAGGGGCGACAGCTCCTTGCCCCGTAGTCGCTGCATGCCGGCCCGCCGCGGCTTGAGGGGGCGCATGGCCGTCTCGTAGCCCGGCCGCTCCCGGCTGAACCGTCGCAGCGGCACCTTGACCCAGCTCGCCTCGCGCACGCGCGTGCGGTAGGTCGGGGCTCGTCCGGGGCGGGCGGTCGCGTTCTCGACGGTGAGCTGCCACCCGAGCGGCTCGCCGACCCCTTGCGCGAGCGTGTCCAGCACGGGGAGGCCTTCGAAGTCCTGCAGCAGCGGAAGCGCGAGGTGGAGGAGCGGCGCTGCCGACGGCGTGGGGCCGCGCCCTGCAGCGTCGCGTCCCTCGAGGCGCAGAGCGAGGCGCACGGACCAGGACCCCGCGTGGCGCCCCGGTGGGCGGTACTTCAGCGGGAGGTCGACGCGGATCGGCGTGGAGAGCGCGGCCCGCGCGGGGAACGCGTCGGCCTGCTCCTCGGCGGGCGGCTCGAGCTGGAGCTCGCTGCGGGCGGAGGCCTCGCTGCCGTCCAGCAGATCGGGGAGTCGTTCGCGGGAGAGGGTCTGGGTGACGTTGCCGGGTGCGAAGACGGTCAGGTCGTCGGCGTCGTCGGCCAGGAGGAGCTCGAGGGGGCCCGCCGGATGATCCTCGGGCAGGCGAACCAGCATCCGCTCCCCGAGCGCCAGGACCTCGGTGGTCGCCACCTGCCGCGCGCCGAGGCGTGCGAGCTGTTCCTTCTGGGGGCCGGTGAGGCGGGCGAAGCCGCCGATGCCGGATACCTCGAGCGTCGTGTCGAGCAGGTACCGACGGGCGGTGACGGAGCGGCCCGTCGTGTAGCGTTCGTCGGTGGCGTCCGAGGCCGACGTCACGGAGCGCCCGGGCAGGTCCTCCACCGGCAAGGTGCAGGCGCCGAGGAGCCCCGCGAGCAGCAGAAGGGGTTTCGTCGACATCTCGCCTCAGCGACCCAGGCCGTAGAGCTCGAGCTGCTTTCCCCCTCGGCCGAACCCCTTCAGCTTGCGCAGGTAGGAGAAGTGCTTGGGACCGATGGCCCAGCTGAAGCGGCGTTTCTCCGTGAGCACCTGTCCGACGGGCACGGCTTTGGGGCCCGGATCCAGGCGGTAGAGGTCCATGCGCTCGAGGTCGGCCTTCTGGCGCTTCACGGCGTCGGGATTCACCGGGTCGATGGTGAGTGAGAAGAAAAGCGCCTTGCCCTCCCAGGACTCCTTCTGCTCGAGAGACTTGGGTTCGTAGAGGCGCCAGGCGACGGGGGGCGAGACTGCTGCGGACGTGTTCTCGCGGTCCACCACGTGCAGCGTCTTCAGGTCCTCGCTCACGTGCAGGAAGCGGTGCTGGCCCGGATGATCGCCTCGGAGGTTGGCGGCCTTCGTCCACGCCAGCAGGTCCGAGGACGCGTCGCTCGAGACGACCTTCTGCGCGAGCAGGTCGAAGCGCACCACCCGGTCCGGCAGCCGAACGTCCTTCTTGCGGTCGTACGAGCCCTTCTCCAGCCCCACGAGCGAGAGGTGCCCCGCCTCCCAGTAGAGCAGGCGCATGGGGGGTTTGCGCACCGTCTGGTCGGCCTGGAGACTCAGCCGGGCCGTTCGCAGCTTCTTCAGGTCGGCGGTGTCGTACACGGCCACGGAGACCGTCGCGTCGCCCTGCGCCCCGGTCTTCGTCGCGACGAGGGAGAGCACCGGTCGGCCGTCGAGGGCAGCGAGCTCGAGCGTGTCCGCGGGTCCCACCTCGCGCACCAGCTTGGCGTCCTCGACGGCGAAGAGCATCGCGCCGTGGGCCCCCTTGTGGCTGTCCATCCAGCCGAAGAGGAGCCGCGTGCCGTCGGGGGAGAATTCGAGGAGCTTGGGCACGCGCGTCGGGTCCTTGACGACAATCTTGGCGCGCGGCTTGAGGGTCCGGAGGTCCAGCACCAGCAGGTGGAGGAACTTGGCCGCGTCGGTGTGGATGTACGCAAGGAGCTCTCCGTTCGCCGAGAAGGCCGTGGGGTCGTCCACGAAGCCCTGCTCTGGCGCGAAGCTCCAGAGCTTCGAGCTCGGAGCCGCGGAGACGGGTCCCGTGACGAGCAGGGCGAGGGCGAGGAACACCCGGTGGCGCATGGCCGGTTCCTTTCGTTGGGGCCGCGTGCGTCTCGTTGCGGCGGCGGTCGAGGCGGAGCATCGGCAACGTTGTGTCGGCTGTCAACGGCAGTGCCCGCAGTGCCGGAGGCGGCCGGGGGCGTGGTGCCCGCAGGTTGCCTTTGACGCCGTGGACCGCAGCCTCGCACAATGGGGCGGTGAACCGTCAACGCGCCACGCGGGTGCAGCTCGGCCGAGGCCGGAAGATCGGCGGCGGCCTCGCGCTCGTCGTCGCGGGTCTCGCGGCCTGCGGAGGCGACGTTGCACCGCCGTCTTCGGGCGGGTCGCGATGGGTCCGGGCGGCGCGGTCCATCGACGGCGGAACGCGGACCGACGGCGGAGCGCGGAGCGACGCGAGTACCGACGCCGGGGCCGCAAGCTGCGGGGTAGTCCCCGCCGAGGGGTGCTGTCTCGGGAACGTGCTCTACTATTGCGCGACCGCCGGGCTGCGGCGACTCGACTGCCGCGCTCGTCCGGCGTGCGGGTGGCGCACGCACGGCTACGATTGCGACACGGGCGGTGGCGCCGACCCGACGGGGACCTTCGGGCGGGAGTGCCGTTTCGGGGACGGAGGCGTCCCGGGGGCCCCCGACGCGGGTAGCTCGGGCGACGGGGGCGGCTGCCGCGGAGTGCCCCTGGAGGGCTGCTGCGCCCAGGAGGCGCTCTACTACTGCGACGAGGGGCGGCTGGTCCGCGTCTCCTGCTTTTTGAACCGTCGCTGCGGCTGGCGCGGCACCGGCCAATACTACGAGTGCGGGACCACCGGGGAGCCGGACCCGTCGGGACGCTATCCGAAGGCCTGTCCCGGGCCGGGCTGGGATGCGGCTGCCGCGGTGCCGGACGGTGGCGTCAGCCCCCGGCGCGACGCGGGTGCGGAGACCTCGCCCGGAGGGGGCGATGGAGGGAGCGGTGGCGGAGCGGGCTGCGCGTGCGAAGTGCCGACGGGAGGGACGACGGAGGGGCTCACGCCGCTCTGGGCGCTCGCCTGGTGGCTCAGGCGTCGCTCTTGCGCGCCACGAAGGCGGCGAGGCTAGCCACGGTCGCGAAGTTCTCCGGCACGAGCTCGCTGTCCTCGACCTTCACCCCGAAGTCCTGCTCGAGGAAGGAGACCAGTTCGAGCACCCCGGTCGAATCGATGACGCCGTTCTCGAACAGATGGTAGTCGGCGGTCAGTTGGCCTACATCGCCCGAGTACATGAAGTTCTCGACGATGTACTGCCGGAGCCTCTGTTCGATGTCCATCTTCTAATCGTCTACGGAAACCCAGGGGTGTTGTCAATCTTGTGTCCCTCGCCCGAGCGGCAAAAATGATGTAAATCACGACCAGATCGGCGATGGCGCGCGAGGCGGTGCGCCCGCCGAGGGACAGCCCACCGGGGCTGTGCTATGGTCCGCGCCCGCCGGAGGCTTCATCCAGATGGCCCAGCTCATCGACACGCTGCTGCTCCTAGCGCTCCCGGCCTCGGGGAAATCCGAGGTGCGCCGCTACCTGGCCGGTCTGACCGAGAGGCAGTGTCGGGACGAGTTCCACATCGCGCCGACCGCCCAGCTCGACGACTTCCCCTACGTCCACTTCATGCGGCGGATCGACGAGGAGCTTGTGGCGCTCGGGCAGCCGCGGATCTTCTTCTGGGCCGACGACCGTCCCTTCCAGGACGGCATCGAGTGGGGGACCCTGATCGCGCTCATCAACGAGGACTATCGTCGTCTGCACGGTGGCGCGATGCGTCCCGGCCACGGGGCGACCTGGCTTCTGGAGCGTCTGGAGGCCGCGCGGGTGAGCGTCGGGGGACAGCCGAAGCTGAGCCGGCTCGAGGCGGGGGTGCGGGCCGAGCTCGCGAAGCGACTCGAAGGCGAGGCCGCGGACGTCGTGCGCCACACCCAGCCGGAGGTCCTCGCGCCGGGAGCGGAGCGCACGGTGGTCATCGAGTTCGCGCGAGGCGGCGCGGATGGCTCGTCGCTCCCGCTCGTGCCGCCGTACGGCTACGGCTATTCGCTGTCGGTGCTCTCCGAGGAGATTCTCTCCCGCTCCGCGGCGCTCTACATCTGGGTCACGCCCGAGGAGTCCCGCCGCAAAAACGCCGCGCGCACGGATCCGAACGACCCCGGGTCGATCCTGCACCATGGGGTGCCGATCGAGGTCATGCTGAACGAGTACGGCTGCGACGACATGGAGTACCTGCTCTCGCGGGCGTCGAAGCCGGGCACCGTGGAGGTAAAGAAGGGGGACCGCGTCTTCCACATTCCGCTGGCGCGGTTCGACAACCGCGTGGACAAGACGAGCTTCGTGCGCGAGCCCCGCGAGCAGTGGCCCGAGCCGGCGGTGCGGGCGCTCCACGAGGGGCTGAAAGAGGCGCTCGGCCGCCTCGTGAAATAGACGGCAGAGGGGTTAACGCCCGGCGCCCTGGAGCGAGGAATTCGCGGGGTTCCGGGCCGGGCGGCGGGAGCGAACAGCTCCACCAGCATGGCGAGGAAGGCGCAAGATGGCCACCGAAGGCGCGGGCTCCGTGAAGGTTCAATGCACGAGCTGCGGTGCCCGGTATAGCCTCCCCGGCGAGCGCGTGCGCGGCAGGCTTCTGCGCATCCGCTGCAAGACCTGTCAGAACCTGTTCGAGGTTCGGGTTACCGAGGGGAGCACGGCCGGGGCTGCGGTAGCCCGGGGGCGCAAGGGCTGGTACGTCGCGGTGGGGGGCGAGCGCAAGGGTCCCTTCACCGCGCAAGAGGTGCGCGACCGGTTCGCGCGCGGGGAGGTCCAGCTTACCACCTACGCCTGGCATCCGAGCCTGACGCAGTGGGAGCGGCTCCGTCGCATCGAGGAGTTCAGCGACCTCGCGGGCGGGACGATCGCCGAGCCGCCGAGGGCCTCGCGTCCGAGCGGCTCGCTCCCCCGGATCGACGAGCCGGCACCGGCTCCTGCACCAGCGCCAGCCGAGGCGCTGCCCGACACCGACGCCGCCACGGCCATTCTTCAGCCCGACGAGAACCGGCGGGAGGAGGCCGTCAAGCTGGAGGGCGGGTGGCCCGCGGGGATCGATACCGGCTGGGCCGACCCGGCCGAGGGCGTCGCCCAGGCCAGCGCGGATGACGATGCCTCCGAGGACGAGCCCGCTCGGGACGAGGTGCGACCGGCAGCCGACGCGGGAGGTACGGGGGTCCCGACGGCGGTCTCGCCGAACTGGTATCCGGGAGCCGCAGTCTTCTCCGAGCCGGGGGTGCGCGACGAGGTCGTGGCGCAAGGGCGGCCGGGGGGGCTGTTCGGGGACGCGCTCGACGTGGGGATGGACAAGGCCACGATCGAGGAGTCGGTGCCCGCAGCCCTGGCTGCCGAGCGTGCGGCGAGCGAACCGCAAGCTGCGCGGAGGCGCGACCCCTCGCGTGGCGGACCGCGCGCTGCGGTGGCCGAGGAGCGGCCCCCGTCCTCGGGTGCGACGCGTGGTGACCCCTCGCGTGGTGACCCCTCGCGTGGCGACCCCTCGCGTGGTGACCCCTCGCGTGGTGACCCCTCGCGTGGCGACCCCTCGCGCGACAAGCTGCTGAAGGGCGAGCGCAACGAGAGCTCGGTGCTCTTCTCGCTGCCGCACCTGGCCAACATGTACAAGAAGCCGGCGGCGGCGCCGAAGAAGGAGGCCGAGGAGATCCCGTCGGCCATCGACGCCGTGGCCCGCGAGGGGGAGGTCGCTCGTGCGAGCGCGCTGGCTGCGGCGGGGGAGGAGGCTCCCGCGTCCGCGAAGGCTCTCGCTGCGCCGCCCCCCGTGCTGGTCGGCCCCGCAGCGGGACGTGGACTCGGCGAGGGGTGGGGACGGCTCGTCGGCGTGGCCTTCGGCGGCGCGATGCTGGGGGCCGGGGGCCTGGTGCTCGCGATCTATCTGATGCAGCCGCGGGCGCTGCAGGTGCTGCTCGGGCGGGCCGACGGCGCGTCGGGTTCCGTGGAGGTCCGATCGGGAGGCCCCACCGTGCCTCCGCGCGACCCGGGGACCGGGGCCGCGGGTACGGCTGCCCCCTCGCGCGCGGCCGACGCGGGGGCGAGCGCCTCGGCTCCCGACGCGGGCCGTCCCGCTTCGGAGGCAGTTCGCCCTGCCGTCGTGGTCGTGGACGCAGCCCCAGCCGATCTCGCCCGCGGGCCGGATCGCGCGCTTGCCGCGGTGCCCGCGAAGGGGGGCGCGCGACCGAGCGGCCGCAGCACGATTCAGAAGGAGGATTCGCAAACGCGGCTCCAGCGTCTGCTCAAGAAGGCGAGCGAGGCGGCGGAGAAGGGGGGCGGAGTAGCCGACGGAGAGAGCGCCGAGACGCCTCCCGCCGCGAAACCGTCGCTGGCCGCGGGGGAGGGGGACGCGGCCGGGACCGCGGAGGCTAAGGCTCCTCGCCCGGGAGAGCTCGCGCGAACCCTCTCTCGCGCGCAGATCGCGACCGGGATGGCCAAGGCGGAGAAGGCGGTCAAGCGCTGCCACGAGAAGCACAAGCAGCCGGGCCAGGTGATCTTGAAGGTCACCATCTCGGGGTCGACGGGACGCATCGTGCAGGGGGAGGTCCTCGGCGACCTGGCCGGTACGGAGGCCGGGGGGTGCGTCCTCGAGGCGGCCAAGGAGGCCGCGCGCTTCCCGCGCTTCGCGAACCCCACCGTCACGCTGCGCTATCCCTACGTCCTCCGGTGAAGAAGTTGCCCGCTTGTCCCGCCTCGCCGTACGGTCGGTGTTGACACGCTGCGGGGTGAAAGGCTAAAGGCCTGGGTTCCACGGGCGATCGCTGTCCGCCGCTGACTTCCAAGGAGGAAAGGATGCTCACCGCTCTCCGCTCTCAATCGGTTTCTCCGTCCACGAAGCGCTCTGCCCGTCGGATGCGCACCGGGCTGCTCGGCGCCGCGGCGCTCGCTTCCCTGCTGGCGCTCGTTCCGACTCGCGCGGAGGCCATTCCGCCCGCGCTCCAGGCGGGCACGCGCCCGATGTGGGGCTTCTTCGGCATGGGCGGGGCCATCGGAATGACCTCCTTCTCGGGCAGCCAGTTTCGGCTCTCCGAGGAGTTCGGGTACCACTTCTCCGGCAAGTCCGACGGCCCGGCGATCGGCGGTATCTTGGCCGAGTCGTTTGGATCGGGTTTCTTCGGCTTTCAGGTGGGCCCCAAGTTCACCTGGGACTTCCAGATCGTGCGGGACCTCGGGGTCTACCTCGCTCCGACGGCCCACATTGCGTTCGCGCTCGCTGGTGCCGGGGGCTCGGCCGCTGCGGGCTTCAACTTCGGGTTCGGCTTCGAGGGCAAGCTGGTGATCATGAATCGCGGGATCGTGTTCTTCCGGCCCTTCGAGCTGGACTTCTTCGCGGGCGACTTCCCGTTCCAGGCGCGCTACAACCTCTCCTTCGGCGGCGGCGTGATCTTCTAGTTCGGCGACCGGTCACGACCACGTCGGTTTCCGCCCTCCGCACCGTAGCCCGTCCCCCTCCACGCTCGTACTCTGTGTCCGACGGGCAGCGCCGCGTCGAGCCCGTTGACCTTTTGCCGCCCGGAAGCTAAACCGGCAGCGCGGGGGAGAGACCCCTCGCCGAGGACGAATGCATGCCGCTCAAGGATGCTGCACGCTTTGCCGTCTCGCACCTGCAGGTGCTGGACGAGCAGGGGAGGGTGGACGAGAAGCTCGACCCGAAGCTCCCCGACGCCGACCTCGTGAAGCTCTACGAGGCCATGACGCTGGCTCGCGAGGCGGACCAGCGCATGCTCAAGCTCCAGCGCCAGGGGCGGATGGGCACCTTCCCCCTCTCCACCGGGCAAGAAGCCGCCGTGTGCGGCGTGGCCTTCGCCATGCGCGAGCAGGACTGGTTCGTGCCGTCCTACCGCGAGCTCGGGGCGATGCTGATGCGGGGGTACCCGCTCCTGCAGTACATGCGCTACTGGAACGGCTACGAGGAGGGGAACACCCTCCCCGAGAAGGGGCGAAACCTGCCCATCGCCGCCATCGTCGGCTCGCAGGCCCTCCACGCGGTCGGCGTGGCCTACGCGACGAGGCTCCGCCGCGAGCCGGCCGCCGTCGTGACCTACTTCGGGGACGGCGCGAGCTCCGAGGGGGACGTGCTCGAGGCCATGAACTTCGCGGGGGTGTGGCAGGCGCCGGTGGTCTTCGTCTGCATGAACAACCAGTGGGCCATCTCCCTGCCGCGCGAGGCGCAGACGCGGGCCGAGACGATCGCGCAGAAGGCCATCGCCTTCGGCTTCGAGGGGATCCAGGTGGACGGCAACGACGTGCTGGCCGTCTACAAGGCCACGAACGCGGCGCTCGAGCGGGCGCGGGCGGGTGGCGGCCCGACGCTGATCGAGGCGATCACCTATCGCCTGATGATGCACACCACGGCGGACGACCCGAAGCGCTACCGCCCCGAGGACGAGGTAGCCGAGGAGTGGAAGAAAGACCCGCTCGCGCGGCTGAAGACCTTGCTCGAGCGGCGCGGGATCTGGAACGACGACCTGCAGGGTGGTCTCGAGGCCAAGGCGCGGCGTGCGGTGGAAGAGGCGGTGGCGGCCCTGGAGGAGCCCTACCCGATCAAGCCCGACGCGGCCTTCGACCACGTCTTCGCGCAGCCGACGGACGACCTCGAGGCGCAGCGCGCCGAGTTTCTGGCCGAGGTGCATCGCGCGGCGGGGGAGGCCTCCCATGGCTAAGATGACCATGGTCCAGGCCATCAACCTGGCGCTGCTGCAGGAGATGGAGCGCGATCCGTCGGTGCTGGTGCTCGGCCAGGACGTCGGCCGCAATGAAGGCGTCTTCCGCGTCACCGCCGGGCTCTATCAGAAGTTCGGCGCGGAGCGCGTCATCGACACGCCGCTCGCCGAGTCGGGGATCGTGGGGACGGCGATCGGCATGGCGCTCGCGGGCCTGCGCCCGGTGGCGGAGATGCAGTTCGACGGCTTTGCCTTCCTGGCCATGGGGCAGCTCGAGGGGAACGCCGCGCGCTATCGGAACCGCACGCAGGGCCAGTTCACCGTGCCGATGGTGGTGCGCATGCCCTACGGCGGCGGCGTGCGGGCCCTCGAGCACCACTCGGAGAGCCGCGAGCAGACCTTCGCCACGGTGCCCGGGCTGAAGGTCGTGATCCCGTCGGGGCCGCGCAACGCCCGCGCGCTGCTCGTGGCCGCGATCCGGGATCCCGACCCGGTGATCTTCATGGAGCCGAAGCACTCCTACCGGGCCTTCCGCGAGGAGGTCCCCGAGGTCGAGGAGGTGCTGGAGCTCGGGCGGGCGCAGGTCGTGCGCGCCGGCACGCAGCTCACGGTGGTCGGCTGGGGCGCGATGATGCCTCCGGTCTTGAAGGCCGTCGACGAGGTCGAGCAGAGCCGCGGAGTCAGCGTCGAGGTCATCGACCTGCTCACCATCTCGCCGCTCGACGCGCGGACGATCGTCGCGTCGGTGAAGAAGACCGGCCGGTGCGTGGTCGTGCAGGAGGCGCCCCGCTCCTTCGGTGTCTCGTCGGAGATCGTGGCCCGGATCAACGACGAGGCGTTCCTGTCGCTCGAGGCGCCCGTCGGTCGGGTGACCCACTACGATGTGATTACCCCGTACTTTCAGCGCGAGCTGCTCTACATGCCCAGCGCCGGCCGCATTCGCCGCGCGCTCGAGGCGACGCTCGACTTCTAGAAGCGCTCTCGCTGGCTGCTCAGGAGGATCCGGTGTTCGAATTCAAGCTTCCAGACCTCGGCGAAGGCGTGCACGAAGGAGAGATCCTCCACTGGTACGTTTCCGAGGGAGACCAGATCAAGGCCGACGATCCGCTGGTGGAGGTCGAGACCGACAAGGCGGCCGTGACGATCCCCTCCCCCAAGGGGGGCAAGGTTCTCCGCCGGACCGGGCAGGTCGGTGAGACGATCTCCGTCGGTGCGGTGCTAGTGGTCATCGAGGACAACGGGACGAGCGCGGCCTCGGCCACGCGCGCACCGGTGCCGCAGGTCACGGCCGCACCCCCCGCCGCGGCCCCCGCGCAACCTGCCGCGCAACCTGCCGCGCAGCCGAAGCCTGCCCCCGCCGTGCGGGCTACGCCCGTCGCCGTCGCGCCCGCGCCGCGTCCGGCCCCGGCAGCCGCCGCCCCGAGCCCACCGGCTCCCGCGCCGCTCCGCGAGGGGCCGATCCCCGCGGCCCCGGCCACGCGCCGCCTCGCACGCGAGCTGGGGGTGGAGCTCCGGAGCGTGCCGGCGAGCGGCCCCGGCGGACGCGTGACCTCCGAGGACGTGCAGCGCTTCGCCGAGCTGTCGGGGACCCTCCCCGCGGCGGGCGAGACGCGCCCCACCGCAGCCGCGGCACCCGCGGCCGAGGCTCCGATGGTGACGGGCGGCGGCGCGGGGGGGATCCCGTTCCTCGAGGTGGAGCCGCTGCCGGACTTCACGCAGTGGGGCGAAGTGGAGCGCGAGCCGATGCGCTCGATCCGCCGCAAGGTGGCCCACAAGATGGTCACCTCGATGATCCTCGTGCCGCACGTGGCGCACATGGACGAGGCCGACGTGACCGAGCTCGACGCCTTCCGTCGGCGCGAACGCACCCGGCGCGAGGGACAGCCCGGCGCGCGTCTCACCTTCTTGCCCTTCGTCTTCAAGGCGGTCATCTCGCAGCTTCGGGCCTTCCCGAAGTTCAACGCGAGCGTGGATCCCTTCACGCAGGAGATCGTCTACAAGCGCTACTACAACCTGGGCTTCGCCGCGGACACCGAGAAGGGGCTCGTGGTCCCCGTGCTCCATCGCGCCGATCAGAAGAGCATCCTCAGGATCTCGGCCGAGCTCGCCGACCTGTCGGAGCGCGCGCGCGCCGGCAAGCTGGAGGTGGGCGAGCTCCGCGGTGGCACGTTCACCGTCACGAACGTCGGGAGTCTGGGCGGGACGGGCATGATCCCGACGATCAACTACCCCGAGGTGGCGA
Organism: Deltaproteobacteria bacterium; assembly: GCA_020848905.1. NCBI lineage: Bacteria > Pseudomonadati > Myxococcota > Myxococcia > Deltaproteobacteria bacterium. The sequence goes on from JADLHG010000004.1 coordinate 231,363, forward strand.
TTCTCGGCATGGGGATGGCGCAGGACAAGCCGGTGGCGCGCGACGGACAGGTGGTGATCCGGAAGATGCTGCCGCTGACCCTGGCCTTCGACCATCGCATCATCGACGGGGCGGACGCCGCGCGCTTCGTGACCGCGGTGGTCAGGCAGCTTTCGGATCCCAGCGCGCTCCTGGTCGAGGGGTAGGCGCGGTTCTGGCCAGCATCCTTTAGGTCGGCGAGCTCAGCGGAGGACAAAGAGATGGTCATGGGCAGCTTGCGCCAGCAGACGGACGTGGTGGTGGTGGGAGGGGGACCCGGCGGCTACGTCGCTGCGATCCGGGCCGCGGACCTCGGGCGGGAGGTGCTGCTCGTCGAGCAGCGCCCGCGTCTCGGGGGCGTCTGCCTGATCGAGGGGTGCATCCCATCCAAGGCGCTGATCACCGCGGTGGAGCTGGCGGCGGCGGCGCGCGAGGGGAAGAAGATGGGGATCCACGTCGAGGGGGTGCGCATCGACCTCGCGGGTCTCCGCTCCTTCACCGAGTCGGTCGTGGACGGGCTCACGAAGGGGATCGACGGGCTGCTCAAGAAGCGCGGCATCGAGGTGGTACACGGGCACGCGCGCCTGGAGGGCCCGAACGCGCTCTCCATCGAGGGCTCGGAGGTGGCGGGGATCGACTTCCGCCACTGCATCCTGGCCACGGGCTCGCGCGTGGCTCCCTTTCCCCCCGCGCGCGACCTGCCGGTCTGGACCTCCACCACCGCCCTGACCCTGCCCGAGGTGCCCGAGCGGCTCCTCGTCGTGGGGGGCGGCTACATCGGCCTCGAGCTCGGCTTCGTCTACGCGGGTCTCGGTGCGAAGGTGACCGTGGTGGAGCTCTTGCCCGACCTCCTGAGCGGTGCCGACCACGATCTGGTGAACGTGGTGGCTCGCAGCGCGCGCCGCAAGTTCCAGGCCGTGCTCCTGCAGACCAAGGTCGTGGGGATGGAGCGGGGCGCGGGGGGCTTCGTGGTGGGCTTCGAGCACGAGGGGCAGACCCGCCAGGAGGAGTTCGATCAGGTGCTGGTGGCCGTGGGGCGCAAGCCCAATACCGACGACCTGGGCCTGGAGAAGGCGGGGCTGAAGGCGGGGCCGGGGGGCCTCATCGAGGTCACCGAGGAGCTCCGCACCGCGGTGCCGCACATCTTCGCCATCGGCGACATCGTGGCGGGCCCCGGGCTCGCTCACAAGGCCAGCCGCGAGGGGAAGGTGGCCGCCGAGGTCATCGCCGGGCGGCCGGCCGCCTTCGACAACGTCTCCATCCCGGCGGTGGTCTTCACCGATCCGGAGGTGGCCTGGACGGGGCTCACGGAACGCGAGGCGGTGGCGCGCGGCATTCCGATCAAGGTGGGGCGCTTCCCGCTCACGGCCCTCGGCCGGGCCCGCACCATGGGGCGCACCGACGGTCTGGCGAAGGTGATCTCGGACCCCGACTCGGGGCTGGTCCTCGGGGTCGGGCTCGTCGGGCCGCACGCCTCGGAGCTGATCGCCGAGGGGACGCTGGCGCTCGAGATGGGGGCGACCCTCGAGGACCTCACGGCCACGATCCACCCCCACCCGACGCTCTCCGAGCTGATCATGGAGGCGGCCGAGGTGGCCGAGGGGATGCCCGTGCACGTCCTGCCCGACAAGAAGTAGCGCCGCGTGGACGGCATCGGCGAGTACGCCTTCGACGACGAGCTCCTCGCGGCGGTGCAGGGCGGGGCGCCCGCGCAGCTCAAGATCTACACGCTGGACCAGACCGTGGTGGTGCTCGGGCGCGGCAGCCGACCCGAGCTGGAGCTGGACCTCGCGGCCTGTCGCGCCGACGGGATCCCGGTGCTCCGCCGACGCGGCGGCGGCTGTTCGGTGGTCGTGGACCCGGGCAACGCGATCGTCTCCACCGTGCTGCCGCTCGAGGGCTACGGGAGCAGCGCCACCTACATGCGCTCTCTCTCCGCGTGGCTCATGGACGGGCTCCGGCGGCTCGGGCTAGGTGAAGTCGGGTGCGCCGGCGTCTCGGACCTCGTCCTCGGGGACCGGAAGATCTCGGGCGCCTGTATCTACCGGGCGCGCGGGCTGCTCTACTACTCGGCCACGCTGCTCGTGAACCCCGAGCCGAGCCTGCTCGGACGGTACCTGCGCCACCCGCCGCGGGAGCCGGGCTATCGGGCCGGCCGCGGCCACGCCGAGTTCGTAGGGCGCATCGCGCTGCCGGGTCTGGAGAGCGCGCCGGCCCTGGTGCACGCGCTCCGCGGGACCCTCGCCGTCCCCTCGGTGTCGGAGCTTGCGGGCGAGGGCGAAAAAAAGGCGTGCGCGCGAGGCCCGGGGCTTGCTTGAGCCGGCTGATAGTGCTGGTATGCTTCCTGCGCAGCCAAGGGAGTGAAGCACACCATGTCATCTGCACCCGCCGGCCGGCCGGTCGAGCGTAAGGAAGTCGATCGCGTCACCATTCGCTTCGCCGGAGACTCCGGCGACGGCATGCAGCTCGTCGGCACACAGTTCACGAACGCGTCCGCCGTGCTCGGCAACGACGTGAGCACGTTGCCGGACTACCCCGCGGAGATCCGCGCGCCGCAGGGCTCGCTGCCGGGCGTGAGCGCCTTTCAGCTCAGCTTCGCGAGCGAGGACATCTTCACGCCGGGTGATCAGCCAGACGTGCTGGTGGCGATGAACCCCGCGGCGTTGAAGGTCAACCTTCCAGACCTGCCCCACGGCGCGACGATCATCGTCAACGACGACGAGTTCAACGCGACGAACCTGAGGAAGGCGGGCTACGACAAGAACCCGCTCGACGACGACGGCCTCTCCGGCTATCGCGTCCATCGCGTGCCGATCACCTCGGCCAACGCGCGGGCCCTGGCCGATTCGGGCCTCACCGCGAACGAGATCGATCGCTGCAAGAACTTCTTCGCGCTCGGCCTGATGTTCTGGCTCTACGACCGGCCCCTCGAGGCGACGCTCCGCACCATCGAGGAAAAGTTCGAGGGGAAGCCGCAGGTCCGCGAGGCCAACAAGACCACGCTCAAGGCGGGTCATGCCTTCGCCGAGACGGCCGAGATGTTCCCGGCCAGCTTCCGCGTGCCGCCGGCGCGCCTCGAGCCGGGGATGTATCGGAACATCACGGGCAACGCGGCGACGGCCCTCGGCTTCGTCGCGGCGTCGCAGCTCTGCGGGCGTCCGCTCTTCTACGGCAGCTACCCGATCACGCCGGCGAGCGAGATCCTGCAGGACCTCGCCCGCTACAAGAACTTCGGCGTGCGCACCTTCCAGGCCGAGGACGAGATCGCCGGGATCGGCACCGCCATCGGCGCGGCCTACGGCGGTGCGCTCGGCCTGACGGGCACGAGCGGGCCGGGGCTGGCGCTCAAGGGCGAGGCGATCGGCCTCGCGGTCATGACCGAGCTTCCGCTGGTGATCGTGAACGTGCAGCGGGCGGGCCCGAGCACGGGCTTGCCGACGAAGACCGAGCAGTCCGACCTGCTGCAGGCCATGTTCGGGCGCAACGGCGAGTCGCCCGTGGCGGTGGTGGCCCCCTGTTCGCCGGGCGACTGCTTCCACATGGCGATCGAGGCGGCGCGCATCGCGATCCGCCACATGACACCGGTGATCTACCTCTCCGACGGGTACCTCGGGAACGGCTCCGAGCCCTGGAGGATTCCGGACCTCGAGTCGCTGCCGCGCTTCCCGGTGGAGTTCCCGACGGACCCGGCCACGTTCAAGCCGTACGCGCGGGACGAGAAGACGCTCGCGCGCCCGTGGGGCATTCCGGGGACGCCGGGCCTCGAGCACCGGCTCGGCGGACTCGAGAAGGCCAACGTCACGGGCATGGTCTGCTACGACGCGGCGAACCACGACCTGATGGTGAAACTGCGCGCCGAGAAGGTCGCGCGGATCGCCGCCGACATCCCCGAGCAGCCGGTCTTCGGTCCGTCGGAGGGGGACGTCCTCGTCATTTCCTGGGGCGGAACCTACGGAGCCGTGCGGACGGCCGTGCAGAGCGCGCAGCGGGATGGCTTCCGCGTGGCGCACGCCCATGTGCGATACATCCATCCGATGCCTGCCAACCTGGGCGAGGTGGTCAAGCGCTACCGTCGCGTGCTGGTCCCCGAGCTGAACCTCGGCCAGCTTCTCTTCCTTCTGCGAGCCCGGTACCTGGTGGACGCGATCGGCCTGAACAAGGTCGCGGGGCAGCCTTTCCGCAGCCTCGAGGTCTACGAGAAGATCGCCGAGCTCTGCCGACCCAACAACTAAGGAGCGCGTCATGGCTGCACCTGCGCTGACCAGAAAAGACTTCGCTTCCGCGCAAGAGGTACGTTGGTGCCCTGGCTGCGGGGACTACTCCATTCTCGCTCAGGTCCAGAAGGTCCTGCCGGACCTCGGCATCCCGAAGGAGAACATCGTCTTCATCTCGGGGATCGGCTGTTCGAGCCGCTTCCCGTACTACATGGAGACCTACGGCTTTCACAGCATCCACGGGCGAGCCCCGACGCTGGCGAGCGGGCTCAAGGCCTCGCGCCCCGAGCTCTCGATCTGGGTCATCACCGGAGACGGCGACGGGCTCTCGATCGGCGGAAATCACCTGCTCCACGTGATGCGGCGGAACATCGACCTCACGATCGTCCTCTTCAACAACCAGATCTACGGGCTGACGAAGGGGCAGTACTCGCCGACCTCGGAGTTTGGCAAGAAGACCAAGACCTCCCCGCTCGGGAACATCGACTTCCCGATCCGCCCGCTCTCGGTGGCGTTGGCGGCGGAGGCCAGCTTCGTCGCGCGTTCGGTCGACGCGGACGTGAAGCACATGCAGCAGGTGCTCGAGCGGGCCGCGCGCCACAAGGGAACCTCCTTCGTGGAGGTCTACCAGAACTGCGTCATCTTCAACGACGGAGCCTTCGACGGCTTCGCCACGAAGGAGCAGCGCCCCGAGCACACCGTGCAGCTCGTCCACGGCAAGCCGCTGGTCTTCGGGGCGAAGCGGGACAAGGGGATCCGGCTGAACGGCTTCACCCCCGAGGTGGTGACCCTCGGCAACGGCATCACGGAGAGCGATCTCCTGGTGCACAACGAGGCGCTGCACGATCCGACCCTCGGCATGCTGCTCGACCGCATGACGCACCCCGATTTCCCCGTGCCGGTGGGCGTCTTCCGCGCCGTCGAGCGGCCGACCTACGAGGATATGATGACCGACCAGATCCAGCGCGCCGTCGAGCGACGCGGGGCGGGCGAGCTGGGGCAGTTGTTTCGGGAAGGGGACGTGTGGGAGGTCAAGGCGAAGGACGCCAATCGCGTGCCGTAGACTTCGAACGCGCAGTACTTTTGTGATATGAACCCGAGTCGCCCCGTCCAACGAGGCTCTCCCACACACACCTGAGGAGGCGAGAAGAAATGACGTACATCATTGGCGATCCCTGCGTCGATGTGATGGATACCGCGTGCGTCGAGGTCTGCCCCGTGGATTGCATCCACTACGAGGAAGGCGTCGACCGCAAGCTCTTCATCGATCCCGACGAGTGCATCGACTGCGGCGCCTGCGAGCCCGCGTGCCCCGTCTCGGCGATCTGGGCCGAGGAGGACACGCCCGAGGACCAGAAGGAGTATAAGGGGATCGAAGGGCTCTGGTACAAGGACAAGCCCGCCGCTCGCGCGGCCGTGGACAAGCGCAAGCCGAAGGCCTGACCCCGGCGTCGGCCTCTCTCTCCTCCGGCGCCCCCGCGCAGTATCTCCCCAGCTCAGGCGAGGAACGGGTCGGCGCCAGTCGGATCGACGTTCAGCTCACCGAAGGCTCGCGCTACGATAGCGCGGTCGAGCTGCCCCGCCTCCGCGAGGCGCTTCAGGGTCACGAGGGTGATCCACTCCGCGTCAATCTCGAAGAAGCGCCGCAGCGCGGCCCGCGTGTCGGAGCGACCGAACCCGTCCGTCCCGAGGGAGGTGAGCCCGCCGGGGACCCAGCGCGCCACCTGGTCCGGGACACTCCGCACGTAGTCGCTGGCCGCGATCGTGGGCCCTGTCCGCTCGCCGAGCGCGCGCGTCACGAGCGGCACGCGCGCGGGGGCGGTCGGGTTGGTCAGGTTCCACCGCTCGACCGCCAGCGCCTCGCGCCGTAGCTCGCCGTAGCTCGTCACGCTCCAGACGTCCGCCGCGACCTGATAGCGTTCGAGCAGGAGCTTCTGCGCCCGGAGCGCCTCGCGCAGGATGCTCCCGCTGCCAAGGAGCTGGGCGCGCAAAGGAGCGGGCTCGGGCGAGGGCCGGTAGAGGTACATGCCGTCCAGGATCCCCTGCGTCGCCCCCTCGGGCATCGGCGGCATGAGGTAGCCCTCGTTCTGCAGGGTCAGGTAGTAGATCCGGTTCTCCTCGTGGCGGCAGAGGCGCTCGAGGCCGTGCTGGACGATGACCGCGATCTCGTAGGCGAAGGCCGGGTCGTAGGCGTGCACGTGCGGGTAGACCGAGGCGAGCAGCTGGCTGTGGCCGTCCGCGTGCTGCAGCCCCTCGCCGTTCAGGGTCGTGCGACCGGCGGTGGCGCCGAGCAGAAAGCCGCGACAGAGCTGGTCGCCGGCGGCCCAGATCTGGTCGCCCGTCCGCTGAAAGCCGAACATGCTGTAAAAGATGTAAAACGGAATGAGCGGCTCGCCGAGGTTGGAATACGAGGTCCCCGCGGCGATGAAGCTCGCCATCGACCCCGCCTCGCTGATCCCCTCTTCGAGCACCTGGCCGTCCTTCGCCTCGCGGTAGCTGAGCAGAAGGTGCGCGTCCACCGGCTCGTAGAGCTGGCCCTTCGACGAGTAGATGCCGTGTTTGCGGAAGAGCGCGTCGAGGCCGAAGGTCCGGGCCTCGTCGGGCGTGATCGGCACGATGCGCCGGCCGAGCTCGGGGTGCACGAGGAGCTGCGCGAGCAGGCGCGTGAAGGCCGCCGTGGTGGAGACCTCCTGGTCGCCGCTCCCCTCGAGGTAGCGCGCGAAGGTGTCGAGAGGCGGGACGGCGAGCGGCTTGGAGACGGCGCGACGCTGCGGGAGGAAGCCCCCGAGGGCGCGTCGCCGCTCGACCAGGTATTCGTACTCGGGGCTCTTCTCCTTGAAGCGCACGAACGGCGGGTCGAGGAGCTGCTTGTCGGGGATGTCCAGGTTCAGGCGGTCGCGAAAGATCGCGAGCTCCTTGAGCGGAAGCTTCTTCGACTGATGGGTGACGTTGCGCGCCTCCGTGCTCTCTCCGAGCGTCCAGCCCTTCACGGTCTTGGCCAGAATCACCGTCGGACGTTCGACCGCCTGGCAGGCGTCGTGATACGCGGCGTAGACCTTGCGGAAGTCGTGACCGCCGCGCCGGAGCTTGGCGAGGTCATCGTCGGTGAGGTGCTCCACGAGGGCGAGGAGCTTCGGGTCCGCGCCGAAGAAGTGCTTGCGGACGTAGCCGCCGTCCATGACCGAGTACTTCTGGAACTGGCCGTCCACCACCTCGCCCATGCGGCGTACGAGCAGGCCGTCGTGGTCCGCCGCGAGGAGCGGATCCCATTGGCGTCCCCAGACCACCTTGATCACGCGCCAGCCGGCGCCGTTGAAGGTGGCCTCGAGGTCCTGGATGATCTTCCCGTTGCCGCGCACGGGCCCGTCGAGGCGCTGGAGGTTGCAGTTGACCACGAAGATGAGGTTCGAGAGCTTCTCGTTGGCCGCCACGTGCAGAGCCCCGAGGGCTTCGGGCTCGTCGCACTCGCCGTCCCCGAGGAAAGCCCAGACGCGTGCCGCCGAGGCGTCGAGCAGGCCGCGGTGGGTGAGGTAGCGGTTGAAGCGCGCCTGGTAGATGGCCGAGAGGGGGCCGAGCCCCATGGACACCGTCGGGAACTGCCAGAAGTCGCGCATCAGGCGCGGGTGCGGGTAGCTCGACAGCCCTGTGCCGGGGACCACCTCGCGTCGGAAGTGCTCCATCTGCGCTTCGGTCAGTCGCCCCTCGAGAAACGCTCGGGCGTAGATGCCGGGGGAGGAGTGCCCCTGGAAGTAGACCTGGTCGCCGAGTCCGCCCTCGCTTCCGCGAAAGAAGTGGTTGAAGCCCACCTCGTACAGGGTGGCGGCCGAGGCGTAGGTGGAGAGGTGCCCGCCGATTCCGGGGAACCGCTCGTTGGCGCGCATGACCATCGCCACGGCGTTCCACCGGATGTAGCGCCGGATGCGCAGCTCGATCGCCTCGTCGCCGGGGTAGGCGGGCTCGGCCTCGGGGGGGATGGTGTTCACGTACGGGGTCTGCACGAGGGCCGGCAGACGCATGCGGCTCACCTGCGCGCGCCGCAGGAGGCCCGTGAGGATGAAGTGGGCGCGCTCCATGCCGTGCTGCTCGACGAGCGCGTCGAAGGAGTCCATCCACTCCTGCGTCTCGGTGGGATCGGTGTCGTGCTGGGTGGTGCTGAGGTCCATTCGCATGGCGCGTTCCTCCGCGAACGATGGCATCGACGGCGAGGGGGCGGCGCAATCGCGACCGCAGCGCGGATATAGCACAGCACGTGTCGGGGGGCCGGGGGAACGGGGTGGCGCAGAACGCCGGGGGAGCTAATGCACTGCGTGGGCCAGGCGTGGAGCGAGGCGTCGAAGCTCCTCTTCCAGGATTTCGCTCGCGGTGCGGGCCACTTCGACGGGATGTCGTCGAACGCAACGGCGCTGCTGGTCGAAGGCGTGGCGAAGCAGGACCTGTTCCTTCTCCTCGCCGCGCAGACGCAGAGTCATGGCCAGGCGGCCGTACCAGCTCGTCTCGTGGTCCACCTCTTCGAGGGCTTCGACCGTGCCGTCGAGGAGCGCCTGCGGGTCGCGGACCTTCTCGGCCGGGCCGACCTCGGCGAAGCGCCGCGTGGCCCGCAGGTGGCGGATCACGAGGTCGGTGATCATGCGCCCCGGCTCGGAGATCCACTGGCGCGACTGGTAGTAGCGCAGCTCGTTCGCGTTCGTGCGGTAGGCGAGCTTCGCCGTATCGTAGCCGGGAGCCACCACGAAGTCGGCCACCGCGAGGCGGGGGCCCGTCCCCTTGTCGATCAGGCCGGTGGGTCCCGAGAGGAAGTAGAAGAACTCCTCCTTGGCGGGAGAGCCGAAGCAGCCGCCGAGACAGAGCAGGCCGAGGGTGACGACGGACGCAGGCCGAAGGGGGGTCACGGGATGGTCCGCTCCTTGACCGTTTCACCCCGCAGCAGCAGCGAGGGGCGGTCGGCGATGGCGCGGGTGAAGGACTTCAGGTTCGCCGACGCGCGATCCAGGTTTTCGATGATCGTGCCGATCTGGCGGTCGCGGCGACGCACGATCTTGCCGAGGTCCGCCGTGACGGCCGAGATGCGGGTCGCCGCGTCGCTGAGGGACGCGAGCGTCTTCGTGATCGCCGGGTCCTCGACCCGCTTGCGCACCGCCTTCGCGGCCTTGGTGAACTCGTCGAGCGTGACGTCGGGCTTGAAGTTCTGCGCGGCGCGGCTGAGCGCGCGCGCGGCGGTGTCGGTGGCCTGGATCGCGGAGCGCACCGAGTCCACGTTTTGCGTGGTGATCTTGGAGACCGCGGCCATCGTGCGCTCGACGTGGACCAGGACGCGCTTCACCCGCTCGTCGTTCTCCTCGGCGAGCTTGGCCCACGCGCTGGCCAGGCGGTCGGCGCTCACCAGCGCCTGGCCCACCTTCTGGCGCGTAGGGGCGTCGGTGAGGCGGGTGAGGTTGAGGAGCGTCTCCTCCATCTTGGTCGCGAGGTCGGTGGCCTTGCCGGTCAGGCTCTGGAGCGTGGAGACCTCGGAGCGGATGTACGAGCGCGGCGTGTTGGGCTGGATGGGCTGCTCGCCCGTGGAGCCGCCTGTGAGCTCGACGAACTTGAGGCCCGTGATGCCGATGGAGGTGATCGTGGCGCGCGTTCCGGCGGTGATGGGGGTGTTCGGGGCCAGAGACAGCGTCACGATCACCGAGTCGGCGTCGGCGCCGATGCTGATCTTCTCCACCTGGCCGACGGGCACGCCCTTCATCTTGACCGTGGAGCCGTTGTCGAGGCCGCTGACGGACTCCTGGAAGTGGACGAAGTAGCGGTCCTTGCGGTTCCAGAGCTTGAGGCCGGCCAGGGTCCCCACCGTGCCTAGCAGCAGGAAGAGGGCCAGGATCATGAAGATGCCGAGGCGGACCTTCTGGGCGCGGGTGGTCATGGGGTGCGCTCCAGCGCCTCGAGCAGGCTAGGTCCCTTGGCCGTGTCGCCGGAGGGAGCCTCGCGATTGAAGAAGTTCTGCACCGCAGGGAGGCTGCTCGCCTGCAGCTCGGCCACGCTCCCCTGGGCCAACACCCGTCCGCGGTCCAGCATCACTACATAGTCGGCGATCAGGATGACGCTCGCCAGATCGTGGGTCACGACGATCATCGTCATCCCGAGCTGCCGCTGGAGCCGCCGCAGGGTGGCGTCGATGCCGGCCGCCACCACGGGGTCGAGGCCGGCCGAGGGCTCGTCGCAGAGGAGGAGCTCCGGGTCGAGGGCCATGGCCCGGCTGAGCGAGGCGCGCTTGCGCATGCCGCCGGAGAGCTGGGCCGGCATCAGGGAAGCGGCGCCGGGGAGGCCCACCAGGGCGAGCTTGGCCTCCACGATGCGCGAGACGAGGGGCGCCGGCAGGGTGGTGTGCTCGCGGAACGGGAGCGCCACGTTGTCCCCGACGGTGATGGAGCCGAGGAGAGCGCCTCCCTGAAAGAGCATGCCGAGGCGCCGGAGGAGCTGGATCCGGGTCTCCTCGTCCACGTCGTGCGGGTCGTGGCCAAAGAGGCGCACGCTCCCGGTCATGGGGCGCAGCAGGCCCACCAGACACCGAATGACGGTGGACTTGCCGCACCCGCTGCCGCCTATGAGGGCGAGGATCTTGCCGCGGGGGACGACGAAGGAGACGTCGGTCAGGATCGGCGGCCCACCGTAGCCGGCGGTGAGGTTCGTGACCTCGACCACGGGGTCGCTCGGGGGCGCCGGATCCAGCGGCGTGGCGATGCGTGCGGCCACTAGAGCACCGTGGAGAGCGTGGTGAAGATGCTGTCCACCACGATGATGGCGAAGATGCTCGCCACGACCGAGGCCGTGGTGGCGCGACCGACCCCCTCCGCCCCGCCGGTGATGCGCAGCCCGCAGTGGCAGCCGATGAGCGCCGTGACCCAGGCGAAGCAGAAGCTCTTCGCGAGCCCGGTGAAGAGGTCGGAGAGGGTGAGGGCCTCGATGGTCTGGTTGATGTAGGCGTGCGCGCTCAGGTCCAGGTAGAGCACGGCGATGAGAAAGCCGCCGAAGACGCCCACCGCGTTGGCGAAGAGGGTGAGGGCCGGCTGGGTGAAGGTGATGGCGTAGATGCGGGGGACGACGAGGAAGCGGATCGGCTCGATCCCCATGATGCGCAGAGCGTCGATCTCCTCGCCGACGGTCATCGTGCCGAGCTCGGCGGCTATAGAGGAGCCGCTGCGACCGGCGATGATGATGGCGGTCATGATCGGACCGAGCTCGCGCACGATCGCGATGCCCACGAGGTTCGCCACGAAGATGTTGGCGCCGAACTGCCGTAGCTGGTGCGCGGCCTGGAAAGCCATGATGAGACCGAGGAGAAAGGCGATGAGGCTCACGATCGGCAGGGCGTCGACGCCGATACGGATGGCCTGGAGCGCGGTGGCGCCTCGCGGAGGGAAGCGGCCGCGCAGGGGGGCCACGATCCCCCAGTAGGCCGTGTCCGCGAGGAGCTGGGTGAGTGCCGTCATGGCCTCGAGAGCCGTCTGCGTCGACGCGCCCAGGCGCTCGACGAGCGGCGGCTTGGGCTGCACGTCCGCGGCCGCCAGACCCGGGGCGGGGGCTTCGGCGAGCTGCTCGCGGAGGGTCCCCTGCGCACCTTCGCCGCGGAGCAGGCAGCCGTGCTTGCCGGCCATCACGAGGCACTCGGCGAGTGCTGCGAGGCCGAGCGCATCCGCCCTGTCGACGCGCGAGAGGTCGAGAACGAGCGTGGTGCGGTGCCGAAACAGAGGCTTCAGGGCCTGCATGAGCGGGGCTACGGCGGCCTCGTCCAACGCGCCGCTGAGCAGAAGGCGGTGCTGGCCCTCCTCGGCGAGGTGTTGAATGTCGACGGGCACGCCTCGAAAGCTAGCGTCGGGCGGCGCGGCTTGTCAAATCGTCCCTGGCCGGAGATTGCCCTGGGGGCGAGAGCTACGGTAGCATCGGTAGGTCGAACCTCGTCGGTCGTCACCGTGTCCATGTCCGAAGACGTCGTACCAGCGCCCAAGGCTCCCGCCGGACCGACGGTCCAGCTCGAACAGCGTTTGACGCTCACGAAGCGGCTGGGGAGCGGCCGGCTGGGGGTGGTGTACGCGGCGGTGCACAGCGTGCTGGCGCGCCGGTTCGCGGTGAAGGTCCTGCGGCCGGCTCTGACGAAGGACGACGCGGCCCAGCGACGGCTCCGCCACATGGTGCGGGATGCCAGCATGGTCGAGCACCCGAGCGTCGTCTCGCTGGTGGACTACGGCCAGCTCCCCGACGGGCGGGCCTACCTGACGATGGACTTCGTGCGCGGGATCCAGCTCACCAAGGCGCTCGAGCGCGACGGGCGCTTCCCCCTGCCGCGCGCCATTCCGATCCTGGTGCAGCTCGCCGACGCGCTCGAGGCGGCGCATCGACTCCGCGTCCTGCACGGCGACCTCAAGCCGAACAACATCCTCCTGGTCGAGCAGGCGCGAGGGGTGGAGCTCGTGCGGGTACACGACTTCCTGCTCGTCCCGGCGCTCGCCGGACCGACCCACGCCGACGACCCGCTCGCTCAGCTCACCTTCTACGGCTCCTTCGACTACCTGTCGCCCGAGCAGCTCTCCGGGGGGATGGTGGACGGCCGGGCCGACATCTACGCCTTCGGGGCGGTGGCGTACCGCGTGCTCGTCGGAGAGCCGCCCTTCGTGGGGGACCCGGAAGAGGTGATGCTGGCGCACCGTTCGCGCGACCCGGTGCCGCCGTCGCGGCGGAGCGGCGGGGAGGATCTCCCCGGGGCGATCGACGCGATCATCCTGCGCTGTCTCGAGAAGGATCCCGGCGATCGCTACAAGACCGTCGAGGAGGCGAAGCGCGACCTGCAGGCGCTCCTCCCGCGCGAGGAGAGCCTCCCCTTCGACGACGAGGTCACCGGACGGTGGGAGGTGCCTCCCGAGCTAGCGCAGATGGAGGAGCCGTTGCCCGAGTCGGCGGCGCGTCTGCGACGGCTCTTCTACGACACGATCGTCGAGCTGGCGGAGCTCGTGGTGTCGCAGGGGGCCGTCAGCGACGAGATCGCCTCGGCGGTGGAGGCGATCAAGCGCGACCGGGAGGATGCGACCGCGTTGGCGGCGCAAGGGGAGCTCACGGAGAATCGCTTCGAGGACATCCGGCGCGAGCTCAGAGAGCGCGAATCCGCCCTGCGCTACGCGATCATCGACCTGAACCTCCTGCGCAACGACCAGCTCGAGCGAGGCCTCGGTGAGGCGGACGTTCGCGACCTCGACTTCCAGCTGGCCGAGCTGGAGCGCAGCCTCGCGGCGCTCGAGCGCCAGCGTCGGGAGCGCTTCGCCGCACTGAATCTCGAGCTACAGGGCTACCGGGACCGCCTCAAGGCCAAGGAGCAGCAACTGGCCGTCCACTACCGACGGCTGTACGCCGAGCTCGACGACGTGCAGGGGGCCGTGACGACCACCGCCGCGCGCAAGCTGTACCGCCGCCTCGAGCGCTGCCGCAGCGCGCTGGCGGTCCCGCGTTCCTGAGCGTCCGCCCGATCCACGACCGCCCACTACCGCGCGAGGGAGGGCGTCGACGCCTGGGCTGCCGCGGTGCCGCGCGGCAGGCGCGTGACCCGCTCTCTCGGCCGCACGAAGATGAGGTAGTAGGTCAGGCCGAAGGCGGCGGCCACTCCCGCGCCGATGAAGGTGGCCGTGGAGAGGTGGTGAAAGCCGTAGCCGCAGTCTCCCGCGGTCACTGTCGCGCCGCCTGGGGACTTCAGGCCCGTTCGCGGGGTGCCGTTCTCGTTACACCAGCCGGTGCCGGCGCTCGCTCCATCGAGGCCGTAGAGGGTGCTCTCGTTGGCGGTGTTGCGCCTGTTCATGGCGACCACCCCCGTGACGGTGCCCACGATGAGACTGGCGACGGCGAGCCCCGCGGCGGTCCAGACCGGCCAGCTCCCTCGACCTAGCCTCACGTCGGCAGACAGGTGTTCCGCGTCGGTGAAGTCGAGCGCCGTGCGGAAGGCGCGGCGGTCCGGGTGCCGGACGCGCACCGGTTGACGTCCGAGGGGGACGCTGGCCTGCACGAGCGGCGTGCGTCCGATGCTTCGGTCACCGACCAGCACCTCCGCGCCCTCTCGATCGGTCCGCATGGTGAGCAGCCCGCCCTGCAGCTGCGCCCGGACGGCCGCGTCGCGTCCGGGGGCGACCTGCACCTCGGCGGTGAAGTCGCGGTAGCCCTCGAGCCTCAAGATGACGCGGTGGGAGCCGGGCGTCGCGTCGAGCTCGGTGGGGGTCACCTGCGACGTCGCGCGTCCGTCGAGCTCCACCGTGGCCCCCGAGGGGAGGCTCTCGACTCGCAGGCCGAGCGTCAGGGCGGCGTCCAGGCGGACGGGGCCAGCGGTCGACGCAGTCACCGAGCGGGTGAGGGTGCGGTAGCCGGGATGCTTGACGTGCAGCGTGTGCGCCCCGAGTGGTAGACCCGCGTCGAGCGGCGTCTTCCCGAGGGGCGGGGCGTCGGGAGAGCCGAGGTGGACCGTGGCCCCCGACGGCGTCGAGCGCACGGCGAGCGGAACCTCCAGGCCGAGCTTGAGGCTCACGGCCTGCCGGGGCTGGATCGAGAAGGGGCGGACGGTGGTGCGGTAGCCGCGCGCGCGGAGGATGACGAGGTGCTTCCCGGGTTCGATGGTTCCGCGGTAGGGGGTCGTTCCCACCCGCCCTGCGGCCTCGGTGTCGAAAAAGAGCTCGGCGCCGGGAGGGGTCGAGTCCACCTGCACCTTTGTTTGAACCACGACCTCGAGCCCGGCCACCGTCGAGGCGAGCTTTTCGCGGTCCTTCGCGGTCGGATACTTCTTCAGGTATTGCTGCAGGAGCGCGCGGGCCTCCTCGTGCCGCAGCAGCTTCAGCAGCGAGAAGGCCATGCTGCGGAGGAAGACCGGGCTCGGACTGAGCTGGTGCCCTTCCTTGAAGGCCTCGTAGGCGCCGGCGTAGTTTCCGGCGGCGAAGAGCTGGTTGCCGCGGTTCAGGACGGACTTGGCGGCTGGCGCGGCGGAGGCGAAACGCGGCACGAGCAGCAGGCCGACGAGGAGCGCCATCTTCGAGGTTCGGACGAGGGTGCGTGCGTTCATGGCCTTACCGGCATCTCCTGCGCGTTAGTCGACGAGCGTGGTCAACCGTGCGACGTCTCGAAGACCACGCTGAGCGTTCGGGGCGAGCGTTCCCTGCGGCGCTCGTCTCAGGTACTGCTGGAAGTACTGCTTGGCCTGCCGCAGATGCTTGAGCGCGACGGCGCGCGCGTTGCGAGACTTGATCGCCAGCTTCAGATGGACGAGGCCGAACTCGTAATGCACCGGAGGCTGGTCGCCGCTCTTCTGCGCCTGGCGCAGGTGGCCGAGCGCGGCCTGGTAGCGCCCGCTCGCGGCGGCGACCGTGGCCCGCGACAGGTGGAACTTGTACTCGTTCTGGCGGCTGCTGTCCTCGACGAAGAGGGGCTTCGCCGTGCTCTGCGGCTCGGGCCGGGTGGGGAGCGGCGCAGGTTCGGGCAGGGGGGCGGCCTTCACGGGGCGGACCGGACGCGGAGGAGCGAGCTCCGGCCGGCTCGCATAGGCTCTGGCGAGCGCGAGGGCCACGAGGACGCGCACGGCGGGGTCTGGATCGCTGGAGGCCTGGCGCAGGAGCGGGACCGCGGCTGGCTGCCGTTCGACCAGGCGAGAGAGCCCCCGCGCCATGGCGCGACGCACCCTGACGTCGGCGTCGCCGAGACCGGCGCGCAGGATCCCGAGGGCCGACGCAGGCGGGAGCAGCTCGGGGGCGAGCTCCATCGCGTTGTGGCGGGTGGCGGAGGAGGTCGCGCGGGCCATGGCCTGCAGGCGCTCCGCCTGGGGCACGCCCAGCTTGGCGAGGGCTCGCAGGGCCGCTTCCTGATCCGGCCCCCCCTCGGCGGCCGACCTCTTCAGCTCGGCTACCCCTGCGGTGTGGCCGTGCTGAGCCAGGGCGAGCGCCGCCGCGCGACGGGTTGCCGCGACGCGATCCTTGAGGCCCGCGAGCAGGAGCGGGACCGCAGCGGCGCTCTTCCAGCGTCCGATAGCGTGCAGAGCCGCCGCCTTCAGGACCGGACTCCCTGTCTTCGCCGCTCGCTTGAGGTCGGGGAGGTAGGTGGTGTCTCCCATCGCCAGGAGTTGGCCGGCCGCCGCGATTCCGACGGCGGGTGAACGATCGCGAACCGCGACGACGAGCGCCGCGCGGGCGGCCTCGCCTCCGGTGTCGCCGAGCGCCTGAGCCGCCTTCGCGCGCACCTCCGGCGAGCTGTCGGTGAGGGCCGCGCTCAGGATACGCAGCGCCTTGGGCGAGCGCAGGGTGGCCAATCGGGTCACCGCGGCGGCGCGCACGCGAGGGTCGCGGTCGCGGAAGGCCCAGCCGAGGAGCTCCACGGCGAGCTGCGGATCCATCTCGCCGGTCACGCCCACTGCCGCGTGACGCATCGACCAATCCCGGTGCTCGAGCGCGGTGAAGACCCAGTTCTGGCTCTGCTGAACGAGCTGGTGCGGCATCTGGGCGAAGAGACGCGCCAGCGACTCCGCGGCGGCGACCTGCACGGCGGGTCGAGCGGACTCGAGCGCCGAGGCGAGCGGGGGCAGGGCGGCCCGATCGCTCACCGCCCCGAGGCCGGTGGTGGCGAGGAGCTGGGCGGCCTCGTCTTTCGCGCGCGTGCCTTCGACCAGAATCTCGAGGCCGGAGTAGTCACCGAGGCCTGCGAGGAGCTTTGCCGCCACGAGCCGCGTGAGCGGGTTGCCCTCCTTGAGCAGCGACTTGAGGGCGGGGAGGGCCGACTCGCTCCCGACCTTGGCCAGCGCTTCGGCGAAACCGAGCCGCAAGGGCTCCGTCCCCTTGCCCACGCCTTGCTCGAGCGAGCTCAGGGCCGGACGGTGTCCGAGGCGGGCGAGCGTGCCGAGCGCGGCGGTGAGCGTCTGCTGGTCGGTCACGTCGGCGCGGCGTACCAGCTCCTCCAGTACGGGAATCGCCAGGCGATCGCCGTGCTCGCCGAGGACCAGGGCCGCGGAGATGCGGACGGGTGGGCTCGTCGAGCGCAGGGCCTGGATCAGGTTCGCGCGTCCGTCGGACTGGCCGAGCCTGAGC
The DNA here is from genome assembly GCA_020848905.1 of Deltaproteobacteria bacterium. Lineage (NCBI taxonomy): Bacteria > Pseudomonadati > Myxococcota > Myxococcia > Deltaproteobacteria bacterium. The sequence continues at coordinate 248,671 of JADLHG010000004.1, forward strand.
AGCGCCTCGTCGATCCACACGCGGCCGAGCTCGCTCGAGAGGCTACGGGCCTGCTGCAGGGGGCCGGTCGTCGACGGGTCGCCGAGCGTCGCGAGTCCGACGGCGGCGGCGGAGCGGCTCGCGACGTCCGGATCGTCGCGCAGGACCGCGAGCAGGAGCGTCTGCGCCTCGGGGTCCTTGAGCTCGACGATGCCGCGGATCGCGGTGCGCCGCAGCGGCACCGCGGGAGATTGGATCCCGCGTCGGAGAATGCGTCGCACCTGGTCGAGCAGCACGTCGAGTCGCGGAGGGGTGTTGGTCGCCGCTCGGGGCACGCCCAGGTCCGCGGATCGGGGAGCAGCGGCTTCGACGGTCTTCGCGCTTCGAGCTCGCGTGCCCCGCACGTCGAGCAGGTAGAACGCGCCGATCGCCGCACCCGAGAGGCCGAGGATGACGAGCGGCGCCACCCAGCGCCAGGTCGAGCCGGAGCGTGCGCTGCGTCCATCCTCGTCGGCGAGGGGTGCGGGGCCGGCAATGGTTGCGGCCGGTCCCCGCAGCTCGGCGCCGCCGAGGCCGGTGCGCTGGAGGGAGGGACCGGGGCGGGCGGCGGAGGGGAGGGGCTGCCTCGCGCGTCGGTCCCTGGGCGACGGAGGACCGGTGAGCGCGTCGACGTCCCAGAACTGTTCGGGGAGCGGGCGGGTCCCGTCGGCGGCCGCGATGGGATGGGCGGCGAGCTGCAGGGCCGCGGCGAAGGCGCGGGCGTCGGGGAACCGCTCGGCGGGGTCCTTGGCCATCGCGCGGGCCACGACGGAAGGGACGAAGCTCGGAACTCCGAGCTCCGGCGGGATCTCCGTCATCTGCGGGATCGGATCGCGCAGGTGGGACATGAGCAGCCCGAGCACCGTGTCCGAGTCGTACGGCCGCCGCCCCATGATGACCTCGAACAGGATCACGCCCATCCCATAGAGGTCGGCGCGCCCGTCCGCGGACTGGCCGCGGATCTGTTCCGGTGCGATGTATTCGGGTGTCCCCATCACGGAGCCCGCGCGGGTGAGCCGCTCTCCCTCGGGGCCCACGCCCACCGACTTCGCGATGCCGAAGTCCAGGATCTTGGCCAGCACTCGACCGGGAGGCGTCTCCATCACCAGGATGTTTTCCGGCTTGATGTCCCGGTGGACGATCCCGAGTTCGTGGGCTGCAGCCAGGGCATCCAGCACCTGGGCGAAGAGCTGGCTCACGAAGGACCACGGCAGCTGCGGCCGAGTCTCCAGCACCTCCCCGAGGCTGCGCCCCGGAAGGTACTCCATGACGAAGTACTCGCGACGGTCGGGGGTCTGGCCGAAGTCGAAGATGTCGACGATGTTCGGGTGCCCGATGCGGTTGACGGCGCGCGCCTCGCGATGCAGGCGCTTGATCATGTTCTTGTCGCTGGAATACTTCTCGGAGAGGACCTTGATGGCCGCTTGCCGGCCGATCACCGAGTGCACCGCGCGATAGATGAGGCCCATGCCTCCTTCGGCGAGGCGTTGCTCGATGAGGAAGTTCCCCAGCCGCGTGCCGATGAGGGGGTCGTCGCTCGGCGTGGCGTGGGGATCGGGGCCCATACTCACCGTTTCAGGAGCGCCACTGCGGCCGCGAGGCGGACCACCTCCTCGCGTGCCTCGAGCGCCGCGGTCAAGTGCTGCGCAGCCTTCGCCCTCAGAGCGGCGTCGTGCGGCGCCGGACTGGCGTCACCCGCTCGCCGGGGCTGGGTCCCTTGTCCGACCCCCGCATCACGCATGCCACGGGGAGCGTCCAGAAGGTGACTCAACGCCAAGGCGCTGGCCGCAGCCAGCTCAGCATCCGAGGAACTCAGTGATTCTAACAGAAGGGGGGCCCCCCGCGAATCTCCGAGGTGCGCGAGCGCGACGGCCGCCCGTTGCCCCACGGCGCCCCCCTGCCGCAACGCCGCCTCGAAAACGGCCTGGGCCGGCCGGGGTGCGTGCGGAGCCAGCGCCTCGGCCGCCCCCAGGCGAGACTCCCAATCTCCCTGGTTCAGGTGGCGCAGCAGGCGCGCGCGCGCGTCCGCGGCGGCCGGGGCGGCGCCGAGGCCGGAGAGGTACCCCAGTGCGCGGCGTTCGAGGCTCGGGTTGGTGCCGTCGAGATACCCCTTCCACGCCACGGCGGCAGGGTCGCGGAGGCGTCCGAGCGCCTCGAGCAGCGCCTTCCGGTACGCCCGATCTTGTGGCCGCTGGGAGGCCTTGAGCGCGTGGCGGAGATAGTCGCGTCCCCGCCGGTCCCCGAGCTGCGCGAGGGCCTGCGCCACGTCCACCGCCACGAACGTGTTGAGCGGCTCGTCGAGGACGCGTCGAAGCTCCCGCAGGGTTTCGGCGTCGCGAGCTCCCACCGCGGCCAGCGCGAGCGCGGCCTGCCGCCGGACGTCGGGGTGCCGATCCGCCACGGCGCGGCGAAGCTCCGGCACCATGATGGGGAGCCGCCGCTCGGCGAGCAGAGCGGCGATCTTGGCCCGCGTCTCCGCTCGGTCGGAGGCGAACGCCCCGTCCACGAGCGCCCTCGGCAGAACCACGGTCGGTGCTGCCGCGACCTGTGCGTCGCCTCGCTCCGGGCGCCGGACCGCGCCGTCGGTGCCATGCGACGCCGAGTACTGGGGTTCCTTTCGTCCACGGAGCTTGATCGCCACGATGGCGCCTACGCTCCCGGTGAGCAGGAAGGCCGGCAGCACCCACCGAACGAAGCGCGAGGCCGTCGGTGCGCTCGGCCGCATCGCGTCTGGCGGGGGGCTCTGCAACCCCTCGCTGTACGCATGCTCGAAGGCAGCCAGGAAGTCGAGTAGGTGCGGGAAGCGGCTCTCGGGGTCCGGGTGCATGGCCGTCAGGATCGCGGCGTCGATGCCGCGCGGGACGCGGAGGTCGCGCCGCACGAGGCTCGGGGGCGGCGGGGCCTGCGTGAGCTGGAGCTGCCGCACGGCCGCGTGGGTGGCGCCCGGGTAGGGGACCCGGCCGGTGAGGAGCTCGTAGGCCACGACGCCCAGGGCGTAGACGTCCGTGCGCTCGTCTACTTCGGCGTCTTCGAGCTGCTCGGGGGACATGTACTGCGGCGTGCCCATCGCTCCCGCCGTGTGTCCACGCTCGCGCGGCTGCTCCGTCATGAGCTTCGCGATGCCGAAATCGAGGAGCTTGACGTACTCCTGCGTGCCGCGCGTCCCGATCATGATGTTCTCGGGCTTCACGTCGCGGTGGACGATCCCCTTCGCGTGGGCCGCGGCGAGGGCCTGCCCCACCTGATGCACGACGAAGCGCACCCGGTCGAGCGACTGCGGTCCTCCCTCCTCGACGACGCGAGCCGCGGTGCGGCCGTCGAGGTACTCCATGACGATGTAGAAGCTGCCGAACGGCGTGCGTCCGAAGTCGTAGATGCTGACGATATTGGAGTGTCCGATGGTATTGACGGCGCGCGCTTCCTGGATGAAGCGCTCGACGATGTCGTCGCGCAGGCTCAGCTCGGGTCGCAGCACCTTGAGCGCCACGCGCCGGCCGAGGGCCGGGTGCTCCCCGGCGTAGACGACGCCCATGCCGCCTTCCGAGACCATCGACCGAACGACGTAGGGGCCGAGCTGAAGCCCGATCAGCACCTCGGTGTGATCCACCGTGGCGTGTCGATCCTTCGGGCAGGCCTGCTGGTCGGGGCCGTAGAGGGCGAAGCAGGCCGGGCAAACGCGCATGGTGGGAGCTCGAAGCGGGGCGTCGCTGGTCGCGCGCTCCCTATGCACAAATGGTAGGCAGCGCCGCACGGAGTGTCAAACAATGCTTTGATCATCGGTGGTTCTGGGCGCGACGGGGGCCCCGGTGCCCGGCGGCTCCTTGCCTGCCGTGCTATGCTGATAGGGCGCTTCTGGCCTTGGCGCTCCGTATCACGGTCGAGCACGACCATCCGCAAGGAGGAACGGCCCATGAACTGGCTCATTCGAACGCTCGGTGGCGCGGTGATCGCGGGCCTGGGGTGGAAGCTGGGGGCGGACGCCTACGAGGCGATCAAGAAGCGGATCTCGGAGCGCGAGGGTGAAGAGGGCGACGCACGCAAGGGCGAGGAGGAGCCGCAGCCCGTGCCGGTCGTCGAGCGCGCCGGGGAAGGGAACCGCCGGAGCGGCGGACGATGACGGGGGTCGCGGGCCTCCGGCTCCTCGGGGAGCGGCGTGCCGTCTCGCTGCTGCTCCTCGGGTTCTATACCTCCGTCTTCGTCGTGCTGGCCCTCGCCCAGGGTGGCCCGTGGCTCCGCTGCTTCCTGGCGCTGGCCGCGACCTACGGCCTGGCCTTCTTCGGCCTGGCGGCCGAGTGGTTCTGGGCTCGGTGGTTCGCCATGGGCCTGGCCATGAGCGGTGTGACCACTGCGCTGCTCGGGTTCGTGACCGTCGGCTGGAACGTGGGCCTCGCCATCTGGGGCGGGATGCATCTCCTGATCTACGCACCGCTTCTCGGACGCGGCATGGCCGACCGTTACGAGAACCAGTCGGCCTGGCGGGCGCGCTACGGGCTCGACGATCACGGCGTGGCGCGCATCAAGCGCGCGGTCAACGGCGCGGCCACGGCGCTGCCGACGATGATCTTCTACACGCTGGCGCCGCGGCAGGACCAGGCGCTGGCCGCACTCCTTCTCGCTGGCGCGGCGGTCGGGCTCTTCGGCCTCGTGCGCCTGCGCGTCTGGGGCCTGGCGCTCCTCGCCACGACGGCGCTCGGCCTGCTCTTCGTCTCGGCGGCGCCGGTCTCGCTCCTCTCGCTCCCCTTCAGCGGGGCGCTGGTGCCCGTCCTCGGGCTACGCGAGCTGGCGTTCGTGGCGCTCGCCTTCGCGGTGATCCCCTTCGCCGGGCCGGCCTATCGGTATCTGCGGGCGGCCTGATCCTCGACGACAGCGTGTCAGGATTGCGGTGTGTCGTGCGTCTGAGGTGTGGAGGAGGAGGCGCCACATGGTCTGCCGTTCACGTCGCGTTGCCCTTTGCGTGGCCGTCCTTGCCACGGCCTTCTTCGGGCTGACCGCCCACGCTCAGTCGAACGTCACGCTCACTGTGACCCTGCCGGCGGCAAACGGCGGCCCGGTAGGAAACAGCGTGAAGGTCTCCGCGATCGTGACGTCTACCTATCAGGTCCTGTCCGTGACCGTGACGGCCGCGGGGACCACCACGCCGCTCAGCTCCCCGAGCGGGGGGACCTACTCGGGCACCCTTACCTTGCCGACCATGGCCTGGGGGACCTCGGTGCCGCTGACCTTCGTGGCTACCGACGTCTACGGCGGTTCGGCCACCGTGGTGCGCACGATGGTCTTCGACCTGCCCCCCCGGGTGACCATCGGCGCGCCGCTCGCGGAGACCGTGGCGCAGCCGACGCTCACCGTGACCGCCACCTGCGCCGACGACAACCCCGCGGGGTGCGCCTCGTTGAAGGTGACCTTGCGAGGCGACACCCTCTCCTCGGGAAAAGCCTCGGTGAACCAGGTGATCTCACTGGCGAGCTACAACGGGCAGCGGGTGCAGCTCTGGTACGAAGCCAAGGACTCTGCCGGGCAAATGGACCTGACGGCGTACGGAGGGGACTATCCCTCGCGCTTCGTGTTCGTCGAGACCAGCCCCTATCTCGTGCTGCTGGAGACGGTGCCGGGCGCGATTCGGGACGTGACCGCGGACCGGATTCTCTATTTCACCGCCTCGACGGTGGGGGTGCGGCCCCGTGCGGGTGGTTCTGACCTCACGCAACCCCTCACGTACGGCGGGGATCCGCCGGTTCGATGGGGCCGGCTCACCCGTACCGCGGTGATCTATCCCGACGGGGCGACGATGATGGAGTGGAAGGGCGGGACGGTCAGCGGGGTTGGTCCCGTCTATTCCTGGCCGAACCTCGCCGCTGCGGGGGACTACGCGGCCTGGTGCAGCGCCACCCCTTTGGGAGTCGGCACCGCCAGCGTGATGCTGCGGAACACCGCCACCGGGCAGAACGTCACCATCACCGGCCCTTCGAATACCTGCGGGGCGATCGCGCCCGCCGCGAACGGCGACCTGGTCTACCGCTGTACATACTACAGTTGGACCGACGAGCTTTGCCGATATCGGGGCGGGACGACGACGCATATTTCGAGCGGCATCGCCTATCGCCCGCTCACCGACGGGGTGAACGTCATCTACGCCGAGGGTCACGGCTATCGCTATATTTCCACAGGCTTCATTCCCGCCGGCGGTGTTCCCACGACGATTTCTCCCTCCAGCGACCGCAAGTACGTCGGTGCCCCCTACGAGTACCAGGTCGCCGGGGGCTGGACCGCCTTCACCCAACCCGTCACCGGGGGCACCGCGCAGGTCTTCCTGCGCGCGCCGACGGGCGTGATCACCCAGATCAGCTTCCTCGGCGTCTCGACGGTCGTGGATTCGCTGAGCCCTGAGGGGTACGTCACCTTCGCCGCCGGCGGACGACGCTACATGCCCGTGGCGAGTGGGCCACCGCTGGACGTGGGCTCCGACCTGGCGGGGGAGAGCTGGCGCTTGGAGGGGGCAACGGGGCAGCTCGGGATCAGCTATGGCGGCACGCACTGGTTCTCGGGACAGCTCCACGTCGCCATCGGCCGGAGCTTGTTCCGGGTTAACGCCACTCCCGCGCCGCGACCCGACGGGGGCGTGGTCGGTGACGCCGCGGCGGCGCGAGACGCTGCCGTGGCGCGCGATGCGGGGGGCAGCTTCGACGCTGCGGCGGTCCGGGATGCGGCGGTGGTCCGGGATGCGGCGGTGGTGCGGGATGCGGCGGTGGTGCCGGACGCGGCGGTGGTCCGGGATGCGGCGGTGGTGGCCGACGCGGCGGTGGTCCGGGATGCGGCGGTGGTGGCCGACGCGGCGGTGGTCCGGGATGCCCACGCAGGGGACGCTGGATCGATCGGGGATGCGGGGCCGCGCGACAGCGGTCCTCGCACGGACGGCGGCGCGCGAGACGCCGGACCCGTCGCGGACTACCGGCAGAGCGACCTGAGCGTCAGGGCCGACGGCTTCCCGGTGGACGGAGTGCCTCGTAGCTCGGACGCTGGCCTCGCGGACGCGACGAAACCCGCCGGCGGTCCGGGCGAGGAGGGTGGATGTGCTGTTCTCCCGCGCGATCTGACCGCCGCCGCTCTCCGTCCGATCGCTCTGTTGCTCTTCGTGCTTCTCCTCGGTCGGCGGCGCCGCGGCCGTCGCCCGTAGCTCGGCTCGTCTCGTCTCGGCCCGGTGCGGGATCGAGGCGGAGCCCACGCGGGGTAGCGCGGGTGCGCAGCGGGCCCCGCGCGCAGCGGCCCCCATTGCTCGGTCGTCGGGCCCGTGGGATGCTGCCTCTCGGAAGCGCGTGTGGTACTGGTGACTGCCTCGGGCTTCAAACCCGATGGGTCCTACCCGAGAGGGTGGGATCGGGGGGTTCGATTCCCCTGCGCTTCCGTCTCGCCCTTCCGTGGCGGAGCCGGTCGCGCGACTACGGGGCCAGTTTGCCCTTGAACTGGTACGTCTGCTTGTTGCGCTTGGCGTCCAGGACGACGAAGAGCCCTTCGACGGTTCCTGCGTCCTTCAGCACGGCGTGGAAGGTCTTCAGGTCCTTGCCGGCCGACGGGAGCTTCAACCGCAAAAAGTCCCGCATCCGCGACGCGGTGACGCCCACCTTCGCGAAGCCCAGCTTCTTCAGGGCGTCGAGCTGCACGCTGGTCCCGTCGAACACGAGCTTGTCGGTCGACTTCTCCTTGGCGTTCATGACGACCTCGACCGCGTAGGTCCGGGGTCCGGCCGCTTCCTCGGCCTGAGCGCTTCCGCCGACGAGCAGCGCGGTGACGGTCAAGAACAAGCTCGTACGATGCATGTTTCCTCCGGGGGCGTGAGTGCCTGGCCGGACAGATTGATCCCATCCCACTCCCCGCGCAAGCGGAGGTGTCGCGCCGGCTTGACAGGCCGCCTCGAGGTCTGTCAGGCGAGCTTTACACCGCGCCCGCCGTCGGCCGGCCAACGCGTCGAATTCCGCGCGCTTCGACCTCCGTCCCCCAGGTGGCCCGCAGGTTGCTCTATGCCGCAGCGGACCGAAGGACGTCGGAGTCGCCGACGCCCCCAAGGCCTGCTCGTGCGCGGCCCCGCTGGCGGGAGGTGGGGGCGCGCTCGCCGAACGGATGAGCGGACCCGCGAGGAGGAAGCATCATGCATCGATGTCGTCACTGGATAGGCGCTCTGTGCGCTGGGGCGTCTCTGGCACTGCTGGTCACCGCGTGCGGCGGGACGGGCGAGCCTCCACCGACCGAGGAGAATACGGGCACGGACCGCGGGGCGCTGAAGGCCGATCAGCTCCGCGGGTCCTGCCGCAACGGTTGCGGTCGAAAAGGCACCGGCAACTGTTGGTGCGACGAGCTGTGTGTGATCTACGGGGACTGCTGCCGGGACAAGGCCGCGCTGTGCGGCGCTTCGACGCCCAAGACCTGCACGACCAACAAGGAGTGCCCCGCCAGCACCTACTGCTTCTTCGAGAAGGGGTGCGGGGACGAGACGGGACCCGTGCCGGCGATCTATCCGCCGCCGCCTCAGCCGTCGACCAAGGGGACTTGCAAGGTGAAGCCCCAGGTCTGTCCCATGCACTACGCGCCCGTCTGCGGCTGTGACGGGAAGACCTATGGCAACGCCTGCGGGGCCGCCGCGGCTGGCACGAGCGTGCGCAGCCCGGGCGAGTGCGCGCCAGTCTGTCCGGCGCCCCCTCCGGCTCCGTCGTGTCCTCCGGGGAGCAAGCTCGTGGAGGTCAAGGACGCAAACGGCTGCATCCTGCGCTACGAGTGCAAGAGCGGGTTGACCCAGGCCGAATGCCAGGCCCTCAACACGAAGTACGTGGCGGAGCTTCAGGCGGCGCGCAAGTGCAACCCCTTCGTCGAGGCCCTGCAGTGCCACGTGGCCAGGACAGATAGCTTGAACTGCATGAATTGCACACTCTACGTGAATCCGAGCGCGCCGCTCGACACCCTCGCGAAGCAGTGGAAGGACGGCGGCTGCGCCAAGCACCCGTGGATGTGTCCGATGTACGCCTGCCAGGAGCCGACGGGCGGCGCCTGCGACGCGAAGACGAGCACCTGCCTGCCGGTCTACTGATTCGCCGGCCGCGATCCATCCCACCACGGGCGTCGCCGGGCAGCACCGACGGCGGCGGACGCTTAGCTCATGCCGCAGGAGCCGGGGCCCCCTGGATGGCCGCACCCCCGGCATCCCTCGGGGATGGCCGCCCCTTCACCCTTGGCGCTCACGGCGAATACCGAGAACTGCTTCTCGAGCTCCTTCTCGGGGGCGCTACACGACGGACAGCGGACCTCGGTGGACGGGTAGACCAGCTCTTCAAAAGCGTGGCCGCATTTGCCACAGCGGTATTCATAGATGGGCACGGCGGAACTCCTTTCGCTGCAGTATGGCCTGGGGCCGACCGCGTGTCATGCCTCGGCGGGGGGCCGGGTGCGCGTCCGGGGCGGGGCGGCTCCAGCGAGGCGTGAGCGCGCGACGAGGTCCGCCAGCCGCTGCACGTCCCGCGTCACGGCGGCCTCGGGGGCCTCGGAGATGAGGAGCTGCCCGCCATTGATGGCGTGGATGACGGTGGTGAAGTCGTTACTCACGGTGGCGTCCACGGGGTGGCCCAGCGCTTGACCCACCCCCTGCTCGTCCACCGCGCCACCCGCCTGGAAGCGGTTCACCACCACCTTGATCCGGTCGTCCGGGTAGCCGAGCTGCCGGAGCGCGCCGAGACAGCGGGCGGCGCTCTTCAGCGCGGGCACGTCCGGAGTGAGCACGGGCAGGATGGCCGTGGCGCTATCCAGCGCGGCCAGCGCGTGTTCCCCGAGGTCGCGGAGCCCGTCCACGACCACGTAGTCGAAGTGCTGCTGGAGCAGCCGCAGCAGCTCGCCGAGCTCCGCGGGCTCGGGGGAGCGCAATGGCGCGCCCTCGTCGGCGCGACCGAGGGCGAAGATGCCGCTGCGGTGGGCCGGGATGGCGCGCAGCAGGGACGGGCGATTCGGCCGCTGCGACTCGTCGAGGAGGTCCCCGAGGGGCGATGGGCTCGGCAGGTCGAGAAAGGCGAGCACGTCGCCCATTTGCAGGTCGAGGTCGAGCACGATCACCGAGGCCGCCGCGTTCTCGCTCGAGGCCCTCAAGGCGCCCGCCAGGTTGATCGCGAGGGTGGTGGAGCCGGCGCCCCCCTTGGCGCCCAGGAGCGCCACCACCGCACCCAGACCGAGCGCCAGTCTCATCTCGGCCGTGGGCTTCCGAGCCAGCCACTGGTCGCACAGTCCTTGCACAGCGCGACGCACCTCGTTGCCGCCGGGCTCGAGCAGCGCAAACTCCTTCGCTCCGGCCCGCATCGCGCGGAGCACCGTGTCCACGTCGCGCTGCTCGCCGACGACCATCGCCGAGCACCCCTTCACGCGCGCGAGCTGCCGGCAGAGGGAGAGCGCCACGTCGGGGCTGGGGCCGAGGGCGAGGACGGCCACGCACGGCAGCGACTGGCGCACGAGCTCGAGCGCCATCCTCAGGTCCGGCCCCACGGTCCGCAGCGGCGCGAGGTCCCCGAGCGACTCGCGCAGCCGTCCCTCGTATTCAGGGGGGGCGCCGACGAGAATCACGGTGGGAACGGCAGCCATGTGGACTCCTCACTACGAGGCATTCTATGTCAGCGGTCGCGGGCCTTCAATCGGCGGAGCCGCAGGAGCCGAGCCATCGCGGGGTGCGCCGCCGCCGCGGAGGGCGTCGCCTCCCGTGGCCGAACGGCGCATACTCACGCCCCATGCTGCGACTCCCGCTGATCCTGCTGGCCAACCTCCTCGTGAATCTGCTGGTCGCTCCGGTGGTGCTGCTGCGCCGTCTGGGTCGGCCGTATTTCGTCGAACTGACGCTGCAAGGGACGGTCGAGGCCCGCGACGACGGCGGTGGCTTCTGGCGGCGTTCACGTGGCTGGTCCGTCGAGCGGGTCGAGCGCCTCGTGACGCGTCTCTGCGCCGACCGCAAAGCGGCGGGGCTCGTCGTGCGCGTGCGTGGGCTGAAGGCAGGGCTCGCTACGCTGCGCGAGCTGCGGGAGACCCTGCTCCGGCTTCGCTCTTCGGGGAAGCGGCTCGTCTTCCTGCTCGAGGAGGCGGGAACGCGCGAGTACGTGCTGGCCACGGTGGGGGACGAGCTGCTGATGCCCGAGGGGGCGCTCCTCGACCTACGGGGCATGTCGGCCGAGTTCTTCTACTTCGGCGGTCTGCTGCGACGCCTCGGCGTGGAGGTGGAGATCGGTCAGGCGGGACGCTACAAGAGCGCCGCGGAGCGCCTCGCACGCGCGGAGATGAGCCCTGCCAGCCGCGAGGCGATGGAGCGCCTGCTGGAGGTGCTCTTCGAGGAGGCGGTGGTCACGATCGCCGAGGCGCGGCGCGTGACCGTGGAGCGCGCGCGGGAGCTCGTGGACCTCGGCCCCTACGACGGACCGTCGGGGGTCGCCGCAGGCCTGCTCGACGCCACGGCCTTCGCCGACGAGTTGCCCGCGCGATTGGCGCCCGCTCGAGGTGGTCGCGCCCAGATCGTTCCGGCGGCGGCCTACGCGCGTCGCCTTCGCCTCCGCTGGCGACCGCTGCTGCGGCCGCGGGTCATCGCCGTGCTCCCCTTGCAAGGGATGATCGTGGGTGGCGAATCCGTTCGTTTCCCGCGGCGAGCGGTAGGAGACCAGACCATCGCCGCGGCGCTCGAGAGGCTCGGCCGGACCCGTCGCGTGGCGGGCGTGGTGTTGCACATCGATTCGCCCGGGGGCGGGGTGACGCCCTCGGAGCTGATGTGGCGCGCCGCCTCGAGCCTGAGAGAGAAGAAGCCCGTCGTGGCCTCGCTTGGGGACGTGGCGGCATCCGGGGGCTACTACGTGGCGGTGGCGTGCTCGCACATCGTGGCCCAGGCGGAGACGATCACGGGCTCGATCGGAGTCCTCACCGGGAAGGTGAGCGTCGGACCGCTACTGCGTCGCCTGGGAATCGGGTGGCACCGGATCCGCCACGGAGCGCGCGCAGCGCTGCACGGCGTGGGTGCGCCGCTCGAGGAGGCGGAGCGCGAGGCGTTGCGCGAACAGCTCGAACGGACCTATCGGCGCTTCCTGCAGCGCGTGGCCGACGGGCGCAAGCGGCCGGCCGAGGAGGTGGCTCTGGTGGCCGAAGGGCGCGTGTGGGCTGGTCGGGACGCGGTGGATCGAGGGCTCGTGGACGAACTCGGTGGCCTGGCCCGTGCCATCGAGGTCGCCCGCCAGGCGGCCCGTCGAGCCCCGGGGGAGCCGCTCGAGGCGTTGACCGTGCGTTTGCCGGGGCGCGGAGGCCTCTGGTCCCGGCTCCTCGGCAGCGCTCTCGACGCTCGCCTGGGGGGGCAGGGGCGCTGGGAGAGCCTTCTCGGCGGACCCGCGACCCTGGCGTGGCTCGCAGAGGAGCCCTTGTGGGCCCTCTGGGACCCGACCGTGGACTGAGGCCCGTCAGGGCTCCCGTGCTATGGATAGAGCGTGAAACCGATCACCATCTACACGACCACCCACTGCAGTTACTGCCGTCGGGCCAAGGATCTGCTGCAACGGCTCGGGCTCGCCTTCACCGAGGTGGACGCCACGGGGCGCGATGACCTGCGTCAGGAGCTAGTGGACCGCACCGGCCGGCGCACCATGCCGCAGATCTTCGTCGGTGACGCGTCCATCGGCGGCTACGACGACCTGGCGGCGTTGCACGCGAGCGGTCGCCTCGACGCGCTGGTCAAGGACGGCTAGGAACATCCCCGAGGACGAGCCCTTCGTCGCCCCGTGTTCTCGCGCGCGGTCGCCCTTCGCCGAGGCTAGCGCCTCTCCTGGGCTCGGATGACGGATTCGACCTGGGCCAGCGCCGGCGGTTTCAGGTGACCCTTGGTGCGGTAGCGGATGACTCCCTGCTTGTCGATCACGATGATCGTCGGCAGATCGTCGCGGACGACGTCGAACTGGTCAGCGAAGAACGTGTACCACTCGAGCAGGACCCGGTGGTGGGTTCCGGCGGGGGCGAACTTCCGGATCTGGGAGATAACGGCCCGGCGGGGGAGGTACCAGGGCTTGTCGGCCACCACGACCTGAAAGACCTCCACCCGCGTCCGCTCGAACTGCTTGAAGAGGGCGTGGGACCACTCGCGGCAGGGAGGTGCCGAGGGGCGCGTGCGGCCGATGACGAAGACCGTGACCTTCCCGCGGAGCTGCGTGCTGGTGACCGCGCCCCCGTCCAGGGTGTTCAGCCGAAACCAGGGGGCCGGCATGCCCACCTGAGCGCGTGAGGCGCTGGCGGCGGTCCAGGGGCTGAGGAGCAGGAGCGTGGCGAGCGGGGCGGTGAGGCGAGGCATGCGAAAAATGTACTGGCAACCCGCCCGAGGGCCAAGTACCGGGATCACGCTGGCTAGCTGTTGCCCCCCTCGGCCAGCACGGAGAGGCTCCATAGGCTTTGCCTGAGCCCCTTGCTGGCGTCGTGATCCGACGCCGTGCGAACGGCCCAGTGGGCCAGTGCCGCCTCGTAGTGCACCAGCGCGCGTGCGGCGGCCTCGCGGATCTCCTTGTCGAGGTGGGAAAGCGCCAGGCGGGCGAGCCAGGGCACCGCGCGTTCGGTCGGCCGAATGGCGGCGGCCTCGACGGCCCGACGTACCTCCTCGACCTTGTCGGAGCCGAGAGCCGCCACGAGCTTCTCGGGGCTGGCCCCCCTCAGGTAGTTGAGCTGGATGAGCTGGCTGCGCGTGGTCGCGTCGGCCTCGCCCTTGGCGGCCCGCGCCACCACCGCCAGGTCGCCGAAGGTGGCGAGCGCGACGACGGCAGCGTAGCGAAGCTCGCGCTCCGCCGCCTTGGTGGCCTGCTGCAGGGGCCCCCACGCGCGGCGGTCCTTCAGAGTCCCGAGCGACACGGCCGCCTGGAGTCGCGCGGCCGCGTCCGTGGAGCGGAGCTGCAACAACAGCGCGTTCAGCTCGAGCGCCGACCGCGCGCTGCTCCAGCGCTGGGTCAGCTCGGCGTGGCGCCCGAGGATCGCCTGGCGCGTGGTCGCGTCCTGCTCCGCCTGACCGGCCAGCGCGAGCTGCTGCAGGGCGCGCTGGTCGGCGAAGCGGGCCAGCACCGCCGCCGCTGCCGCGCGCACGCGCGCGTCGGCATCCTTGAAGAGCAGATGTTCGAGCACCTGACGGACCTTCGGGTTCGGCGAGGGGTGCAGGCGCTGGACGGTCTCGACCCGCTGCGACGGCGTCCCGCTTTTGGCCCGGGCGAGGTTGGCCTCGAGCCGCGCGAGCCGCTGTCGCTGCGCCCCTTCGACGGCTCGGAGAACGCTCGCGTCCCCGTCGGTGGCGTGGGCCACCGACAGGCCGATGTCCACCAGCGGATGGTCCACGTCTCCGAAACAGCGGGCCATGGCCGCACGGATCGGCGTGTGCTTGTCCACCCAGAGCAGCCGGACCAGGGCGCGGTAGGCGTTCGGGACCTGAAGCGCGCAGAGCGCGACGCCGGCTTTCAGTCGCACGGCCGGCGAGGCGTCCACCGTGGCCGCTAGCTGGGCCGAGATCCACGCCTCCTGCGAGGGGCTGCGCGCCGCGCCGACTGCTGCTTGCCGGCGCACACCCTCGTCGGAGTCCGTGGTGGCGGCCCTGCGAAGCGCCTCGAAGACGCGCGGCTCGCCGTACGCGCCGAGGACGCGGGCGGCGGCGAGACGCACCGCCGTGGCCCGCTCCGTGGCGAGGACGGTCACGAGCGCCGGTACGGCAGTGGCGGCGTCGCATCCACCGAGCTGCTCTACCACTACGCGGCGGACCTCCGGGTCCTCGTCCGTGACGCGCTGGGCCCGAGCGACGCACGCCGCCCGCGTACGCGAGGTGGAGAGGGCCTTCAGCACCGCGGCGCGCACCCTCCCCGAGCGGTCTGCGGTGAGCAGGCGCTCGTAGAGGGCCTGCACGGCCGGTCGCCCCGCGGGTGCGCCCAGCGTGGCGAGTGCGGCGATCCGGAGCGCCTCGTTCTTGTGCGCCTGCGCGAGCTCGACGAGCGAGGCCTCGCTCGTGGCGGCTGGAAGCTGCGTGAGCGTACGCAGCCCGGCGAGCTGCATCCGCACCTCGGGTTCCGTACGCATGGACCGCAGGATCCAGGGGGTGGTCGCGGGATCCTTGAAGTAGGCCAGCACCTCGAGAGCCGCCCCGCGAACCCGCTCGTCCGGATCCTGGCTCAGCGCGTACTGCGCCACCTCGAGCGTCTTGCGGCCGTAGGACGTGGCCAGGATCCTGAGGGCGTCGGCGCGCACGCTCCAGAAGGGGTCCCGGCTGGCCATATCCCACGCCCGCCGTCGAAGGGCGGCGCTGCGGAGCCGCGCCAGCTGCCGAAGGGCCTTCAGCCGCACGTGGCCATGGGGGTGTGACAAGTAGGTCAGCAGGCGAGCCTCCGACCGCGGCAGCGCAGCTCCGGCAGGCAAGGCGCCGGCCTGTTCGTGGCACCGGACCCGCGCCCCGCGAGAGAAGGCGGCCAGGCCCTTGCGGGTGGCCGGATCCGGATCGCAGGTCGAGGCCACGGTGAGGGCCTGCCGCACGCCCTTGCCCGCGGCGCGCGAGAGCAGGGTCGCAGCGGCCTGCCGCAGGCGGACGTCCGGATCCTCGATCAGCGCCTGGGTCAGCGCCTGTCGCGCGCCGTCGTGCGTCTTGAAGCGCGCGAGGCGTCCCACGGCGGCGAGCCGCGTGGCGGGATCCAGGGCGGAGAGCGCCGCCACCTCCGCCTCTGGTCCAGGTTCGAAGCGCGGCACCTGCGCGAAGGCCGGGCCGGGCGTTGCCAGAAGAAACGCGATGAGGATTCGTTTGCGCATGGTTTTCGCCATACATACGGTGCTCATCAACCCACCTTCCCATCCATCGTAGGGGCGGGATACGCCCATCTCCGGTGAAACGCAACCGTGGAAGGAGGACGCGCGGGGGTCTAAACTCGTAGGAAGAACCGACGAGCCTTTCACTACGGATGGCGATGCGCTCTCTGACTCCGGCCCTGCTCGTGTCCGCGACGCTGCATGTGGGCGCGGGGGTGCTCGGCGTGGCCCTCTGGCGCGGCCGATTCCCCGACGAGCGGCGCGTGGAGCTCCGGGACCTGGAGGTGGATCTCGTCGAGCGGGAAGCGCCAGCAGGGAGTCGTCCGCTGGCGCCGCCAAAGCGTCCGCCGCTCGTGCCGCAGCTCGGCGACCCGGGTGAGCGCCTTCGCTCCGGGCCCGCGGATTCGCTGGCCGAGGCCTCGCGGGCCGGAGCCGTGGGCGGAAGGGGAACGCCTCGACCTGCGCCGACCCCGCTCGTGGGTGATGACCTCGACGACCTGCGCTTCCGGCCGGCGAACCACTGGGATCGGGACACGCCGCAGCGGATCCGTACCGCGCGAGCCGCGGTGAGCCACGACAATCGCCGGACCACACCGAACCCGGCCGAGGCGCTGCACGTCCTGTCGGGCACCGGGCGGGCGCTCGAGCGGCCGGAGAGGGCGCGCCGCCGCAAGCTCGCGCAGCCGCGAGCGGCCGCGACAATGGGGGCCTCGTCGGGGGCGCGGGGGGATGGGGCCTCGCCGGCGCGGCCTGCCGGGGAGCGCCTCGCGGCGGCCGGGGGCGAGGTTCGCGCGGGGCGCCCTTCGGCGGGAGTGTCGCAGCGGGGGGGGGGCTCGGAGCGCGGTCCGTCGGGCCTCACGCGGCTCGCCGAGGACGGACAGCCGCCGGCCGCGTTCCGGCGCCCGGACCTGCCGAAGGCGGTGCCCGGGGTCCAGACCCGCTTTCGCATGCGCAACGTGGCGGACCAGCGCAATCGCTCGCTCTCCTCCACGCAGCGGATCCCGGACCGGGCCGACCTGGCTCGGGCTCACGGGACGGGACGCGCGTCGGGCCAGGGGCTCGGCACTCCGGCAGGCCGCGCCGGAGATCCGCAAGGGGCGCGCCGGGGCGTCGCGTTGTGGCTGAACACCGCGGACCGCCGGTATCTGGACTATTTCCAGAGCATCTACCGCAAGGTCCACCCGCTCTGGCACTTCCCCCGGGAGCTCGAGATCGCCCTCGAGCAGGGGGACGTCCTCGTGCAGTTCACGTTGCAGGCCGACGGCCGCGTGCAGGGCCTCGAGCTCCGGCGGTCGTCGGGCTTTCCCGCCTTCGATCGCGTGGTACTCGCCGCCATCCAGAGGGCCGCGCCGTTCCGACCGATCCCGCGCGGCCTCGGTCAGCGTCTGACGATCTTGGCTCCGTTCGAATTCTCGAACCCGCTCGTGCGTTGACCGGCTGCGGGGCGCGCTCGCCACGTCGTAGCCGCCCCTTCCGGGACGCACTACAATAGGAAGTCGGGACGAGATACGAAGCCGATGCGAGGCACGAGAAAACCACGCCGGATCGTGGGGTTCGTGGGCCTGTCCCTGCTGGCCCACCTGAACCTCCTGCTGCTCGTGGGGGCGGTGGTTTCGGCGCGTCCGGAAGGGTGCCAGGGGACGTCGCAGGCTGTGAGCTCGCCGGTCGAGGTCTCGCTCGTGGCTCCCGAGGACCTCAAGGCGGCGGAGCGCGCGCGCGAGGCCTTCAAGAAGCAGGAAGAGGCCGAGCAGAAGAAGGAGAAGGACGAGGAGGGGCAGGTGGTGGACCTTCCTCCGCCCGCCGAGGAGAAGCGACCGGAGAAGTCCCGTTTTCTCTCCGAGCATGATTCGCGGGTGCAGAAGGAGACGAAGGGGCCGCCCATACCCTTTCGGCCCGGGCGCGTGATCGCCAACCGGCCGCAGCCTCGGGTGCAGCCCCCGGGACCGAGCCCCTCGGCCGCCGAGCGCGCCCAGACGGAGCGCAAGGTCCTGAGTCTGGCCATGCGCACCCCGAGCCGCCCCGAGCTTCCGCGCTCCCCGCTTCCGCGGGCCTCGAAGGGGGACGAGCCGTCGCGAGAGGAGCGCCCGAGCACTCCGGGCCCCCGCGCACCGCCCGGAGCCGCGCCGCCGCGCCCGGCAGGAAACGTGTCGCTGAAGGAGTTGAAGCTCAGCGACGGGGAGCTGGCGAGAGTCCTCGGCTCGCGCGTGAACGACGCCCTCTCGGACGTGGACGAGGGGGAGACGACCCTCCTCAATTCGAAGCGGTGGCGCTTCGCGTCCTTTTTCAACCGCGTGAAGCGTCAGGTCGCCGAGAACTGGCATCCCGACCGCGCGTATCAGCGCCGCGACCCCTCGGGCAACGTCTACGGCTTCAAGGACCGCCTAACGATTCTGCGGGTCAAGCTCTCCCCGCAGGGGAAGCTCAAGTACCTCCACATCGAGAAGGCCTGCGGGGTGGACTTTCTCGACGACGAGGCCATCGCGGCCTTCAAGGCGGCGGAGCCCTTCCCCAATCCGCCGAACGGCCTCGTCGACCCGAAGACGGGGCTCATCAACTTCCGGTTCGGCTTCCTCTTCGAGATCTCGCGTCGCCCGAGCTTCCGGATCTTTCGCTTTCACAACTGACGCGTCACGCGGCGGGCGGGGTCCAGCGCAGCTTGGGCTGGCGCGCGGCCAGCGTCTCGTCGAGGCGGCGGAGGCCCGTGGTGTGTGGGGCGTTCTTCACGCGCTCGGGGTCCTCGGCCGCTTCGCGGACGATGGCCTCCACCGCGGCCACGAAGCGGTCCAGCTCGGCCAGGGTCTCCGTTTCGGTGGGCTCGACCATGAACGCGCCGTGCACCACGAGCGGGAAGTACACCGTCGGCGGATGGTAGCCGTAGTCCATCAGGCGCTTAGCCAGGTCCAGGGTCGTCACGCCGCTCGCCTTCAGGTGCTTGTCCGTGGCGACCACCTCGTGCATGCACGCCTCGGGGAAAGGCACGTGCAGGGACTCCTTCAGGCGGGCACGCAGGTAGTTGGCGTTCAGCACCGCCATGTCCGTCACGCGCCGGAGTCCCTCGCCGCCGTTTTCGCGCAGGTAGACCCAGGCGCGGAGGAGCGTGCCGAAGTTGCCGAAGAAGGCGCGCACGCGGCCGATCGACTTCGGGCGGGCGTAGTCGGCGACGTAGCGGGAACCCGCGCGCTCCACCGTCGGCGTGGGGAGGAAGGGGACGAGCTTCTCGGCGATCCCGACGGGGCCCGCCCCCGGCCCACCGCCTCCGTGCGGGGTGCCGAAGGTCTTGTGCAGGTTGTAGTGCATGACGTCCACCCCCATGTCTCCGGGGCGGAAGCGTCCCATGAGCGCGTTCAGGTTCGCGCCGTCCATGTAGACGAGGCCGCCCGCGCGGTGGACCACCTCGGCGATCTCGGCCAGGTGTCGCTCGAAGAGCCCGAGGGTGTTCGGGTTGGTGATCATGATCGCCGCGACGTCGTCGGAGAGGGCGGCCTTGACGGCGTCGGGGTGCACGAGCCCGTCGGGCCCGGAGGGGACCTGCACCGTGTAGAAGCCGTTCAGAGTGCACGACGCGGGGTTCGTGCCGTGCGCCGAGTCGGGGATGAGCACGCGCGTGCGGCGCTGCCCGAGGTCCTGGTGGTAGGCGCGGATCATCATCAGGCCGGTGAGCTCGCCCTGGGCGCCTGCCGACGGCTGGAGGGTCACGCGAGAGAAGCCCCCCACCTCGGCCAGCATGCGCTCGAGGTCGTACATCAGCTCGAGCGCCCCCTGCAGGTCTTCCTCGGGCTGGTACGGGTGCAACCGGTTGAAGCACGGAAAGCCCGAGGCTGCGTCGGCGCACTTCGGGTTGTGCTTCATGGTGCAAGAGCCGAGCGGATACATCCCCGTGTCGATGCTGAAGTTCCACTGCGACGCGCGCGTGTAGTGGCGCACGACCTGCGGCTCGCTCACCTCCGGCAGCAGGGGCTCGCGGAGGCGTCGCAGCTCGATGGGCCACGCTCCCTCGAGCGTCACCTCGGGGACGTCGAGCGCCGGGAGCGAGGCGCCGGTCCGGCCGGGCTCGCTCTCGGCGAAGATGGGCTCTTGATGGTGAAGCAGTCCGCGGGTGGGCTCGTTCACGCGTGCTCCTTCAGCGCCTGGATCAGGCGGTCGAGGTCGGCTCGTCGATGGGTTTCGGTGACGCTCACGAGGAGCGTGTCGGCCAGCGCCCGGTCGAAACGGCCGAGCGCCACGCCGGGGACCAGGTCGGCGCGCTCGCGCACGCGCGTCACGACGGCCTGGGCGTCTCCTCCCGGCACCCGCACGGCGAACTCGTTGAACGAGGGGGCCCGGGAGCGAAGGGCGTAGCCTGGGAGCGCGCCGATCGCCTCGCGCGCGTAGCTGGCCTTGGCCAGGTTCAGCTTCGCGAGCTGCCGGAAGCCCGTGCGACCGAGGAGCGAGAGGTGGATGGCGAAGCGCAGCGCGAGGAGCGCGGTGTTCGTGCAGATGTTGGAGGTGGCCTTCTCCCGCCGGATGTGCTGCTCGCGCGTGGTGAGCGTCATGACGTAGCCCACGCGACCGTCGCGATCGACCGTCTGGCCCACCAGGCGGCCGGGCATGGCGCGCGCCGCTTGCTTGCCCGAAGCCGCGAAGAGGCCCACCCCGGGGCCGCCCAGGTTCGGCGGGCTGGCGAGGCTGATCCCTTCGGCGGCGGCGATGTCGGCGCCCATCTCGGCCGGGGACTTGAGCAGCGCCAGGGCCAGGGGTTCGGTGCAGACGACCACGAGGAGGGCGCCCGCGCGGTGCGCTGCCTCGGCTACCGGGGTGAGGTCCTCCACTACGCCGAGGAAGTTCGGCGTCTGCGCGACCACGCAGGCCACGGTGTCGTCGAGCCCCTGCGCGAGGGCGCGCGGGTCGGTCTTTCCCTCGGCGTCGAGCGGGACGCGCCCCAGACAGTGGCCCTCGGCCTCGAGCCCGGCGAGATAGGTGCTGCAGGTTTCGCGGTACTCCGGGTGCACTCCGTCGGTGACCAGCACCCGGCTGCGTCCCGTGAGGCGCCGCGCCATGAGCGCCCCCTCGGCCGCGGCCGAGGCGCCGTCGTACATGGAGGCGTTGGCGATCTCCATGCCGAGAAGCTCGGCCACCATGGTCTGAAACTCGAAGATCGAGAGCAGGGTCCCCTGCGCCAGCTCGGCCTGGTAGGGCGTATAGGCCGTCGCGAACTCCCCGCGCAGGCTCAGGGCGTCCACCGCCGACGGAATGTGGTGGCGGTAGAGTCCGGCGCCGACGAAGGCCAGGAAGCCGGAATCGCGGCTCTGGAAGCGGTTCCTCTGGCCGATGGCGCGCAGCTCCTCGAGGAGCTCGGCCTCGCACAGGGGCTCGGGGAGCTCGAGGGGCCGGCCGTGCCTCAGGCCTTCCGGAATGCAGGTGAAGAGCTCGTCTACCGAGCGGACGCCAATGACCTTCAGCATCCGCTCTACGTCGGCGGGGGTCTGCGGCAAGTACCTCATGGGGTTTTGCTACTCCGCGGCGGCCACGAGGGCCTGGTAGGCGGGGGCGTCCATCAGCTTGTCGAGCTCGGCCGGCGCGGAGACCTCGAGTTCGACCAGCCAGCCGTCGCCGTAGCAGGCGTCGTTGACGAGCTCCGGCTGCGCCTCCAGGCGGTCGTTGATCTTCGTGACCGTGCCGCTCACCGGCGCGTAGAGGTCGGAGACCGACTTGACGGATTCGATGGTGCCGAAGGGCTGGCCGGCCTGGCACTTCGCGCCCACCTTGGGAAGCTCCACCATCGTGATGTCGCCGAGCTGCTCCACGGCGAAGGCGGTCACCCCGACGGTGACCTTTCCGCCGCTCGAGCGGGCCCACTCGTGATCCTTCGTGTAACGCAGGTCCTTCGGGAAATCCATGCTCGTGCTCCTTGCTGGCGGGAAGGGTTCGGCGCGCGGCCGGTTGTCAGGGATTCGGGCGCTGGTAGAAGGGTCCCCGCACGACCTCGGCCTCGACGGCCTTGCCGCGCACATCCACGTGGAGGCGGGTGCCGAGCTCGGCGAGCGCCGTCGGGACGTAGGCCAGCGCGATGGCGCGGCCGAGAGTCGGGGACATGGTGCCGCTCGTGACGTGGCCCACGGGGTCCTGCGGAAGGCCGTCGGACTGCGCCCGGCAGACCGGGTGCCCGTGCCGGGCGATCCCCCGCCCGCGCATCTCCAGGCAGACCAGGCGCCGCGAGAGCCCCTCCGCCTTCTGCCGCGAGAGGACGTCTGAGCCGATGAAGGTGCGCCCCTTGAGCTTCACCGTCCAGCCGAGTCCCGCCTCGAGCGGGCTCGTGGTCTGGTCGATGTCGTTGCCGTAGAGCATCAGCCGGGCTTCGAGGCGCAGCGTGTCGCGGGCGCCGAGGCCGCAGAGCTTGAGGCCGAAGGCGCCGCCGGCCTCGACGATCGCGCCCCAGAGAGCGGGGGCGTCGTCCGGGCGGCAGAAGATCTCGTAGCCGTCCTCGCCGGTGTAGCCGGTGCGCGAGCTGACGCAAGCGATGCCCGCCGCGGTGCTCGCCGCGAAGTGAAAGGAGGGGAGCTCCGCCACCTGTTGGCCGGCGAGACGGCTCCAGAGTGCCGCGGCCCTCGGCCCCTGGAGCGCGACGAGCGCCCACTCGGCGCTGCGGTTGGTGACCGTGCAGGCCTTCCCCGTCTGCTCGGCGAACCAGGCGTAGTCCTTGTCCACGTTTGAGGCGTTCACCACCACGAGCACCTTGTCTGCCGAGTGACGGTAGACCAGGCAGTCGTCGACGATCCCGCCGTCGGGGTAGCAGATCGGCGTGTAGAGGATCTGGCCGTCAGAGAGCTTGCAGACGGCGTTCGTCATCAGCCGGTCTACCGCCGCGAGGGCGCCCGGCCCGGTGAATTCCACCTCGCCCATGTGGCTCACGTCGAAGAGCCCGCAGGCGGTGCGGACGGCCTGGTGCTCGTCGATGATCCCCGTGTACTGCAGGGGCATGCGGAAGCCGGCGAAGTCCACGATACGGGCCGAGGCGGACTGGTGGGCGGCGAGAAGCGGGGTGTTCTGGGGTTGGCCGGTCATCTTTCTCCTCGGACGCGGCGGCGCGAGCGGCCGGAAGCATAGAACATGCGCCTGCAGGGTCAAGCGCGTCGCGCGGTGCCCTCGGCAGGCCGGACTGTGCTATCCGTAGGCCATCCGCAGAAAGGGTGCAACGACGATGAGCACCGAACGCGACAATCAGATGGTCTGGGACGGGCGATCGCCCGGTCACTACGAGGTCTGGTACCTGACCTTCAACCATCGCGCGAGCGGCACGGGCTTCTGGATCCGCTACACCCTCGAGTCGCCGCTTCCGGGGCATGGGGAGCCCTACGCCCAGCTCTGGTTCGCGCGCTTCGACGCGCAGCATCCCCGTCGCAACCTGGCCCTGAACCGCAAGCTGCCCATCGCGGAGTTCGGCGCGCAGGCTTCGCCCTTCGAGCTCCGGCTGGGCGACGCGGTGCTGCGGCACGGAGCGCTCACGGGGCGGCTCCAGAGCGGGTCCCACGAGATCTCCTGGGACCTCTCCTTCAGCCCGGCCTCGTTCACCCACCGCTTCTTCCCCGACCTGATCTACGATCGATCCTTCGCCGACACGAAGGCCGTGTCGCCCAACCTGATGGTCGCCCTCTCCGGCCAGATCGTGGTCGACGACCGCACCTACACGCTGGTGGACGAGCCCGGAGGCCAGAGCCACCTCTGGGGGCGCAAGCACGCCCACGCCCACGCCTGGGCCCACTGCAACGCCTTTCGCGAGGACGCCACTGCCGGGCTCGAGGTGCTCTCGGCGAAGATCCGGCGCGGCGGCTTCGTCTCCCCGACCTTGACCTGGATGAGCCTCTACCTGGGGAGCGAGGTCTACGCGTTCCGGGAGCTCTGGTCGGTCCCCCTCGCGCGGGCCAGCTGGGAGACGGGCCTCTATCGCTTCTCGGCCCTCGGGCCGCTGGCCAAGGTCGAGGGCGAGTTCCGCTCGCGCCCGGAGGATCTGGTCCGCGCCACGTACGTGGACCCCGACGGGCAGGAGGCCTTCTGCCACAACACGGAGGTGGCTGACGCGCAGGTCACGCTCTGGACGCGGCGGTCGGTCTTCTCGCGCTTCCGGCAGCTCTGCCGCCTCACCGCGCGCGGCACGGGTCACTTCGAATACGTGGCCCGGACCCCCGACGGACGCGTCGAGCGGCAGCACCAGACCATTCGCTGACTTTTTTCGGTCGCGGAGCCCCGTCGCGTAAGATGGGCGGATGCCCCATCGGGCCGTGACCCTCGCGGCGCTCCTCCTCGTGAGCGCCACCGCCGCCGCCGAGGGTCCCGACGAGGCGACGCTACGGCTCAAGCAACGGCTCGCCCAGCTCGCGGGGCAGCGCCTCGGTGGCCGGCTCAGCTACGCCGTGATGGATCTGAAGACGGGAGCGCTCCTGGCAGCGCACGCCGAGGACCGTCCGGCCCCCGTCGCCTCCTGCGTGAAGCTCGTCACCTCGAGCACGGCGCTCGCGCTGCTCGGGCCGGAGTTCCGCATCAAGACCGTGCTCTACGCGGCGCGCCGCGACGGGGGCGTCGTCGAGGGGGACCTGCACCTCAAGGGTTTCGGCGATCCGACCCTTCGCGAGGGGCACCTCTGGCGCATGGTTCAGGACCTCTACGACCTCGGGGTTCGCGAGGTGCGCGGCGGCGTGGTGGTGGACGACACGCACTTCGACCGTCACCTCCTGGCGCCGCTCTTTCGCAGCAACCGTACCGACCGACACTACCGCGCGCCGATCGGCGCCGTGTCGATCAACGAAAACGGCGTGTCGGTACGGGTGGTGCCCGGTCCTGCCCCCGGGCAGCCCGCGTCGGTGATCCTCCAGCCCCGGAGCCGCTATCTGAAGCTCGTGAACCGCGTGCGCACCGTCGGCCCACGGCGGCGCAGCTTCATCGACGTGAAGACCAAGGGCGCGGGAGACGCGACCCTGGTGATCGTCTCGGGGCGCGTGCGGACCGGCTACGCGAGCAAGTGGGTGCGGCGCCGCATCGAGCACCCGAGCCTGCTCGCGGGCTACACGCTCCTCGACCTCCTGGCCGAGCGGGGGATCAAGGTGGCGCAGGAGCGGGTGCGCCGGGGGGCGACGCCGGCTGGCGTGCGCCCGGTGGCCACGCGGTACTCGCCGCCGCTCGCGGTCCTCGTGCGCCACATGAACAAGGTGAGCAGCAACTTCGTCGCCGAGCAGCTTCTGAAGGTCATCGGCGCGGAGGTGAGCGGTCCTCCGGGGAGCGCTGCGAAGGGGCTGAAGGCGGTGGCGCAGCACCTCGCGGGGGCGGGAGTTCCGCCGGGCAGCTACCTGATGCTGAACGGGTCCGGTCTCTACAAGAGCAACCGCTTCACCGCGGCGCAGCTCGTGCGGCTACTGCGGGCTGCGCACCTCGATTTCCGCTACGGACAAGAGCTCGCCTCATCGCTGGCCGTGGCGGGCGTGGACGGCACGCTCGGTCACCGGCTGGCCCGCACGGGGGCCAAGCGCCTCATCCGCGCCAAGACCGGCACCCTGGCGAACGTGATCAGCCTGGCGGGCTATGCCGGCACCGCGAGCGGCAAGGGGCTCCTGGCCTTCGCCATCCTGGCCAGCGAGCTCCCCTCGAGTCGCCTCCTCGCGGCCCGACACCGCGCGGACGAGATGGCGCGGGCCATGGTCGCCTACCTCGAGCGTTGACCCGGGGGCGTGCTATAGCGAACCCGCAGGTCGAGGAGACGCGATGGACCTTTTCCAGCGACAGGCGCAGAGGGAGCGGCGCGGTCAGCCCCTGGCTCAGCGGGTACGTCCGAACCGCCTCGAGGAGCTCTTCGGTCAGCAGCACCTGGTGGGCCCCGGCCGCCTGCTGGCGCGCGTGATCGCCGACGACCGGATCCCGTCGATGATCCTCTGGGGACCCCCGGGCAGCGGGAAGACGACGCTGGCGCAGATCATCGCTCGCAGTACGGGGGCGATCTTCGTCGACCTCCCCGCGGTGGGGTCCGGGGTCCGGGAGCTGCGGGCCGCGGTGGAGGAGGCCGCCCGACAGCGCGACCAGATGGGGCGTCGCACGGTCCTGTTCATCGACGAGATCCACCGCTTCAACAAGGCCCAGCAGGACGCGCTCCTGCCGCACGTCGAGCAGGGGACCGTGATCCTCGTCGGGGCCACGACGGAGAACCCCTCCTTCGAGGTGATCCCGGCGCTCCTGTCGCGGTCGCGCGTCTTGCGGCTCGAGCCGCTCGCCGAGGACGACCTCGTCGGGATCCTGGGCCGTGCCGTGGCCGAGGACGCCGAGCTGCGGCGCCAGCAGGCGGTGGTCCCGGACGAGCTCTTGCGGGGGATCGCGCAGGCCGCCGGAGGGGACGCTCGACGGGCCCTGACCGTGCTGGAGGTGGCGCTCTCCCTCGTGGGACCGGGCGAGACGCTGACCCCCGAGCTCGTCCAGCAAGCCCTCGGTAGCCAGACCTTGCTCTACGACCAGGCCGCGGAGGAGCACTTCAACGTGGCCTCGGCCTTCATCAAGAGCCTGCGGGGCTCGGACCCGGACGCCGCGGTGTACTGGATGGCCCGCATGCTCGAAGCGGGAGAGGACCCGATCTTCGTCGTGCGGCGCATGGTCATCTTCGCCGCGGAGGACATCGGCAACGCCGACCCGCAGGCGCTGGTGCTGGCCACCGCGGCCCTGAGCGCGGTGCAGCTCGTGGGGCTGCCCGAGGGGGTGCTGCCGCTGACGCAGGCCGCGACCTACCTGGCCTGCGCCCCGAAGTCGAACAGCGCGCTCGTGGCCTACGACCGGGCGCGAGCCGACGTGCGCCAGCACGGGGCGCTGCCCGTGCCGATGCACCTTCGCAACGCGCCCACCCGACTGATGGAAGAACAGGGGTACGGGGCGGGCTATCGCTACGCGCATGACCACCCGGGGCACTTCGTCGCGCAGGAGCACCTCCCGGCCCCCCTTGCCGGTCGGCGGTACTACGAGCCCTCGGCGGAAGGACTGGAGTCGGAGCTCGGCCGGCGCCTGGAGCGATGGCGGGAGACCGCGGGGCGGAATGGGCCGGAGCGTAGCGGCTAGTCTCAGTATTCTAGAAGCAGCAATCTAGAACGAATTGCGCCAGTAGATGATCGTCGCCACCACGGCGGCCCATAGCCCGAGGTTCGCCATGAACAGGGGATCTCGCAGCATGGCGTCGGTCGGGCTGTCCGCGACGCCTCGTCGACTGATCAGCTGAAGAAAGCGGACCAGGCCCAGTGCGGCGAACGGGGTGGTGTAGACCAGGCGCGTGGTGCCGAAGAACGCGCGGGTGTGCGGCGAGAGGGTGTAGAGCCCGTAGGCCGCGCAGGTGGCGAGCGCGAGGATCCAGAGAATCGGGCGCAGGTGCTCCTGCCGGTAGCGCGAGAGGACGGGGCGCTGCTCGGCGGCGCGGGTCTCGGGGGCGGTGGCCAGCTCGTGGGCTCGCTTGCCAAAGCCCAGGTAGCAGGCCAGCAAGAAGGTGCAAAGCAGTAGCCAGGGTGAGGCGACGACGCCGATCGCCGCGGCGCCGGCCACGACGCGCAGCAGGAACCCGCTCGCGATGCTCAGAACGTCTACGAAGGGGATGTGCTTGAGCGCGAGCGAGTAGGCGAGGTTCAGCACGAGGTAGCTCGCGGCGCAGGCGAAGAAGGGGAGCCCTAGCCGGAGCGAGAGCCCGAGAGAGACGAGGATCAGCAGGGCCGCGGCGCTGCGCGCGAGGCCGAGCGGCAGTCGGCCGGCGGGGATGGGGCGGAAGCACTTCTTGGGGTGGGCGCGGTCCTTCTCGATGTCGAAGAGGTCATTGATCAGGTAGACGGCGCCCGAGAGCAGGCTGAAGAGCGCCACCGCCACTGCCGCGAGCAGGAGGGAAGGCCCGTGCATGAGCTGCTTGGCGAAGAGGAGCGGTGCCCCGACGAAGAGGTTCTTGAACCACTGGTGGGGGCGCAGGGACCAGAATAGGGCGCGGAGCATCGGAGACTTTTAGACCGCTTCGACGGGGGGATGTCAATTCCCGCGAGGGCCGCCCGCGCGGAGCTCGGCCCGCAATTTGAGGACGCGGTCGAGGAGCTGTCGCGGGTAGAGAGAGCCTGCGAGGCGCTCCCAGACCGCTTTCGAGTTCTTCTGGACCTCCGCATCGAGCGCAGCGTTGACTCCGATCTCCTTCACTCCGAGGGTTCGGAGCTGCCGGAGCGCCTGGTCGTTGTCGCTGCGCGAGCGCTGGATCAATCGGGCCTGCAGCCAGCGCCCCTGTTCCCTGAGGAGGAGTTGGGCTCGCGGGCTCAAGGCCGCGAACGCCGCCCGCGAGACGATGAGGGCGCCAATGGCGTAGCTCAGCTGGACCGTGGAGATGTAGCGCACGTGGGTGTGCCACTGGAGCGCGAGGGCGGTGTACGCGGAGCTGTAGACCATGTCGAGGAGGCCGGTCTGCAGGGCGGGGAGGACGTCCTGCGGGGAGAGCGCGACGGCCCGCAGACCGAAGGAGCCGACCAGCGCGCGGGCGAGCGGGTCGTCGGTCCAGACCCAGACCCTCGCCCGACGGAGCTCGGCCGGGGAGGAGATGGGCTGGCGCGAGAAGAACCTGACCCATCCCACGTCCCCCCAGGCGATGAGGATCCACCCGCGACGCTCGAGGTCGGCGGCGAAGTCGGGGGTCAGCGCCTCGCGCACGCGATCCAGCTCCTGCACCGTGCGGAACAGACCCGGGAGCTCGAGGACGCGCACGGCGGGCAGGACCTGGCCCACTCCGCTGCCGGTGAAGACGCCTCCACTGAGCTGGCCGGCGCGTGTGCGGTGGATGGCGTCCCTCTCGTCGCCCATCACGGCCCCCGGGTAGAACTGGAGCTTGAGCTCTCCCTTGCTCAGGCGTTCCACGTTCCGGGCCACACGTGCGAGCTCGATCATCCAGGAGGTTCCACGGGGCAGGAGCGTAGCGAGGCGGAGGACCTGCCGCCCGTGTGCGAGCGGGCGGCTCTCCGCCAGCGTGGTCGCAGCCAGGCACGCTAACAGCGAGAGCGTGACGCGCGGAGCGCGAGAGGAGCGCGGGCGTGCGGGCATCGGTCGGTTCGCATTATACCTCGTCGGCGCGGCGGGTGCTTCCTCCGAGGGGGTAGTGTAGGCTTGGGCCATGGTGAACGCGGCCCGCCGACGCCTCCTCGGGTGCGGCCTGCTCCTGTGCCTCTTGTGCCCCGGTACCGGCGGCTGCGCCGACGGCGACCACCCCGCGCGCACCACGCTCCTCATCGCGCGCCCGGGGGATGCGCTCACGCTCGACCCGGCGGCGATCACCGACCTCGAATCGATGCAGGTGGCGACGCAGATCTTCGAGACGCTCGTGCGGTATCGCGAGCGGTCGACGGAGGTCGAGCCCGGTCTCGCGACCCACTGGGAGGAGCGCGACGGCGGCACGACCTGGCGCTTCTTCCTGCGGCGCGACGTCACCTTCCACGACGGTACGCCGTTCGATGCCGACGCGGTCGTCTTCTCGTTCGAGAGACAGCGGGATCCGCTCCACCCGCAGCACTTCCAGAGCTTCCCCTACTGGGAGAACACCTTCCGCAACATCCTCGGCACGCGCCGCCTGGGCCGCTACACCGTGGAGCTGCGCATCCGTCAGTCGTACGCCCCCTTCCTGGCCAACCTGGCCATGTTCCCGGT
The DNA here is from genome assembly GCA_020848905.1 of Deltaproteobacteria bacterium. Classification (NCBI taxonomy): domain Bacteria; kingdom Pseudomonadati; phylum Myxococcota; class Myxococcia; species Deltaproteobacteria bacterium. The sequence continues at coordinate 278,137 of JADLHG010000004.1, forward strand.
GAGCGTGGTGAGTCCGACGGCGATGCGACGAGCTGGCGCGGCCTTCGCCAGGGCCCCCGTCGGAACGGGACCCTATCGCTTCGGGCGCTGGCAACGCGGCGACCGCATCGAGCTCGCGCGCAATCCGCGGTACTGGGGCAGTCCTCCGGCGGTCGAGAAACTGGTCTATCGGGTGGTGCCCGATGCGAGGCAGGCCTTGGCGGGGCTGCAGAGCGGGACGCTCGACGTGGCGCATTCTCTCGCGCCCGAGGACCGCCAGATCGTCCTGCTGCACTCAGACCTGCGGCTCTACCGCTCTACGGGGAACAACGTGGCCTACCTGGCGATGAACACCCAGCGGGCGCCCTTCGACGATCCGCGCGTGCGTCAGGCGGTGAACTACGCGGTGAACAAGCGCGCCATCGTGAAGCTCGTCTACCAGGGGCTGGCCGTTCCCGCTCGCGGCCCGCTGCCGCCCGGCCTCTGGGGCCACAACGCGGGGGCGCGGGCCTATCCGTACGACCCGGAGCGCGCGCGGCTGCTGTTGCGCGCGGTGGGGTGGGAGCCGAGCCGCCGCCTCAAGCTCTACACGATGGACACGCCGCGTCCCTACATGCCGTCACCGCTCCTGGCGGCACGCATCATCTCCCGCAACCTGGTCGACGTGGGGCTGAAGGTGGATCTGGTGGTGCAGCCCTATTCCGACCACGTGCGCGCCCTGCGCAACGGAGAGCACGACCTCTGCTTGATGGGGTGGCTCGGAGACAACGGCGACCCCGACAATTTCCTCTACGTCCTCCTCGATCGAGACAACGCCCGGCGCGGGACCGCGCAGAACCTGGCCTTCTACGCCAACGACACCGTGCACGACCTGCTGGTCAAGGCGCAGAGCGAGCGCCGTCGCGGAGTCCGGCAACGCTACTACGAGAAGGTCCAGGAGCTGGTGGCCGAGGACGCCCCGTGGGTGCCGCTCGCGCACTCCGACGTAGTGGTCGCGGCGCGCCGGGCGGTGCAGAACCTCCTCGTCCACCCAACATACGCGGTGCTCTACGGCAAGGTGCGCTTCTGATGATCGGCCGGGTGAGCCGCCGGTGGTCGCTGCGGAGCAAGCTCGCGCTGGTCATGGCCGGAGCGTCGGTGCTGCCCCTCGTGTTCGTCGGGCTGCTTGCCCGAGGCGTGGCCATGGGACGTCTCGAGCGAGAGCTGTCGGGCCAGGCTCGCCAGACCGCGGGCATCGCGCTGAACCTGCTCCTGCGCCAGGTGCAGCGCATGAGCACGGATGCCGCTTCGCTCGCTGCGTACCCGGAGCTGCACGAGCTCCTGGCTCTGCAGCCCGCCCTCGTGCCGAGCTATCTCGAGCGGCACGCGGCGTCCCTGCCCTCCCAGCTCGTCGAGGTGGTTGGGGCGCGCGGCGAGGTTCTCGGACGCATCGATCCTTCGGCCGGCGCCGACCGGACCCTGCACTCGCACGCGCGGAGCCCCGCGGTGGCGCATGCCCTCGAGTACGAACGCTACGCGACGCTCGACCGGGTGGGTGGGCACCTCGTCATCCAGACCGCCGCGCCGATCGTGGACGAGGAGTTCATTCTGCGCGGCGTGGTGGTCATCACGGCTCCGCTCGACGAGAAGCTGGCCGACTACCTGAAGGGCGTGGTTCGGGCGGACGTCGGTTTCGTGGATGGAGGGCGCCCCGTCGCGTCGACCTTCTTCGACCCTCTCGGGCGGCGGCTGGCTGGCCTCGCGCCTCTCCCGGGCAGCGTCGGGCCGGCGGGAGAGGCCCAGTCGGCCGCGCTGGTGCACGAGCTCGGTGGGCGCGAGTACTCGCTCGGCGTCGCGGCGCTGCAGACGGTGCACGGCGACCGGGTGGGGCTCCTCGTGGTGGGACTCGACCGGACGGAGCTCGAGCGGGCTCAGAGCTCGGCGGTGCGCTCCCTGGCCTTTGGCGGCGCGTTCTCGCTCGCCTTCGCGCTCGTGCTGGCCTTCGTGCTCGGGCGGCGCATCACCACGCCGCTCTCCCGCCTGCAGCGTAGGACGCGTGCGGTCGCGGCGGGCGATTTGACGCGCGACCTGGCGGTCGAGACCGACGACGAGATCGGTCAGCTGGCCCGCGCGTTCCAGAGCATGACGGATGCGTTGCGCGAGAACCAGGAGCGTCTGGCCGCGCGCATCCGCGAGCTCTCCACGCTGCACCAGATCAGCCGCGCCGTCACCTCCGAGCTGAGTCTGGACCACGTCCTGCGGCAGGTGGTGCGCGAGGCAGCGGTGGTGCTGCAGGCCGACCGCGGAGGGCTGTGGCTGGTGGGGGAGGCGGCGGCCCTGGAGCTTCGGGCGGCGGTAGGCCTCGACGATCCGGACGCCGAAGGCCCTCCCGCCCCCGGTGAGGCACGCGTGAGCGGCACCGCGGTGCCCCCCGAGGGCTGGATCGAGCTGGTGCGCGAGGTGTCGAGGACGCGCCGACCGGAGGTGGAGCCGCGCCGGCTGGCCATCCCGCTCGAGGCGAAGGAGCGCGTGGCGGGGGTCTTGATCCTGAGCCGGGCGGTCGGCGCGCCGGCCTTCGCCGAGGCCGACGTGAGCCTGGTCGTGACCTTCGGCGGGCAGGCGGCGACGGCCATCGAGAACGCTCGGCTCTACGCCGAGCTGACGGCGTTCTCGGAGCAGCTCGAGTGGCTGGTCGCGCGCCGCACGGCCGAGCTGCAGGCCGCGAACGAAGAGCTGGCGCGGACGGTGACCGAGCTGAAGGACACCCAGTCGCAGCTCATCCATTCCGAGCGGATGGCAGGACTCGGGACGCTCGTGGCGGGCCTGGCGCACGAGATCAACACCCCGGCGGGGGCGATTCACGGTTCGGCCCAGGTGCTCTCGGAGACCCTGACGCGCGCGTTGCGGCGGCTTGGGACCCTGCTCGCCTCCGACCTGCCCGCCGACGAGCTCCAGCGCCTCGTTCACGACCGGTCCTCGCACCACGGTTCGTCGGGGAGCATCGGGCTCCTTCCCCCTGCGGAGGTCCGCAGACGCGCGCGGGAGCTGACGGGCACGCTCGAGGGACACGGCGTCCCCGATGCGGCGCGACTGTCGCGGCGACTCGTCGAAGCGGATGCAGGCGGCATGGTACCGTTCGTGGCGACCATCGCTCGACGCGTCGACCCGGACGTGGTGGTCGGGTTTCTGGAGGACCTGACTTTTCTCGAGCGCAGCGCGGCCTCGATCCAGACCGCCAACCGGGCGGTGGTGCGTATCGTGCGAGCGCTCCGCTCGTACGCGCATACGGATCAGGGGGCGATCCAGGAAGCGGACCTGACCGAGGGGCTCGAGACGACCCTCACGATCCTCCACAACGAGCTTCGCTATGGTATAAGCGTCGAGCGAAAATTCGCACCGCTGCCGAAGGTTGCGGTGTTCGCAGACGAACTGAATCAGGTCTGGACGAACCTGATTCACAACGCGGTGCAGGCCATGCAGGGGCACGGGCGCATCACCATCGAGACCTTCCGAGACGGCGATGAGGTCGGGGTTCGCATCAGTGATTCGGGTCCCGGCATTCCGGCCGAGATCCTGCCGCGGATCTTCGAGCCCTTCTTCTCGACGAAGCCGCGTGGTGAGGGCACGGGCCTCGGCCTCGGCATCGCGCGGAAGATCATCGAGAAGCACGGCGGGCAGATCGCGGTGCAATCGCGTCCCGGCCTGACCACGTTCACGGTGCTCCTGCCGATTCGGGGACCGACGGCGCTCGCGGTACTCCAGCGAGACGCCGCGCGCGGGTCGGCCTAGGCGAGGGACCATGGGAGCTGCGCCGCGCGACCACATCGTGTGCGTCGACGATGAGGAGGGAATCCTCAACGCCCTGCGCCAGCAGCTCGCCCCGTTCGCCGGCCGCTACGAGATCGACCTCGCGGCGAGCGGGTCGCAGGCCCTCGAGCTGATCGACGAGCTGGACCGCGACCGCGAGGCGGTGGCGATGGTCATCGCCGACCAGATCATGCCGGAGATGATGGGCGTCGAGCTCCTGAAGGAGGTGCATCGCCGGAACCCGGACACGATCAAGATCCTCCTGACCGGGCAGGCAGGGCTCGACGCGGTGGTCCAGGCCATCAACCTGGCGGGGCTCGACCGCTACATCACGAAGCCGTGGGACGAGCCGGACCTGCGCCTCACGGTGGGGAGCCTGCTGACGAAGTACGCCCTGGTGCAGGAGAACCACCGGCTGGTGGCGGACCTGCAGGAAAAGAACGCCGAGCTGACCGAGCTCAACCGACTGCTCGAGCGGCGCGTCGAGGAGCGCACCTCCGAGCTCGCGGAGGCCAATCAGCGGCTCTCGCAGCTGGCGATCACGGATGGCCTCACGGGGCGCTACAACCACCGCTATTTCCACGAGCGGCTCGGCATGGAGGTCGAGCGCAGCGGGCGCACCGGGCTGCCCCTTTCGTTGCTGATGGTCGATGTGGACCACTTCAAGCAGTACAACGACCTCCACGGGCACCCGGCGGGAGATCAGGTGCTGCGGCAGGTGGCGGACATGATCGCCGAGGGGCGGCGCGTGAACGACGTCGTGGCGCGCTACGGCGGGGAGGAGTTTGCGATCCTGCTCATCGACACGCCGCGACGCTCGGCGATGGCGGTGGCGGAGCAACTGCGCGAGCGCGTCGGCAAGCGTCGCTTCGGCGACCTGAGCCTCGGGCCCGGGAAGATCACCATCAGCGTGGGCGTGGCGGCCTGCCCCGACGACGCGACGGACCCCGGCGAGCTGCTTCTCGCCGCGGATGCCGCGCTCTACGCGGCCAAACGGGCGGGCCGAAACCGCGTCGAGGCGGCCGGAGGAAACGCGAGCGACAGCCCCGCCGGAGCGCAGCACTGATGCGCGTGGGAGTCGTGGGCGCGGGGGCCTGGGGCACCGCTCTGGCCAAGCTGGCGGCGGAGTCGGGGCACGAGGTGGCGATCTGGGCCCACGAGCCCGAGGTGGTGGCCGAGGTTACCGAGCGGCACCTCAACTCCACCTATCTGCCGGGAGTCGCGCTGCCGCCGCTCCTCGCGTCGTCCGACCCCGCAGAAGTGGTGGTGGGCCGCGAGCTGTTGATCTCCGCGGTCCCTTCCCACCTCGTGCGCGGCGTCTGGGCGCGCGTCATGCCGGCCGTGACGGGGGACCCGTGCGTCGTGAGCGCGACGAAGGGGATCGAGGACGGAAGCCTCCTGACGATGCTCGAGGTCCTTCGCGAGCTCGCGCCTCCGTCGCTGCACGGTCGGATGGCGTGTCTCTCGGGCCCGAGCTTCGCAGGGGAGGTGGCTCGTCGGTTCCCGACGGCGGTGGTCGTGGCGGCGCGGGAGCTGGCGGTGGCCGAGGCGGTGCAAGCCGCGCTCTCCACCGACCGCTTCCGCATCTATACGAGCGGGGACGAGGTCGGCGTCGAGATCGGCGGGGCGGTGAAGAACGTGGTGGCCATCGCGGCGGGGATCGCCGACGGGCTGGGCTTCGGACACAACACGCGTGCCGCCCTCATCACGCGCGGTCTGGCGGAGATCGCGCGGCTCGCGATGGCCCGCGGCGGCAACCCGCTCACGCTCGCCGGCCTGGCGGGGCTCGGCGACCTCGTGCTGACCTGCACCGGCGACCTCTCGAGGAATCGGACGGTGGGGTTGCGGCTCGGCAAGGGCGAGACGATCGCTCAGATCGAGCGCACGATGGTGGGCGTCGCAGAAGGCGTGCGGAGCGCGCGCTCGACGCGGGCCCTGGCGACGCGTCTCGGAGTGGAGATGCCCGTGACGGAGACGGTGTACGCGGTCCTCTACGAGGGCTTGTCGGCGGTGGCGGCGGCGGAACGCCTGATGGGGAGGCAGCTGCGCTCCGAGCTGGATGGCCCCCGTCGCGACGGCGCGGCGTGAGCGGATCGATGCGCTGCCGCGGTTCTTTCGTGGGTGCGGCGCTGCTCTGGTGGCTCGCCGGCTGCGGCACGAAGGCTCCGGTGGCTCCCGATCGCGGCGCGCGCGAGGGGGCGCTCGTGCTCAGCTCGGCGCCTTCGGGGGCGGCAGTGCTGGCCGACGGACGCACGCGCCTCGGCACCACGCCGTTGACCTTGACCCGACCCGACGGGACCCGCCTGGCGCTCACCTTCGTCAAGGACGGCTACCAGGTGGTGCGGCGCTCGGAGCTCGTGGAGGCGGGGACGCGACGCGAGGTGCACGTGGGGCTGCGCATCGAGGAGATCCCGGTGATCGTCACCTCGGGGGTCTTTCGCGGGGCGCGAATTCTTGTCGACGGGGAGGCGCGGGGCACGACCCCCGACCGTCTTAGCGTCCCGATCGGAGATCGTCGCCTCGAGGTGCGCAAGGACGGCTACCACCCCTTTCGGCAGCGGCTGGCCGTGCGGGCGGGGTCCAGCCCGACCGTGGAGGCCGATCTGGTTCCCGTGCGTCCGCGCGTTCCGCCTCCGGGGTGGCTGAGCGTGCGGAGCGACGGACGCGCGGAGGTTCGCCTGGATGGAAGGCGCGTGGGCGCCACGCCCGTCGAGCGGCTGCGGCTCACGCCGCGGTCCTACCGGCTGACGGTGGTGAGCCAGGAGGACGACGGTGGTGGGCGGGACGAGCGCGCGCTCGTGATCCGGGCGTCGGAGCACGAGGAGGTGGTGGTGGACTTCAAGGCGCGTGGGGGGAAGGGAGACGGGTCGGGTCCAGCTGGGATAGCCCCGGGATCCCCGTAGGACGAGGGCGCCAGGCCGCGAAGAAGCGCGCGAAGCCGTCGGGGGGGAGACCGGCCCAGGAGAGCTCCTTGAACCCGCGCGGGTCGGATCGGTCGTCCAGGCGCGCGACGTAGATCGCGCCCCCGGATCGCGCGACGTCCGTGATGCGCGCGCGGAGCGTGACCAGCGCGGGGGCGAGGCGGCGAGCGTCTCCGACCAGATGGATGAGGGCGACGCGGGTCGGGGGCGCGCGCCGACTGAGCCCGATGAGCTCGTCCCAGCCGTGCCCCGGAGAGACCACGAGATCGCCGGTGCGCACGGCCGCATCGACGCGCGCGGCGCGGTCCAGGTCCCGCCGGTCGAAGGCCGCGGGCCAGCCGAGGACGAGGTTCGCGACCGTCACGGCGACCGCCACGCCCCAGGCCACCGGCGACGCGGCGCGCGCGAGCCAGAGGATCAGCACGGGCAAGAGGAAGAGCCAGCGCTCCGTGTCCGACGGGTAGAAGAGCGTGCCAAACGCGGCGAGCGGGACGACCCAGGCGAGGGAGAGCACGCGATCCAGGGGTGGGGCCTCGGGCCGCGGTGAGCGGCTCGCGCGCCAGAGCAACACCCCCCAGGCCGCGACCGCCGCGGCGGTCAGCAGGCCGACGCGGAGCAGGGACGCCTCGTACACATAGGGGACGAAGAGAAGGGACTTCGCGAGCCCCCAGCCGGCGATGAGCGGCGCAGCGAGGGTCAACGGGTACGGGATGCCGTGGTCGGCTCCGCGGAGCCAGGCTGCCGCCCCCGGGAGGTCGGCGACGCCGTGGCGGTGGAGCAGCCAGGCGAGCGGGGCGAGGAAGGCGAGGGTTCCGATGCCGACGACGAAGAGCGCGCGGGCGAGGCGGCGACCGGGGGGGGCCGCGCGGACGAGGGTCAGCAGGACCGCTGGTGCGAGGAGCACGAGCGTCAGGTGGAGGAGCGCGGCCAGCGCAGCGAAGAGGGCTGCGAGGGCGGCGAAGAGCCGCGGACGACGGTCGTCGCTCGCGCGCGCGAGAGCCCAGAGCGTGGCGACGCAGCAGAGCGTGGCGGGGGCGTAGACCTCGAGTTCCTGCGCGGCCCGGGAGAAGGCGTGCGTGCCTCCGAGCAGGAACGTGGCGAAGAGGGCGCGCCCGGAGCCGACGCGGCGTCGCGCCAGGTCGAAGAAGAGGCCGAGGGCGAGGAGGGCGGCCACCACCGACAACCCTTGGAGCGGGCCCGCGAGCCCGAGGGGGGGACGGCCCGCCCACGGCTTCGCGGCGAGCCGGAGCAATGGCACGTAGAGCGGGTGGCCCGGGGAGAGTCCCGAGGAGGTGACCTGCTTCAGGTAGCCGATGCCGTCCCCGTTGACCGTCGCCGGCGCGAGCAGCCGGTACCAGAGCCCGAGGAGGGCGAGGAGGGCGAGGGCGGGAAGCGCGGCGCGCGCGCGGCGAGCTGTGGGGGTCGTCACGGTGAGCCCGGTGCGCATTCTACTACGGTGGACGACTCCCACGGCCGACCGTAGAATCCCCCGCCATGTCGGTGGGCCTGGTCTACGACGAACGCTTCCTCGGGCACGTGGCGCCGCCGGGGCACCCGGAGCGGCCTGCACGTCTGGAGGTCTGCGTTCGCGCGCTCAAGGAGCGTGGGCTGTGGGACCGCGTGGTCCACGTGCCGAGCCGGTCCGCGACGCGCGAGGAGGCGCTCCGGGTACACGATGCGGCGTACCTCGACGAGCTGGAGGCGTTGCGCGGGCAGCGAGGGTATCTGGACGCCGACACGTACTTCAGCGCTGGCACGGTCGAGGCGGCGTGGCACGCGGCGGGATCGGTGGTCGAGCTCGTGCAAGCCGTACGCGCTGGGCGACTGGGGCGTGGGGTGGCGCTGGTGCGTCCCCCCGGCCACCACGCGGAACGCGCCCGGGCGGGCGGATTCTGCGTGCTTGGCAACGTGGCCATCGCCGCGGCAGCCGCGCGCGAGGCCGGAGATCGGGTGGCGGTGGTGGACTTCGACGTGCACCACGGCAACGGCACCCAGTCGGCGTTCTATCGCGACGGGCGAGTGCTCTTCGTCTCGCTGCACGAGTACGGCCCCGGCTTCTACCCCGGGAGCGGCGGCGCTGCGGAGCGCGGCGAGGGGGCGGGCCTCGGCGCCACGCTCAACGTCCCGCTCCCCGCGGGGATCGAGGCGGCCGACTACCTCGCCCTCGTGGACGGCCAGGTGGTTCCCGCGGTCGAAGCCTTTCGGCCCGATCTCCTCCTCGTCTCCGCAGGCTTCGACGGACACGTGCGGGATCCCCTCGGTGGCCTGTGCCTGGACGACGATGGTCTGGCCGCCGTCTGCCAGCGGCTCGATCGGCTGGCGAATGCGCTCTGTGGCCGGCGCTGGGTCGCTGTTCTCGAGGGGGGCTACCACCTGGAAGCGCTCGCCACGGGCGTTTCGCGGCTCGTCGAGACGATGCTCTCCGAGGCGTCGTCGCTGGAAGGAACCTCCCCGTGAACGTCAGCCTGCTGCACCAGCGCTACCAGCCCCTCCGACTCGTCGCGACCGGCCCCTACGGCGAGGTGCAACTCGCCCGCCAGGTCGGCGCTTCGGGCCTTGGTCGGGAGGTCACGCTCAAGCGCGTCAGCTCCGCCCTGAGCGGCGATCCCCGAGGTGGGCCGGCGTTCCTCGAACAGATGGCGCTGGCCGTGCGACTCACGCATCCCAACGTGGCTGCGATCTACGACCTGCTCGAGGAGCCCGAGGGCTACGTGATCGTCTCCGAGCACGTGCGCGGCGTGGACCTGGGCCTCGTCGGTCAGGCGCTTCACGGAGCGGGGCGAACGCTCCCTTTCGAGCATTGCGTGACGGTGGGGCTAGCCCTGCTCGAGGCGCTCAGGCACGCCCATCATCTGCCGGCGGAGGAGGGGGCCGACTCGGGGATGGTGCACGGCGGCCTGGCACCGACCAACGTGCTCGTCAGCTACGAGGGGGCGGTGAAGGTGACCGACTTCGGCCTGGCGCAGGCCCAGGTGCTCCTCGACGACGCGGCGACCGTGCCGGACCGGCGCGCCCCCTACCTTTCTCCGGAGCTGGCCGAGGGGCGTCTCCTCGAGCCGTCGTCTGACCTCTTCAGCGTCGGCGCCATCCTTTACGAGCTGGCCGTGGGACAGCCGGCCTTTCGCGCCGCGAGTCTCGAGGAGCTTCGTCGCGCCGTTCGTCGCTCCGCGCCGCCGCCGACCTACGCTCGCGCGGGGTTCCCGGCCGACCTCGAGCAGATCCTGATGCGGGCCCTCGAGCGCCTGCCGGAGGAGCGCTACCACCACGCCGAGGCGATGGAGGAGGCCCTCGAGCGCTTCGCCGACGAAGCGGGACTCCGTCGGTCGCCGCTGCGGCTCGGACGCTTCCTCCGGCAGCTCATGGGGGTGGCCGAAGGCGAGATCCTTCAGGTCGTGGACACCGAGGAGCAAGAGGAACGCGCGGGCCGCGGGAGCGACGAGCTGGTCTTCGACTGGGACGGTACCGGCGACGAGGCGGCCTCTCCCGGCGAGGAGCCTACCGGGGCGCGTCGCGCGCCCGTCGTTCGAGAAGAGGAAGAGGCCGAGACGGTCGAGCTTCAGGCCCGCGACGCGCTGGAGGCGGACGAACCGCCGGGGCCCTTGCGCGTCGACCAGACGCAGCTCGTCAGCGAGGAACAGGTCGAGGAGGAGCTCGAGCTGGACGGCGGGGACTTCCTCGGGGGAGGTCTCGCGGAGGCGCTCGGAGAGCCGCTCGGGCACCAGAGCCTGGAGGAACTCGAGGAGGTGGACGAGCTCGAGGAGGCCGAGGAGGGCGCCGAGCTGCGCGCGGCCCTGGCGGACCTGGCGGCGCTGCGGCACGACGCCCGGTCGGACGCAGCGGGCTCGGAGGCCGACGGTGAGGCCGCTCGCCGGGCGCGGAGCGAGGAGGCGACGGCGGCCTCGCGCCCCCCTGGTCCGCCCCCGCAGCCCGGTCGGCGGGGCTCCAGTTGAGACCCCCGCTGGACGCGCCTGCGGCGTTGACGCGCGCGGCCGGGATTGGTAGCATCATTTCCCTGTGAATTCTGCCCTCTTAGACCGCTTACGTGGATATAGGGTGCCGAGCGAGACGCCCGTCGCGCCCGGGCACTTCCTCGTGGCGCGGCTCGAGGGCGTCGACTTCGAAGGGCTCTTTCGCTCGCCGGACTTCGACTTCCACCGGCCGTTCGACGCGCGCTTCGCGAAGATGATGGTGCGCACGGCGTCTCACCTGCTCGGTGGGGACGCCTGCGGGAAGTACGCCTTCACGGAGCACTCGGAGATCTCGGTGCTGCTCGAACGCCGCGTGGTGGCTGCGCGTTGGCGCGAGGCCTCCGAGCTCCAGTGTTTTCTCGTGGCGCTCGCCTCGACCAAGATGAGCCTCCAGGTGGAAGGAGAGGCGATCTTCGGTTGCCGCCTCTACGCCTTCCCCACCCCCGACCTCGTCGTGGCGTACTTCCTCTGGCGACAGCAGGAGGCGAATCTGCGCGCGCTCGACAGCTACTGCAGCTTCGTGCTGTCGCGCGACCACACGCCACCCGAGAAGGTGGCGAAGCTCCTCGAGGGCCTGGGACCACGCGAGAAAGAGGAGGTCCTGCGCCAGAACGACATCGAGTATACGCACGTGCCCCCATGGCAGCGTTCGGGCGCTGCGGTCCGCCTGACCGACAACGGGAGTCGCGTGGCCGTGGAAGCCAACCTTCCGAGCGACGCGGAGTACGCGCCCTACCTGCAGCAGTATCTCGAATAGGTGCGTCGGGGGGGTCAAGGCGATGCAGACGACTCGGCGCCGCGTGATGGGCCAGCTCCTCGTGCAGCGTGGAGTCCTCACGCCCCAGCAACTCGGCCAGGTGCTCGAGGTCCAGGGGCGTAGCGACCAGCGGCTGGCCAGCCTCTGCCTGGCGCGCGGTCTGGCCTCGGAGGACGCGCTGCTCGGTCCGCTCTCGGAACAGAAGGGGGTGCCGGGTGTGGCGCTCGCGCGAGTGGTCATCCCGCTCGCGGCACTCGATGCCGTGGCGCCGGCGCTGGCTACCGAGCGCTGCATCTTGCCGCTGCGCATGGATGCGGATCGGGTCTTCGTGGCGGTGGCCGATCCGGAGGATGAAGGAGTCCTCGCGGAGATCGCGTTTCTCAACGGGCGGCAGGTCATGCCGGCCGTGGCGCTGCGTGGCCCGCTCCGGCAGACCATCGACGTGGCCTACGGGGCCAAGCGGCGGGGAGAGCTCGAGTACCGTGGGCCTCTGGCTACCGACGCGGACTCGGCTTCGGCGCCGCTCCCGTTCGTCTACCCCGACGGCGCGTCGCACATCCCGCCGGCACTCATCTCGCCGCCCTTCTTCGACCTCGCCGGTGACCTGGACGAGGACCACGAGGCGATCCTCGTCGACCTGGACGGGATGGATGAGAGCGGCGACATCGAGGTGCAGAGCGGTATGTTCGAGCTGCCACCCACCGGGCCCGCGCTGTCGCTGCGGCCGACTCAGCCCGACGAGCCGGCGGCCAGGACGCCGGAGGTGGTGCCCGACGAGAGCGAACTCCCCGAAGGGGAAACGCCCCCTCGGCGCGCACTGCGAGTGTTGCTCGTCGACGACGACGAGGAGCTCCTGCGGCTCATGGCCCGGCTGCTACGCGGCCGCGGCCTCCAGGTGGAGGAGACGCGACGCGGGCTCGAGGCGCTCGCGGCGGTGAAGGCCAACCCGCCCGACCTGATCGTGCTCGACGCCATGCTTCCGGAGCTGCACGGGTTCGACATCTGCCGGAAGCTGAAATCCAGCGAGCGGTACGGCCAGATCCCCATCATCATGGTGTCGTCCGTCTACCGAGGGTGGCGCATCGCGCAGGACCTCAAGGACAGCTACGGGGTGGAGGTCTTTCTAGAGAAGCCGTTCAAGATCAACGCGCTCTGGACGGCCGTGGAGCGCGTGCTCAGCAGCCGCAGCCGGCGGCCGGTGGCCGACGCGGGGATGACGCAGAGCGCGGAGCGGGCCTATCGAGAGGGGCTCGCCCGCCACCGCGACGGGGACCTGGATGGCGCCATCGCTAGCCTGCGGGAGGGGATCCGCATCGACCCGTTTTCTCCCAAGCTGCACCTTCAACTCGGTGTCCTCTATTTGAAGAAGCGCATGGTGTATCAGGCCATGCACGCCTTCGAGGAGGCCGTGACTCTGGACCCGACGATGTTCTCGGCCCTGCGCAGTCTGGCCGTGCTCTATCAGCGGCGAGGGTTCAAGAACAACGCCATCGACATGTGGGAACGAGCCCTGCATCATAGTCCGGACGAAGAAACCGGCGAGCAGATCAGGCGTCATCTGCTAACGTTGCTCTAGCCCGTCGGGATGGCTAGGGTGTTCCTTCGCCCCATCGCGTAGGCTCCGAGGGACATGAAGTTCGTCTGCGAAAAATGCAGGACCAAGTACTCGATCGCCGACGACAAGGTGCGGCGAAAGGTCCTCAAGATCCGCTGCAAGAACTGCGCGAACATCATCGTCGTGCAGGACCCGAGCCGGGTCGACGAGTCGAGTCCGTCCGTGCGCCCCGACGCCACCGGACCCTCGAGACCGCCGGCGGGTGGGGGAGGCGCGCTGGACCGCGCGTTCGAAGGCGCCTTCTCCGGACGTGCCGCCGCGCCGCGGGCCGCCAAACCGGCCGTTGCGGCCTTGAAGGTCTCACCTCCTGCTCCGGTCCTCGTGGAGCAGCTAGAGGAGGAGTTCGAGCCCGAGAAGACGAACCTGTCGCCGCCCGGCTTCCGCGAAGCGGCGGTGGCAGACGAGGACTGGTATTTGGCCGTCGACGGGAGCCAGTTCGGCCCGATGAACTTCGCGGAGCTCTGCTCGCGCGTGAAGCGCGGCGAGGCGCGCGGCGCCACCGGCGACGAGGCGCACGTCTGGCGCGACGGTTTCGACGACTGGGTCGAGATCTCTCGCCTTCCCGAGCTGCGTCCCTACGTGCCGCCTCCGCCTCCGCGGACGCGCTCGGGGCTCTTCCGGCTCGGTTCCTCGATGAGCTCGGTGGGGGCGATCCCGCCGCCTGCCGTACCGGCCGCGGCCGGGTCGCGAACGGACGGTTCGGGCGCTCTCGGCGTGCCCGCGCGGACGCCGATGCCGCCGCGGGCCGGGCCGCTCGCCCCGGCGGCTCCGGCCCTCGCTTCCGCGCCGCCGTCGATGGGCTCTGTCGGAACGGCCGCGGCCTCTCGGGCGGCGGAGGCGTCGTTCCTCGAGCTTCCCCCGGCGATGGAGTCGGGACTGCGCGCTCTGCCCCAGTCCTTCGCCGAGGGGCCGATGGTCGTGCCGCCCCCCGCGCTCATGCCCGCGGCTGCGCCGTCCCGCACGCCGGCGAGCATCAAGATCGCGGCGGTGGGCGGGATCATCAGCGCGCTGACCGGCGTGGCTATTCTCGTCTACTTCCTCGTCTTCGACCGGCCGCCGAAGCAACCCGTGGGCAAGCCTCTCGGCGCGGGGACGGTCGCAGCGGTTCGGTCCACGACCCCCGCGGGGGGAGGGGCGGGCGAGGGAGATTCAGGCGACGTGGCGATCGACTTTCCACCCGTCGAGGTGGAGCGGTCGAGCGGCGAGCGCTCCGTGCGAGGCAAGGCCGCACCCACTCCCGCTCGGCGACCCGCCAAGGGGGCGACGCCCGGTGGGCCGAAGATGACCGACGAGCAGAAGCGTTTGGCCGCGCTCTACGGTACCGGCGGCGACGACCCGGGCGTCCCGTCGGCGGGGAGCGCGGGAGGTGTGGCGCGGGGACACGTGCCCGCTCGCCGCATCACCCCGACGGAAGTGGCGAACGTCCAGAAGAACAACCGCTCGTCGCTCAAGGCGTGCTACGAGCGGGCGCTCAAGCGCGACAACACCCTCGCCGAGGTGAAGGCCGACGTGGAGGTGAGCATTGGCGACACGGGGACCGTCCGCTCGGTCAAGATCACGGGCGTCAACAGCCCGGAGCTCGACACCTGCCTCTCGCGGAGCATCCGGCGGTGGGCCTTCCCCTCGGTCGGTCGGCAGGAGTTCGTCTTCTCGATCAACTTCCGCGGGAGCTGACGGCTCCAAGCCTTCCTCGCGAAAAAAAGGTGGACGCCGGAGGCCGTTCCCCCCGTAGCATAGGGACGGTCGCCGCCGCTGCCGACTGGTGCGGCGAGGCGGTGGGCGGGTACCGGCGCGTGCGCAGGCCCGGCGTGCAACGCACTACGCGAGGAGCGGGAGCATGTCCTGTGACCTGGAGAGGCTCTACGGAGCCCTCACCGACAAGATCGACGAGCTCGAGACCGATATCGTCTTCTCGGCCGGAACGCTGGCCGAGCCCCCCGCGGAGCTCCGCACGGACCGCCTGCTCATCAAGAAGGGGCTCCACGACTACCAGTGCTACACGGTCAGTCGCCTGGATATGCTCCACCTGCAAGGGCACAAGCGGACCTACGCGCAGCTCGCGCAGCTGGTGCTGGCGAAGGTCTTCCACCCACGCCCGGAGACGGTGCGCCTCCACCTCGCGCACCCGGACTCGGAGGTCAAGCAGCTCGTGCTGGACTACCGGCAGGGAGACGAGGCGTGGGCCCTCGTGAGGGGCTACGAGCAGCGCCCGTACCAATACTGCTATCGACCGGAGGAGGCGCAGCGACATCCGCTCGGCGGAGAGCGGGATACGCAGTGGACCTTGCCGCGCTTCTCGCTCACGAACAGCGAGAACGCCGTGGGTCCCGAGGAGGAGGATTGGCGGCGGCGCGACACGGTCCGCTGTGCAGGCTCCGACTTCGGCAGCGTCCTCTTCGCCAAGGTGTTGCTCGACCTGAGTCGTCCGAGCGAGGCCTGCGACGAGGTGGTGCTGGAGGGAGACCTGGGGGCTGGCGGCGTCGGGCCGGGGAGTGTGGAGATGACGCTCTGGCTCCCCGGAAGCCTCGGCTGGGACGGCCTCATCTGAGGCCCCGCGAGCTCCCCTACATCACGTCCCCGAGGAACTGGATCACCTCGCGCGCCATGTCGATGCGCGCCGCGGCGGTGGCCGCGTCGTCGATCAGCGCGTTGTAGCGGTCTCGGCGCCCAATGAAGCCGAGCTCCCCGCGCTGCGGCTGCTCTCGCAGCTTGAGGAGTCGGTGGTCGCCCCCTTGAACCGTCCGGAAGCGGACCGCCTCGGGGTGCTCGGCCGACAGGTCTCGTACGCGGCGGTAGGGGATGACCTCGTCCTCCGTGCCGTGGAAGACCAGCGTGGGCTTGACCGGAGGGATGCGGCCTCCCAGCCGTTCGTAGGCCCTGAGGTCGTCCTGCGCCCGTTTCACATCGGAGAGCTCGGCCTTGAGGTCCCGATAACGCTCTAGCTCCGCGCCGTCGAAGGGGAGGCGCGGCCTGGTCTCCGCCGCGTGGGCGCCGCCGACGTCGTAGGCTCCGCCCTCGTCCTCGACTCCGTCCAGCGCGCCCTCGGCGCCGAAGAACCCACCTCGAAGGCGGCGGCCGGTTGCGTTCCCCGCGGGCGCCTGTTCGACGCGAGCGCGGCGGCGCTCCTCTCGGGCGCGCTCCACCCGTGCCTCGTACGGAGCGAGGGTTTCCTCGAGACGATCGCGCCGCTCGTTCAGCCGCGCCGCCATGTGATCGATGGGCGCGAGCTCGTTCTGGTGAAAGAGCGACCGCCAGGCCCGGCGCAGTCGGTCCACCGGTTCGTGCCCGAAGCTTCCCACCGCGGGGGCCAGTCCGATGACACCTCGCACGCGATCGGGAAGCGCCTGCGCCACCTCGACCGCCGCCTGCGCGCCCATGCTGTGCCCGAGCACGAGCACCGGTCCCAGGGCCTGCTCCACGGCGCGCCGCGCCCGTCGCAGCGAGTCGCCGCCGAGGCCCCAGCCCTCGCGTTGCGCGTTTCCGTCGTCGTCGAGCTCCACGGCGCGCATCCAGTGCGATTCGACCCGGAAGCAGACGCCGCGGGCGCGACACTCCTCATCCAGCCGCGCCACGAGGTCCGCGAACAGACGGTTGTTCGGACGGCTGCCCAGCCCGTGGAACATCAGGATCGTGCCGCGAGGGTCGCCCGCTCCGACGGTCCACCGCACGGGCTCTGGATTTTCCTCGATCCTGCGCTCGCGCCGTGGCTCGCCCGCCGGCTGCCCGAGCGGGATCCCGCCGGCCGGGTAGAGGCGGGCCGGGGTGTTCTCGTTGGTCGGGAGCGGCGGTTGCCGCGTTCGGCGCCGCGCGGCGGGGGCGGGCGCGGTCAGGGACGCGAGCAGGATCGCGCCGAGCAGGACCGCCAGAGATGATCGTCGACGCATGCGCTGCCCTCTCCTGGGCTAAGGGGCCGGACTCCCCTTAGCAGGAGGGATACCAGGGCCGCAGACCCTGCCAAGTGCATGTCTTTCCGTAGGTTGCCTCGGTGGAGGCGGCTGTCGCGCCGTGCGAGAATCGAAAGACTGCCTGGCCAGTCGGGTCGCTCGCGTGCGGTCCGCCGTTGGCAGGTGGCTCGGCGACAGCGTCACCCCGCGCCGGCCGACTGGGGCAGGACGAGCCGTTCCGTCCCCTCGACCGCCGAGGCCAGGAGCGCCTCGACGGGGAGCGCGGCCTCCGCGGCCTCCGCGTCGGCGGGGGCGACCCGCGTGGACGGATGGCGGGGGACGAAGAGCGAGCAGCAGTCGTCGTACGGCAGGATCGAGATCTCGTAGCTGCCGAGCTGGCGCGCGAGCGCGATCGTTTCCGTCTTGTCGAAGCTGAGCAAGGGGCGAAGGACGGGGAGCTCGGCGGCCGCCTCGATGCACGCGAGGTTGCCCAGGGTCTGGCTCGCCACCTGACCCAGGCTCTCTCCGGTAGCGAGCGCGAGGCAGCGGCGAGTTCGCGCGAGCCGGGATGCGATGCGCATCATCATCCGCCGGTAGAGCACGACCGACAGCTCCGCTGGCGCCCGGTCGCGGATCTGCTCCTGCACGGCGGTGAAGGGGACGACGTGCAGTGTGAGCTGCCCCTGCGCCCAGGCCAGGCGCTCGGCCAGCTGCAGGACCTTGTCCCGCGCGCGCGAGCTGGTGTGCGGCGGCGAGTGGAAGTAGAGCGCCTCCAGCGTGCACCCGCGTTTCTGCATCAGGTGCCCCGCCACCGGCGAGTCGATCCCGCCCGAGAGCAGGAGCAGGGCGCGTCCGCCGGTCCCGACGGGCAGACCTCCCGCGCCGGGGATCTTGCCGACGAAGACGAAGCTCTGGACCGCGCCCACCTCGACGCCGACCACCAGCTCCGGGTGGTGCAGGTCCACGGGCCAGCCCAGCGTGGTGTGGATGGCCGCTCCCACGATGCGGCTGATCTCCGGGGAGGGGAAGGGGAAGCGCTTGTCGCTGCGCTGCGTCTCCACCTTGAAGGAGCGCGGCGCGCTTGCCGGCCCCTCGCGTTCGACGAGCGAGAGCGCGCCGGCCGCCAGGGCGTCCAGGTCGGACGGCACCGCCAGCGCGCGACTGAGCGACGAGAACCCGAAGACGCGTCGGGCGCGATCCTCGGCGGACCGGAGTTCCTGCGCGTCGCCCGAGAGGAAGATCCGACCTTGCCCCCGCTCGAGTTTCACCGACGGGAGTCCGGAGAGTGCGCGGCGCAGGTTCTGTTCGAGCTGCCGCTCGAAGGTGTGGCGGTTCTGGCCCTTGAGGAAGAGCTCCCCGTACCGCAGGGCGATGAGAGGAGTGGCGACGTGGCTCATGTCGACCTCAGCACCCGCTCGAGGACGAGACAGGCCGTTTCGATCTCTGCCGGCGTGGTGGACCGACTGAGGGAGAAGCGCAGGACTGCGTGGGACTCGGGCACGCCCATGGCCTCGGTGACGTGGCTGCGGAGCCCCTGGCGTGCGTGGCACGCCGAGCCGCTCGAGACGAAGACCCCCGCCTCGGCGAGAGCGTTGACGAGCACCTCCGCGCGGCGACCCGGGAGGGCGACGCTGCGGATCTGCGGGGCCAGCCGCGCGCGGTCCCCGAGCAGGTAGGCCGACGGGGCGATGGTTTGCACGGCGCGCGCGAGGCGGTCCGCGAGCTCGCTCACGCCCTCGGTGGGGCCCGTGGCGAGCTCCGCGGCGAGCCCGAGCCCGACGATGCCGGGGACGTTCTCGGTGCCGGGGCGGCGGCCTCCTTCCTGATCTCCTCCGCCCCAGAGCGGCGCGACGTGCACACCGGGAGCGAGGACGAGCGCCCCGACCCCCTTCGGTCCGTGGATCTTGTGGCCCGAGAGCGCCAGCAGATCCGCGCCGAGGTGCGACAGGTGCGTCGGCAGCCAGGTAAACGACTGCACCGCGTCGACGAGGAGGCGGCATCGGGGTTGGCGCGCCTTGACCTGGCGCGCGCACTCCGCGACGGGCTGCACGACCCCCGTCTCGTTGTTCACGTGCATCAGCGCCACGAGGGCCGTGTCGGGGCGCACGCGCTGACCGAGGTCCTCGGGGGCGACCCACCCGCTGGGCCCCACGGGGACCGTCTCCACGAGGTGCCCCGCCGCCTGGGCGAGCTTAGCCGTCTCGCGGACCGCAGCGTGCTCGACGGCGCTGATCAGGAGGTGCGCCGGCGAGCCTCCGCGCCTCAGCCCGCCGAGGAGCCCGAGGGCGAGGGCCTCGGTCCCGCCGCTGGTGAAGATCACCTGGCTCGATTCCACGCCGCACCTCGCAGCGACGCGCTGGCGAGCCGTGCGCACGAGTCGCTCGGCGGCGAGTCCAACCGGGTGGCGCGACGAGGGATTGCCGAAGGTGCGCTGCAGCGCTTCGAGCATGGCCGCGGCGACCCGCTCGTCCACGGGGCTCGTCGCCGCATGGTCCAGGTAGGCCGTCGGTAGCTTGTCAGCGCTCATCGGCCCATGCTCGTATAGCAGAGGGTCATGCCCCGTCAAGGCGAAGCGCTCCGAGGAGACGTCGACGAAGGAGGCTGCGCGGCCTCCCCGATGGTGGTCTACGTGCACTATCCGCAGTGCGACGTGCGGTGCGGATATTGCGACTTTCCGACGGTGGCGCTCGCGGACTTCCCGCACGCGCGCTATGCGGATCAGGTGCTGCGCGAGCTTGAGGGGCGGGCGCCGGCCTACGCCGGGCGAGGCGTGCGCGCGGTCTACTTCGGCGGAGGGACCCCCTCGCTCTGGCCGGGGCATGAGGTCGCCCGGGTGCTCGCGGCCCTGCGCGGGGCCTTTGCGGGGGCAGAGGGCTGGGAGGTCACCCTCGAGGCCAACCCGGGGCAGCTGCCCGAGGCGCAGCTCGCCGCGCTGCTCGAAGCGGGCGTGAACCGACTGAGCCTCGGCGTGCAGTCGCTCGACGACGCGGTGCTGCGCCTGCTCACGCGGAGCCACACCGCGCGGATGGTGGAGGAGACGGTGACGCGCGCGCGGCGCCTCGGGCTCGCCAACCTGACCTGCGACGCGATCTTCGGCCACGCGGGCCAAACGGTGGAGCACCACCTCGACCAGCTCGATCGGCTGGTCTCGCTCGGGCCAGACCACGTCTCGCTCTACGGGCTGACGCTCTCGTCGGGAGCGGCCCTCCGGCGCGCCGGAGTCACCCCGCTCGAGCCCGACGCGATGGGAGAGCTGCTCGAGGCCGGCTGCGCGCGCCTCGAGGAGCTCGGGTATCCGCAGTACGAGGTGTCGAACTACGCGCCGGCGCCTTTCCGGTCGCGGCATCACGGCCTGGTCTGGAGCGGACAGCCGTACCTCGGACTCGGGGCGTCGGCGCACTCCCTGTGGACGGGGCCGAGCGACGCCGAAGGGGCCGAGGGCCTCGAGACCGTCCGGAGCATCAATCCCCCCTTTTCGCGCTATCTGGACGTGCCCGTGCGCGACGGACGGCTGCCGGCGCTCGCCGGAAGTCGCACCGAAGTCGTCGAGGCGGGCTCGGCCCGCTACGAGATGCTCTTCGTCGCGCTCCGGACGACCGATGGGTTGAGTCGTCCGCTCTATAGGACCCGTTTTGGCGCCGACGTGACGGCTCACTACGGGGAAGCGCTAGCCAAGCTGGCCGAGGTCGGGCTCCTGTGCGTCGAGCCGGACCGCGTCCGTCCTACTCGGCGAGGTCTCTGGCTGGCCGACGAGGTGGCGCTCCGGCTGTGAATCGGGGCGTCGGGCAACGAGCCGGCGCGCGATCCAGAACGCGACCCCGCCGAGGGCGATCGCCAAGGCTGCCAGGCCGAGGAGCATCCAGCGGCTCGGTTGCCGCGCCGCGTGGCCGAGCCAGGGGTAGAGCGCGCCACCGGGGAGCATCCCGAGCGCGGTGCCGAGGAAGTACGGTGCGGGCCGCACGCCGCTCACGCCTGCCGCGTAGCTCAGCGCCGTGAAGTGCACGGGTCCCACGCGCAGGGCCAGCATCGTCCAGTGCCCGCGCTCCTCGGCGAGGACGGTGACCCAGCGCGCGAGGCGCGGACGGCGGGCCAGCATCGCGGCGGCGAAAGGGCGCCCGGCGGTGCGCGCGGCGAAGTAACAGGTCGTGGCGCAGAGGAGGTCCGCGGTGGCGGCGAGGAGGGCCCCTCGCCACGGGCCGAAGAGGGCCCCCGCGGCGAGCAGGCCCCATACGCGCGGAAGCCAGAGCAGCTCGGCCACCAGCATCCCGGCAGCGAAGGTGGCGGCGGCGCGCGCGCCTCCGTCGGTGGCGAGGCGGCGCAGCCGGTCTGGAGCGGCCCACCCGCCGGCCAGCGCGAGGCCGCACAGGACCAGCGTGGCGAGCACGAGCAGTCCGAGGACCAACGCGCGGCGCCTTGCCGCTGCTGGAGCTCCGGGCTGCGTCACCGGGGGCGAGGGCGCGTCCGACATCTCCTGACGTTGGGCGAGGTCGCGCGCCGGGGCAAGGGATAAGGTGCGTTTGCCGAGGAGCGGCGCTTGACAGGCGCCTCGGGGCTTCAAAGAATACCCAAACATGGAACTCGGTCCGCGCGCGCAGGAGATCCTCGCCGCACTCGTCAGGGAGTACATCCTGACGGGGGAGGCTGTGGGCTCGCGCACGCTGGTGCGGCGCCACGGGATCCAGCAGAGCGCGGCTACCGTCCGCAACGTGATGGCGGACCTCGAGGAGCAAGGTCTGCTCCGCCAGCCGCACATGTCCGCGGGCCGCGTGCCCACCGACATCGGACTGCGCTTCTTCGTGGACCGGCTGATGCAGGCGCGACAGCTGAGCGACGCCGAGGAGCAGGACATCCGCGCGCGCTACCAGCTCTCGAACCCCGAGCTGCAGACCTTGCTGCGCGAGGTGAGCCGGCTCCTCTCGGACATCTCGCGGCAGTGCGCCCTGGTGCTCACGCC